>CAZURG010000004.1:0-68931 GCA_964623645.1 uncultured Gammaproteobacteria bacterium | reverse complement strand
GCTGTCGGAATACGCGGCTCAGTGCGCGTTCCCAGGATGCTGGACGCGCGGACGAGAAGCGGGTGAGGGATGGGGTTCTGCATGCAAGCCATTCTCCATTGTGGTTGGTTCCCGGTCGATCCGGGCGACGTGTGGGTGCGGTGGGGGATGTCGGCTGTTTTCCTTGCGCCACACAACGTAGCCGATCCAGTTCATTTTGTCAACCCTCACCGGACGAAAAAATCCGCCTTGACGTCAACTCCGAATCGACCTACGGTAAAAAGACGTAAGCGCAGGCCGTTCCGGACGTTCATCCCACGGAGTCGAGAAAAGAGGTCGGTCCTAACTCCTCTTCATCGTCACGCCTTTATGAACGACACCCTGTTCGTGTGCGGTACCTGCGGGTCCGCGTTTTGGGGGGAGAAGCAATCTCATTTGGAGCGTGAGCATGGCATGATGCTCGGCCAAGCCGCCGCATTTCAAGGACGGCATTGGGATATTTTACGCAAAGACCGCCGCGTCTCGCCGAATGACCGGCGACAAAAGACGGAGAACGCACGCCACATCGGTGTGCGTCGTGAAGAAGTGTGGTGAGTCCTAGCGTACCGGGCTCCATTCCTTGCTGAAGGCTCTTCGAAAGAGCTTGAACCAGAGCGCGTTGCCGATCCAGGTGAGTAATAGGCGGGCGTGCCCGACCTTGTGAGCCCGGCGTCCGGTGTGGAAGGCGCGACGCTTCGTGAGGAAGCGGGTCTTGCCGATCCGTCCCAGCCGGTCGAACAGGTCCCAGTCTTCGTACGCAACCAGATCGTCGTTGAAGCCGCCGACCTGTTCGAAGGCCGTGCGTCGGATCAGTTGGAATTCTCCAGAGGCAGAGCCGGTTCCGAGAAGGTTGTTATTCAGCTGGTGCACGAGGTTTACGACTCCGAAGAGGAGCTGGTCACGGATGGTTTCCTGCTCCTTGAGGACGGAGACGGGGACTGTCGCCGCAACAAGTTCTGGATCGGCCGCAAAGGCTGCCAAGGCTTCGCTCAGGAAGCGGTCAATGTTCGGTAACTCGATGTCTGCGTCAATGAACAGGAGAAAATCGCCTTTTGCCACGCGGGCACCCAGATTACGGGCGTTCGCGATGGTCTGGCGCGCCTCTCCTTGATACACGATCACGTGGTCTGCGAACTCCTGCGCAATCTCACGAGTTGCGTCGCAGCTATTTCCATCCGAAACCACCACTTCGAAGGGAATGGTGGTCAGGGCCCGCAAGCGTTCGAGGGTGGTGCGCAAGACGCGTTCCTCGTTGAGGGTCGGCAGGATGATCGTGAGCATGCGGGGGGGCGTCCGTTCGCAGCCATCAGGACTGTCGGCTACGGTAATACAGCTGGCCGGGTCTGTAAAATATTCCCCAGGTGAAGCGTGTTAAAAAATGCCTAAATCTTGCGCTTCTTTCCTTCCTGTCCGGGCCTTGCTAGGCTTCTCCTATGACCCTTCGCTCCGCCCTTTCGCTCTTCGTGGCCGCTTTCGGTGCCGTTTCTCTTTTTCCGGTCCCGGCGCAGGCCTTTTCCGACGTCACTACGAAGACCTTTGAATTTGCGGAAGTAAATCGGGTTGTCGCGGATGGGTGGATCGTGCCGCAGGCGTCGACGACGTTTGGGTATGGGGTCCCGCTCGTTCCGGATGAGTGGTTCCGTCTGCTGATGTTCTTGCGGACGGAAGACGCCTGTCCGGAATTGGGGCCGCGACCGACCGCCTATTGGACCCCGGAAAATATCCGCGGATGTCTCTCGGGGGCGGGCGTTCCCGTCGCCACGGAGCGTCCTGACCTCATCCGTCGAGACGAGGCGATGCAACAGCTGTTTGCCTTGCGACGTCGGATATTCGCTTTCCAGGATTTCGAGACCAAGCCGCTGGGCTACCTCGAACCGACGGATGTCGCCGAGCTTCCCGCGAACCGCCAGGGCGCCCTCATCGCGGCCGATCGATTGAAGCTGTTGTTCCGGACCAAGAATAAAATCTTGCCCGCGGCCCCTTTATTGCGTGAGGATGCCGCCCTTGCCGTCCGTCGTCTGCTCGCGTGGGAGGCGCAGGGCGGGGTCGATACCGAAACGAATGTGCAGGCCGTCCTGACGCCGGAAGCGCGCTTGCATCACTGGCGTGACCTGGAGACGGACCTGTACGTTATCGAGGTGAAGACGGGCGGTGACACGATCGTCCGTCCCATCTTGCCGCGACGCTCGTTCACGCCCGCGAAGCCTGGGGCGGATCTCACCAAGATCCGCGATGAGTTCGTCTACCAGCCCGTGTCCGCCTTGGCGCAAGAGTCCGGCGCCGTTGCTGCCATTAACGGTTCCTATTTTAATGTCGATTGGCCGTGGGGATCATTAGAGGACGTTGCGATCGTTGACGGGAAAACGCATTTCGAACGCGGTGACCGCAGCACGTTCGTCGTGTGTGCGGACCAGTCCATGTATATCGGGAAGTACGATAAGGCGGGGCTCCAGAAGCTAAAATGCGTCCCGCGGCACGCCTTAGGCGCTGGTCCGCTCTTCCTGTCCGGTGGCAAGGTCTTGAGCGAAAGCACGAAAGAGGGGTTTGACGAATATACGCTTTGGGAACGTCGCGCCGGCAAGAACGCGCGCACGGCCATCGCTATTTCCGCGGATCGCAAGACCGCCTACCTCATTGTCGTCGCCGGAAAATCGTATCCGGCCTTTGGCCAAGGCGGTTCGTCTTTGGGGGCGTTCCTCAAGGAAAAATATCCGAATATCCAAGAAGCCATGATGTTCGATGGGGGAGGGTCGACGACGCTGTTCGCACAAGGGAAGGCGCGGGTTGCGGCTGGCGTGAGCGGTGGGACCTCGGAACGGGCCGTGATCTCGGCTCTCGGCTTATTTTCCAAAAAGGCTGAACAGGCGGCGGCACTCGCCTTCAAGAAGGAAGCTGCCAAGCGTTGGGATGCGGGGGTCGTGAAGGTCAAGACGGCTCGTCCAACGACACCCTTTGCCTGGACAGCCGTAAAGGAAGCGGATTTCAAAGGGATCGGGGTGCGCCTTTCCGGGACGCGTGGGGCGGCGCTCGAGCTGGACTTGCCGGGCTTCGCGACGGCAACCCATGCGTTAACGTTTGACCGCCTCGCCTATGACGCCAAAACGACGAAGCTCCTCGTCACGCGCCGTGAAGGAACTCATTCGAGCGGCTGGCGGATCCCGACGGAGCTGCGCGTGATTGATCCGAAGACCAAGACGGATACGGACGTCATTCGCTTGTTCGCCTATCTTCCGGTCGCGCAAAAGCCCGATCTCAAGACGTTCGACGTCCTCCAATTCGGCAAGACGGGGATCTTGTTTGGAGATGGGACGGGGCGATCGTGGTTTTATTATGCGAAGGATCGGCAATTGAGCCCGGCAACATTTCTGACGAAGAAATAAGGCGAGTGGACCGTGTGTTGCCGCATGATGGCCTGACCCTGGACGGGATCCTCTTTTTCTGATACCGTCGGATTTCGAAGGAGAACACCATGTCGGGAACCGCACTCATCATCGGGGGAACGCGCGGCTTGGGCTGGGAGATCGCCCAGGTCGCTCATGAGCATCGCGTGCAGCCGGTCGTCGTCGGTCGTAAGGCGAGCCTGGAGCCGCTCCTCATCGGCCGCGGCTCGGTGCAGCAGGCCATCCGTCGCGAAGGGGCGACCCTTGCCTCCGCCAAGCTGGCGGGCGAGTTCATGGATCGGCTGAAGGAGACCCTGCCGCGCGTGACGCATCTCTTCTACGTGGCGGGTCTGCGCCTGAAGGGGCCGCTCGTCAAGCAGTCGCCGGGTGACATCGCGAACGTCATCGACGTCAGCATCCGTGGGATCATCAACACGCTGAGCACCTTCCTGGAGCGGAGGGGCACGCAGCCGTTCCAGTTGGTCGTCGTCGCCTCGACCTCAGCCTGGAAGATCCGTTCCGATGAAGCTGTCTACGGGATGGTCAACGCCGCCCGGGCCCAGTTTGCCCGCAATATCCATCGTGAGCTGCCGCCTGGCTCCAAGACCCTCATCGTCCACCCTGGCGGGATGGCGACAGGTTTCTGGGAGGGGAGTGGGGTGGACACCGCGTCGTTCCTCGATCCTGCCGCGGTCGCTGAAGTCATCTGGAATGAAGGGTTGGATCAAGCGGCGGGACGGCATCCCGCCCTCCATGAGCTCCACATCGAGCGTGACCCGCATGTTCAAGGGGCCTACCTCCTTACGCGCGGCCCGCGCCTGCCGGGATAGGCGTTCTTCCCCTGACGTATTTGGGGATTTTTTATGCTTCTCTTATGGCCGGACAAAGAAAAAAACCCCGAAAAGGGTTCATGATGCGCCAGCTGTTCAGCGTCCCGACTGTTCCGCTCCTCCTGTCCCGAAGGCGGTTTTCATGATGTCGACGGCCTTGGCCAGGCGTAGGAACTCCGTGTCCTCGGCATGTCGATCGCGGAAATCTTGCCCTTGCATCGATTTTACGCCGTGCGCGTTCACGATGTCCGTGTAGACGTCGAGTAGGAAGTGGGTGCGGTTGATGGGGGTGATTTCATTTGCCATGCGTCCTCCGGTCGTGAGGGGCGGGGAGCCTCTACGGTAGGCTTTTCATCCCATTTGTCAAGCCTCATCGGCCGTATCGGTGAGGATTTTCGTTCTCATTCGATGAACATCTGCGTAAAGTAGTATGCCCCATCCGAACTCTGCACGACCCCCATCCCGCTGGCCGTAAACGAGGGGCGTTCGATATTAGCCTTGTGGCCCGGGCTCTGGATCCAGGCGTGGACCGCGGCGGCTGCGGGCCGATCTTCCCAGTTATTCAGGGCCACGTTCTCGCCGATGCGTCCCGCGTCGACCGTCAGGAGGATCCGGTCGGCCCGTTCGTCGAAGCCTGCATGCCCGAACGGCACCCGTCCATCCGCCATGGCTTGGCTATGTTCGCGTGAGGCGCGTGCCACCGTGTCGTTCCAGCGCAGCTCGCTGAGCCCTATGGTGCGCCGATGCGCATTGATCAGGTCGAAGGTCTCGCGCTCGATGGCGCTCACTTCGATGGTGGGCGCAGTCGGTGCCGTTGTCGTCGCATCGCTTGGCGTTTGAGGGTTCGTTCCGTTCCCGGTCCCATTCATGGAGGACATCCCTCCGCTCGGCAGGGGGGCGCTCTCCCGATCAATCACGATCTGTCGCAGGGTCGCATCAGCGATTCCCAGCCCATATTGACGCATGAGCGCATACGCATCGCTCGCCCGACCCAAATAGATTCCTTGCAGCGTTCCCGGAACGATGTAATACGCCTCCCCCCGAGCCTCCACGTCGAGCAAGATCCGCCCTGACAACCGCTTCGGAAACCCCGACCGTTGGTATTGCAACAACGTTTCATGCTTCACCCCCAGCCCTTTTCTCCTCATCAACGCATACGCGTCCTCCGCCGTGCCAAGGAAAAAGCGTCTTCCGCTTACCGGATCCACATACCAAGCCTCCCCCCGCGCTTCCACCTGCAACAAAATCCGCCCCGCCAAACGAGCGCCCAGGCCAGCCGCTTCCGCCCGCAGCAACGGAACGAGCAAGCTAAAGCCAAAAAAGGAGAGGACGAAGAGCCGAGGGAGCGGAAGCATATGAAGACAGTATAAGGGATTCTTGAAGAGGTCGCGAGTGATGGGGTTTCGAGGTTTTGTTGAGCGGGAAAGGGCGTGTCGCGGGTCGTAGCCCCACTCTCTCCTGCCGGGAGAGGCGCCTTTCTTGACCTTGACGTAACGTCATACATTACCCTTATATCTAGGAAAGGCCTTCCTATGTCTTATTCCATCCAACAATTCGCGAAACGGAGCGGGGTAACGCCCCGAACGCTCCGCTTCTACGAGCAAAAGGGGTTGCTTGCCGCCTCTCAACGAAGGAAAAACGGCTATCGCGTCTACGATGACGGCGACTCCGCGCGTTTGCAGCAGGTCCTGTTCTTCCGAGAGCTCGATTTTCCCCTCGAAGAGATTAAGAGCCTTCTTGACCGTCCGCATCTAAATGCATGCGACGTCTTGGCATACCAAAAGGAATTGTTGGTCCTAAAGAAAAAACGTCTCACGCGCCTCATCCGCACGATTGAGACGACGATTGACCGTATGTCCACCCACCAACCCATTGAAGATAAAGATATCTATGGCGCGCTCTCCCAGACGGAGATCGATGCCTATAAGCGGGAAGCGCAGCAGCGCTGGGGTCACACCGATGCCTATCGTCAATCCCAAGAACGTGTAAAGGGGTTCAATAAACAGGATTGGCAAGCTATCCAGGATGCGACGAACGCCAACATCAAGGCGCTCGTCACTCTGATGGTGGCGGGGAAGATGCCGGATGATCCCGATGTTCAAGCTGAGATTGCCAACCATCATGCAGGGATCGAGCGGTTCTACACGTGTACGCCTCAAATCTATCGCGGCCTGGCCGACATGTATGTCGCTGACCAACGCTTCGGAGATTTCTATCGCAAATACCATCCCGACCTGCCGGAATTTCTCGCAAAAGGGATGCGCCTATTTTGCGACGCACGGGAAGCCAGATAATCGCCTGACCAACGAATGCGCCGCCCATCATGGGCGGCGCATTCTTATTTCTTTCCCGATTTTTCCGCGTTCTCTTCGCCTAAGTCAATACCTTCCCACTTCAGGATCGCTGCCTTGCACGCCGTTCCCCAATGGTAGTTCCCCAGCGAGCCGTCAGCTGGAATCACCCGGTGGCAGGGGATGAGGAAAGCGATCGGGTTCTGTCCCACCGCCGTTCCGACGGCGCGGAAGGCCTGGGGGCGCTTCACGAAGGCCGCCAGGCGCCCGTAGGTCGAGAACCTGCCTTTCGGGATCCGGAGCAATGCCTTCCAGACCGCGAGTTGGAAGGGGGTTCCTGTTAGGTCGAGGGGGAGATCGAGTGGTTCAGCGAGCTTTTTTGAGAAGATCCGCAAGAGGTTGGTCTGTTGGGCATTCATGCGTTGGCCGAGGTTCGCTCGCGGAAACCGTTTTTGTAGGGAAGTGAACCCGATCGCTTCCGTCTCGGGAAATGCCATGTAACAGATCCCACGGGCCGTCGTGGCGATCAGGGTGAGGCCAAAAGGGGTGTCGTGGAACGCGTATTCGATAGCGAGGGGCCCGTGCGTCGCGCCTTCCTTTTGCGTGGGTTCGATCGTGAGGCGGAACGGGTCTTTCGGTGCCTTGCGTATCCGTGTTTTTGCAGGGGAAATCTTCATAGGATGAGCATAGCGGGGGGAGGGGTGCCCGTCGAGCGGTTTGCCGCCGCTTATAAAAAAACTGTCCTGGGGGCAGGTCAGTCTGTGTTCAGCTGATCGAGGGCACGCCGGAGGGGCCAGCCGACGAGGATCAGGATGACGACGGCGCCCCCGATCGCCGCCTGAGTGATCGTGAGGGGGGGGTCGGTAGGCGTGCAGTCCCGACGCCAAATCGAACGAGGCGTGGCAGGGGCCGCCAATGAGGATGACGACCGGTGACAGCATGAGCAGGGCCATGGAGGTCTTCGCCTGCAGCCGTGCCAGTAGGTCCTTCCCCGTTTGCGCGCTGGCATCTGCTGAGGTGTTGGATGTTGCGGATGAAAAAGCTATCGAGTCCTCCAGGGAGTGAGGTGGCGCCGTCCGTTCGGTAGGATCATAGCCGAGCGGCCGGACCCGTCAGAGCCCTGCGCGGCCCTTTGAGCCTTCTCGAAATCCCCTCTCCCTGTTTACGGTTCCTTCTCGACCGTCTCCTCTAGGATCAGTCGTCCCGTAAATCCGCCCCGCTTCTGGCGTTTTTCTTGGCGCAGCCGTTCGACGTCCGCGAACGAGATGTCTCGTGCGGCGCAGATCGCGTGGATGACCTCGAGCACATCCGCGAGCTCTCCGGGGATATCCGTCTCTGCCAGCGTTTCCGCGACCTCTTCTTCGAGTTTTTCTTTCAGCTTTCGCCAATATTCCTCAGCGTCCGCGTGATGGGTGACGGGAATCGCCCCGTTTCTCCGGATGATCTCCGGGATCCGATCGCGTACCAGCTTGTCGTGCCGCATGGGTTACCTCGCTTTCCTTGCATTGGGGGCACGTAAGCGCCCTCCCGAGTCACCCTGACAGCTCTTTCCCCGTCTGCCAAGCTAGCCCCATGCAAGAACCGTTTGGCGAGATGGGCCTGACGACGATCCTCACGCACACCCGTGATCGCGGGTATTTGTTCGTGCCTGGGGCGTTGGATGCGACAGCCTGTGCGCGCTTGGAAGGGGAGATCGCTCGCCTTGCGCTCGTTTTTGGCGACCATGTCGCCCATCCCATCAACCCCGGGACGCCGCAGGAGGTCCGGCAGTGGCACGAGCGGGCGTATTATCCGATCGATCATCCCGAAGTGCCGGTCGGGACCAGCCTTTGCCATGGCCTAGCCAAGCACGTGGCATCCTGTCTGCCCGCGTTTCCCGAACTTGCCGGTTGGCTGCCGACGGAAATCGGCTACCAACGCTATCGCGCCCCCAACGACTGGATCTCACCGCATCGTGACCGTCGCAGTGACCAGCTCCTCAGCGTGACGTACACGGTCAAGGGATCGGCCTGGGTCAAGGTGTACGTCTCTGAGGTCGAACCACCGGATTATCGTCGCCTCACACAGATCGACGAGCATCTTACGCTTCCCGGGACCGCCATGTTCCTCCGGGCGCCGGGGTTTGGTTCGGGTGTGCAGGTGATCCACGAGGTCCTCCCGCCATTGCAGGGAGAGCGCCTCATCTTGAACCTGCGGATGCGAAAGAGCATCTTGCCAGCCCCATGATCAGGTCGGTGCTTTGTGACAATGAAAGCCAACCGGCTTGGATCGGGCACGTCCTGCGCGCTGATGGATGACGGCCGTGACAAAAAACGCCTGCAGAAATGCAGGCGCTCTTTTTCTCGTTCCATTACATGAGCTGCAAGACCGCCGCCGCGATCATCAGGCAGCCGAGCGAGCCGCCAGCCATGATGAGGATCTTCTTCAGGATCGCGTCCGGACGCGTACCGCCGAAGAGGACCGCGCTCACTTGCGTGGGCACAACGAAGCCGAGCCAAGCGAAGCCAGCGAGGCCGAACGCGTGCCAGTTCCCTGGGAATTGCGCGTTGAACAGGGCGAGGACGTAGGTCGTGAGGATCGTGAGGAGGAATTGCGGGAGCAAGAGCTTCCACATCCCCTGCATCATCTTCGCCTGCTCTTCCTTGGAACGCGTGTTGAAGCCATGGATCTCGCCCCAGATCTTGCCGAAGATGGGCGTATACCAGATGGCGCCAAAAATGAATTGGAGGACGGAAGCGACCAGGATCGCGAAGGCGTTCACGGGCATAAGGGAGATAAAAGAAGGGTGAGTCTAAACGACGCCAGCCTACCCTAGAATAGCGAGATGATCAAGGCTGCTCGCATCTGCTGAGACGGACCGACCCTTTTTGAATGTTTCTTCGGATTGCTCCCTTTTTCTAATCTCGGTAAACTGGCGCGTGATTTTCTTTCCGTATGCCTGACCGTTTCGCGCCCGAGGTTCGCAGCCGCATCATGGCCTCCATCAAAAGCAAGAACACCGGCCTCGAGCGACGCGTCTTTTCGGCCTTGCGCAAGCAGGGGGTATATTTCCAGCGCCACTATCGCCGCGCCCGCGGTTCGCCCGACATCGCCTTGCCCCGGAAGCGCCTTGCCGTCTTCATCAACGGGGACTTTTGGCATGGGTATCGGTACAAGCGCTGGTCCGAACGGTTGGGGAGTGACTTTTGGCGGAACAAGATCGAGAGGAACATGAGCCGGGACCGGCGCGTCGTCCGGTTCTTGCGGAGTCGCGGGTGGAAGGTGATTCGGGTGTGGGAGCATGAGGTGAATAAGCGGTTCGAGCCGACCCTCGCGAAGATTGTGGGGTTTTTGCGGCAGGAGTAGGGGGGGGGTGCCCCTTTCCTTGGTGCTCTCGTCGGGATACCAAAAGGCGCCTCGTTAGAGAGGCGCCGATGTTTCTTTATCCAAGCTCACACCCTTGCCAGATGCGCGAAGATGCTCACGTCATCAGCCCAGGTCTCTCCGTCCCCGCGCGCATCCACGAGAAGTTGGTCGATGATATCGCACGGATCGGTGACTCCGTGATCGAATAGCGCTTGGGCGCGTTGCTGTACGGCCTCGATCGAGGGGAATGCTGGGCTTTTCTGAAGCCCATCCGAAAACACGAGCAAAATCTGATCTTTTTTTAAGGGGACGGCCGTCGTATGGATGCCGGCTTCGTCCACTCCTTTGACTTTTGCTGGCGAAATTTGGGCAGGCGCTCTTTGATCGAAATTGCCCTGTGTGGTCGTAGTGCCGGGACCGATAACGACGTATCCTCCATCTCCGACTTGTGTGATGATTGTCATTTCGTGCGGCTCGCCGGTATCTCGATGGCGCACCTGTCGGAAGGAGCCCGTAATGAGCGTCGTTGCCCCGACGATTTTTTGTGCGGTAGCCATCCTTGCCATATTCTCGCGCATGCTTTCGCCGTATGTCTGTTTCGGCAAGTAGTTCGAGGAGTACTCCACACGCAATGTTTCGATCGGCGGAAGTCGCCCCCGTAAGTGGTTTTCGACGTCTCTAACGAGGGCGATGCCTGCTGCTTCGCTGAAGGGGAGTTTCGCTTCTGTCAGATGTTCCGACAAGCGTCGCTGCGCGTCAATCGCCCGAATGGTCGCGGCATCCGCAACGCAGGCAGAGCCGGCTCCTTGAGAGGCGCCGTCAGCGAGCGCGAAAGCAGCTGTGTTCCCTGCTTCGTCGTATGACACCGTAATCCGGTCCATGCATCGCTCGACCCTCCGCATTTTTCGATCGTCCGCATCTTCTAGGTTCGGTCCGATGATCGCCGCATCCCCCTTTGGAAGGTCGATGCTTACGACGGGCGATCCCTTATGGAGTTCCATCGCCGGGTTGGCGGGAGGCCGTTTAACGATCGGAGTTCCGTGCGGGTCTCTCCGGGTTACGACGATCGGCGTTTCATCGGGACCCATGGCCAGGTGGATCGTTTCCCGTGGAGGGACGATGATCCCCTCAGGGCGGGTAAATCTTCCTGGATGAATAGGGGCGCTCTCAGGGCGTTTTTGAGTCGGTACGACGGGAATCCATCCCGCGACCAAAGGGCCGATCTTACGCATAAATAATCACGTACGCGTCTCTAAGTTGCATTAATACCGCCATCGTAGCGTATTTAGCGGCAAATTGTCCACGCGTCTTCGCGACGTGGCGCACGCGCCCATGTTCCCGTCTATGGGCGCGAAAAATATCCGATACCGATGGCTTTGCGGACCTCTTCCATGGTTTTCTGAGCGGTAAGGCGTGCGCGTTCGGTGCCGGTGCGCAGGATCTCGAGCACGGCTTCGGGCTGGGATTCGTATGCCTTGCGCTTTTCACGGATGGGGGCCAGGAGCGTTTCCAGTACCGCGGTCAGCCGCTGCTTGATCGCGACGTCCCCGAGCCCGCCGCGGCGGTAGTGGGCTTTCAGGCGTTCGACTTCCGCCGTGTCCGGATCGAAGGCGTCGAGATACGCGAACACCACGTTCCCTTCAACCGTGCCCGGCAAGTCGACCTGCGTGTGTCCGGGATCCGTATACATGCCCATCACCTTGCGCTTCACCTCTTCCGGCGTATCGCTGAGCGAAATGGCGTTGCCCAGGGACTTGCTAGCCTTCGCGTTGCCGTCCGTGCCGACCAGGCGCGAGGTGGACGAGAGGACCGTCTCGATCTTGGGGAACGTCTCGCCGTATAGGGCGTTGAACTTTGCCGCAATCTCGTTGGCCTGTTCGATGACGGGCAGTTGGTCGTCGCCTACGGGAATCAAGTTAGCCTTGAACGCGAGGATGTCGGCCGCCTGGCTCACGGGATAGGCGAGGAAGCCGGCCGGGACGTCTTCGCCGAAGCCCTTCTGTTGCATCTCGTTCTTGACCGTCGGGTTGCGGCGTAACCGGGCGAGCGTGACGAGGTTGAGGAAGAGGACCGTGAGTTCCGCGATTTCCGGGACCTGGGATTGGATGAAAAAGGTCGTCTTTTCGGGATCGAGCCCGACCGCGAGGTTGTCCATGGCGACCTCAAGCACGTTCGCGCGGACCTTTTCGGGGTTTTCGGCGTTGTCGGTGAGGGCTTGCACGTCCGCGATCATGTAGTACGCGCTGCCGTATTCCTCTTGGAGGCGTAGGCGGTTCTGGATCGAGCCGACGTAGTGCCCGAGGTGGAGGCGGCCGGTGGGGCGGTCACCCGTGAGGATGGTGGGGGTCATAGGCGGGAAGGGAAGGCGGTTTGAGGCTAGGGTGGCATGGTTTCTGGGGGGAGGCAAGAAGCGTGGCGTAGAGCATGCAGATATATCTACGCCCGTCGGCGTGCGAAGACGGAAGCGATCGTGATTCCAGCTGCTCCCGCGCTTATCGCCCCCACGATCGCGACGGAGGGGTGCGGGAACGGGGAGCGAATAACGAGGACGAGAAGAAACGCGAAACAGGAGAAAAGAGTCGAATGAAGCCAAAATACATGGGATGGATTCCCGGGGTGGGCCCGTCCTCGTTTCCTGCCACATCCTCGTGCGAGCGCTAGCTCCGCTCTTTCCCGTGCTACGTGCGATCGACGGACGGTTTCTAGCCGCCGACCATAGCTGGTTCTTCCTGATGGCCGCCGACCATTCGAGATGGATCATTGATGTCTATCCCGTAGGAATCGCCGCTTCCGGCCCGCTGGTCGTGGATTTCAGCCTGTTAGGCTTGTCCCGCCTCTATGATTCCAAACATGAGCCGGTCTTCCCTGAAGGGGCGCCGGCATTCGCTGAAGCCGTCGCTCAGCTCGCCGAAGCCGCTCGTGCCATCAATGACGCGCTTCCGCCGCTCACCTGAACCGTTCTCTGCGGTTTTTTCTTCGCCGAAAAAAACGATCGCAAATCGTTTTTCCCCTTGAGGAAGCCTATGTCCTCCTTATCTCCCGGCAATCACGAGCGCACAAAACGCCAGGACCATCAGGATCGCCAATCCGCCGACGGTCGCAAGCAGCAGCTGGACCGCTTCCTTTTTCTTTCCATCGAGATACCAGAGAATGGGGCGTCCTAAGACCAGCGATCCTGTCACGGTCGCGGAAACCAAGAACAGGAGCAGCATCGCGATGGGAATGAAGACCGTCTCTTTCATACCGTTTCCCAAAAGGGTTTCGGCGTAAAAGAAGAAGCTCGCGACCAGGGTGACGTAGGCGGCGGTGCCAAGGGCGTTGAGGACGGCGTATTTTAGGATGGGGGAGGTCATATGATGAAGACGGAATGCCTGGGCTTATCGGAGGGAAGGCTCGTTTAGACGATTCGGCTTCGCGGAGCTTGTGTGCGTTCATCGATGCGGACACCCCGGAAAGCAGCACGGCCGCCGTTTCCCCTCAACTAACTCCGCGCACGCCCGTCGAATGTGATGCTCCCGTGTTTCCGCTTTCTTCACCGAAATAACCCAACAGATCCACTCGTTACGCGCGAGCGGGGTAAGGCTCTTCCACGCCGCGAGGGCCGGTGGGGAAGAGGCGAGGGCGGTTTGCAGGTCGTTCGGGGTCCGATGGGCGGGCGGTCTCAATGCGGGCTTCTTCATGAGGTGAGTATAGCAGAATGGCCCCCGATGCTTGCGCTAGCTCATCGAATCAGCGCACCGGCGTTTCCTGCTGTTGAGTTTTCGGGCGCGCCTCTCGCAAGACGCAAAATTGCACGCATATCCCGTATACCTTTACCCCATCAGGGAATGGCATGGAGCTAAGAGGGGATTTCTCCGGCTTGTCCTCACGCGGCGTACCTTCGGTCATGAATTCTCCCGAGCAACATCCTAACGAGGAAAGGGGGACCTGCTCCAAGTCCGCGAGCCCGTCACGGAAGCGTTTCTCCCCCGGTTCCAGGCCCAGGTCGATAATGTCCCTCGGAAGCGTTCCTACGTTCGCCGTAGGCGAGATCAGGACCGTCGCCCCTCGGTCGCCGATTTGAATGAGGACGTTGTCGGTTGCTTTGCTGAGGCTCCATTGAAACCAGCAGCCCTCCACGTCCCTCCAGGCCCCATCATTCCGATCAAATCGGGAAAGTAGCATCTTCAAGCAGGCGTTCCTCACATTCTGCATGGTTTTTGGGGCCCAGCCGTTCGCTAACAGGGTCCTTGCGAGCTCTTCGACGCGGCTTCTGACGTGTTCCGGGGTAGGGCAATAGACCTCGGGAAGGGGGATTTGGCCGGTTTTGCTGGTTTGCCATTCGACGATGTTCATATATGCGACCTTAACACAAAAGAATTCTGGCGACGATGCGGCCCATCGGTCGGGGTGGGGGCGAGTCAATGCGGCATGCCGAGTCTTCGAATTCGCCCGGGTGATTTTCTCGATGAGGGGTCTCGTGAGCGCTGGTCATACGTATAAAGGGATTGACGAAAGAGCTCTTTTCCGCTACGTTTTTTCAGTCCTTCCCACTGCGTAGGTCTGCCAAAAGGAGGATCCCATGTTCACCAGGCCCATCGGTCCCATCAATCCGACCCAAGTCCAAGCCCTCCTCGCGAAGCGCGAGAGGCGCGCCCGTGTTCCCGAGGAGATCGCCGCTCTCGCCGAACTCGTTCCCAGGGACCTGCTCGAACGCCTGGCACGTACGGCCGCGGCGGAGCGTGATGCGGCCGTCGTGGCCGAGGATCCCGTGATCGTCAAGGGTACGCCCGACCAGTGCAGGGCGGATTTCGAACGGGAGAAGGCGAGTCCCATCTGGCCGGACCTTCCTCTCGAGCTGCGCGACCAGATGGAGGGACTGGCCAGTTGGACGATCGACGCGGCTGGGAAGAGGCTGAGCGAACTGAAGCTGACGATGGATGCTGACGAGATCGCGAAGGCCCGAGAGGAGGAGATCCAGGCCGCCCTCGCGAACGTCCCGCGGCTTCTCGTCACCGACTGGGTGAACGTCCCGTACCTCCTGCGGAAGGGCGCATCCACGTCGGCGACGGAGACACATCGTCTGAACGAACGCCTCTTTCCTGTCGACCCGCCGGCCGTGGACGCCTACCTCTCGATGCAGGGATTCCACGACTGGGACGGGCCAATGGCCCACGCCCTCGCGACCTGGCTCGAGGCGGAGCACGTCCGCCAGCTCTACGACGCCTTCGCGGCCAACTTCCGCGCCAAGCTCGACGCCGCCCCAGGCGCCCCCTTCGGCTTCGCCGGCGAACTCCTTTTCGGTAAGGACGCCGACGGTTACTACGTCACCCTCCTCTAGGATCGGGTGATTTTTTTGAGCGTGAGGACCCCGGGGCACGAGACCGATCGTCTTCCCTGACAAAGCATCCACCGACTGCTACCTTTTCCCGCATGCCGCTTTCCCATACGCCTCAATTCACGGAAGCCCGACGCCTGATGCAGGAAGGCGGTCCGTTTACGTTCATCACGGGTCGCGCCGGAACGGGAAAAAGTACGCTCCTGAAGCATTTCCGTGAAACGACCAGCCTGATCGCTCCGGTTCTGGCGCCGACGGGCGTCGCCGCCTTGAACGTCGACGGGGAGACGATCCACCGCTTCTTCCGCTTCTCGCCGGGGATCACGGTCAAGGACGCACGGAAGAAGGGAAGCCTGGCCATCGAGCCGGGCATCTATCGAAACGCCGACCTGCTCATCATCGATGAAATATCGATGGTTAGGGCGGATCTGATCGATTGCATGGACCAGTTCCTGCGCGCGATCCGAAAAAGCAAGAGCCCGTTTGGAGGATTGCGCATCGTCGCGATCGGTGACTTGTACCAGCTCCCGCCCGTCATCGCTACCGCCGAGCGTGAAGCCTTTTCCCAGCTGTACGATTCCCCGTACTTCTTCGCCTCCCACGTCATGAGGGAACTCCTCGCGGCGGGAGACGTCGCCTTTGTCGAGCTTGAAAAGGTCTACCGCCAATCCGATCCGACGTTCATCACGTTCTTGAACGCGGTGCGAAACAAGACGATCACCGAAATGGACCTCACAAAGCTCAATGCCCGCGCCCGGACCTCTCCGCAAAAAGACGCGATCGTGCTGACGTCGGTGAACGCGTTGGCTGATGAAGTGAACGAGACGCGCTTGAGCCAGCTCCGTGGCGGTCCGGAGACGTTTCGAGGAACGTTCACGGGCGAGTTCCCGGAGCGTGATGCGCCCGCCCCGTCGGAGCTTCGCCTCAAGAAAGGGGCCCGCGTCATGTGCCTCGCGAACGACCAGAACAACCGTTTCGTGAATGGAAGCCTCGGGTTCGTCGTGGGGTTTACGGATGCGGGAAAAGATGGGGCAGGCCAAAAGAAGGAGGCGGGCAAGGAAGATTCCGTTCCCGAATCGTCCGTCACGGTCGAGCTCGACGAGGGCGGGACGGTCTCCATCTCGCCCCACACGTGGACGATCTATCGGAGCGGCTATGACCGCGCGACAAATACCTTGGATCAAGAAAAACTAGGCAGTTTCACGCAGATTCCGCTTAAGCTCGCTTGGGCGGTCACGATCCACAAAAGCCAAGGGAAGACCTTCGATCGGGTGACGATCGACCTTGGCGACGGAGCCTTTACGACGGGCCAAACCTACGTGGCGCTCAGCCGCTGTCGTTCGCTCGACGGGCTCACGCTCAGGCGGCCGGTGAGGCTTCAGGACATTCGGTTGGACCGTTCCGTCGTGGAGTTTATGCGGATATTTAAGGAGGGGAGGGTGTCAGATTGCTAAAAAAGGGTCCATGGGCCGCAACGCGGATTGAGGCCTCCGAGTTCTATTAGATGCTAATTGACGATCGAGCCAAAAGGTGTTGAGATTTTCTGCGTGTCCACGTGACCCCGAAGCCCATGACGCCGCATGTCGCGTGTCCAGGGTCTCGCACGGTGCCGACATGTGGCACGAACCCAACCACCACGGAGCAGAAAAGAGCATGAGCACACGTGATGCGTCGGAGCTCAAACGCGGGACCAGTCCCATTCGGCGGCTCGTTGTTGAAGGCGCGATCGAGCCGATCGAGCCTCAACACGCCGATGCGGAGGCCGCGCATCGCCATGATGGGCCCAGCGGCATCATCGTCGTGCCCGACATGGCGGCTGTGGACCTCACGGCTCTCACCAAGAAGGAACTGGGTCTCACCTACTACCTCGACCACGGATACGCGCACTGGGACTACTACCTCGGCAACGATGGGGCGTCCGTCTCGGGCCGTGGCAAGCGCTTCCAGTGGGAGCTGTGGAGCCCCCGTCAGCGGGCGGTCTCTTCGAACCGGGTGCAGAAACACTTCGCCGCGAAGGGTCTCCGCGGCCATGTTGGGGCCTTCATGCAGTGGTGCCGCGCGTATCGAGTCGAGGGGTACTATGCGTCGATCCCGGAAGACAATGGTTGCTTGCGCGCTCCGGACGGCCGTCTTCATGCCCCGTGCTTCTGCCTCGGGGATCATTTCCGTAGGTTTGGACAGCGCTCCGTCCGTGTCGGGTGGGCCGGCTACTGGTCCTTCGTCGGCTTCCGCGAGGTGCCGTAGGGCCTGGCGCTTTGGGAGCTTGGGGAAGGTTCCGCGTCATCGCGTTTCTGGTCGCTCCGCGCAACGGGATATCCTTTCGGATCGTGCGGGGCGGTTTTTCTTTTAGGTAAGGCGCAGGCTATTCGCTTTTCGCTCGCGCGTATATGCTGGCAGTACCGTATGCATCCCCCTTCACTTCAAAAACGGTGGTATATGTGGGCCGTACTCGCCGCGCCTCTCCTTGCGTGGCTTGTTTGGTATGTCTCAACCTACGCCCATCATCAACGCGAGGCGGTCCTGGCGACGGCGACCGAGGCGTTAGCTTGTCCCGCTTCGGGGATCCACGTCGGTCCGAGCCGTCAGGAGGGTGATGGGCCGAGCGAGATCCGTGTCGACGGGTGTGGCCGTAGCCTGGTGGTCTTTTGTGATGATGAAGGGTCGAAACGGGGCATGATCGGGCAGTATTTCGCGTTCGATATCACCTGTCGGGTGCCGTGATGGAGGACGGGGCGGTTGGGTGGAGCGGATCTACGGTGGACGGGGGAAGGGGATTTGAGGGTGATAAGGCGGAAACGCGCATTTTTTTAATCGTAAAACACCCATCGGTTGTTGGGTGTTCCGCCTTCGCATGCCTTTTCTTTTCGAAGCCATCAACCAAAGCCTAGATCGCTTATCGAATTGGCGGCGATAGGATACTGACACTCACGAGGTTAATTTGGTTAACGCTAGGCACCACCAAAAACGCTTAAATACCCATCTATAAATCGCTGAGGTCAGCCATGCTTAGCCTGTACCCTTGACTTTTTTATAAAAATACGGTACACGTTGGTATGTCCATTTACGCTTAGAATCCAAGCGTCTACGGCAGTAGGCCCTATGCTCTGACATGGTGTCGAGCAAGGAGCGCACTGCGTTCGTGAGGTGCATGATGGCTCTTCAGATGACGCCCGAAGTCGCCTTGCAGATCTTCAGGCTTCTCGCCGAAGAGGTGATCGAGCTCGGCGGATCGGACGATGACCTCCGTTCCCTCCTGACCACCAAGGCCAAGCGCCGCAAAGTCGCGGAGGCCATCATCGGTGACGGGTGCTCGAGTCAAACCCGGCTCCGCAACGGCGAGCGCCTCGTCTATGTCGACTACGGCCTGACCGACGCCACGGCCGAGCTGAAGGAGAGGGGGGTCTTGGACGTATACGGTCTCTTCGGCGACAAGCCGTGGTCGTGGCAGAAGCATCAATCCTGCGCAGGCATGGACGAGAACAATGGCGTCCGCGTCATGATCCTCAAGCGCTACGGGCGCACTACCGGGTCGGAGGATGCGATCGCGGACATGGACCGGGAAGGCTACCGCCCCGCGACCGAGAAGGAGTTTCTTGCCTTCATCTTGGCCGACCGCGAGCGGCTGTATAGCGGGGAGAGCATCGTTGCTCTCGGCTCGCAGCACTTCTCCGCCATCGGCGAATGGATCAATGAGGTCGACGCCTGCAACGACTGCCGTTTGGACGTCGCGAATCTGAGGATGGGTTACAAGCGCAAGAACATCATCACTTTCGAATCGTTCTCCCACCGATGGCCTTACGACACGCTTTTCCTGTTCGTCCGCAAGTAGGCTTGGGTTCTTGGTCCATCGGCCCTGTAAAATGGCTCTTTGGACCCACTGCTTCGGCCCTGTCCGGCGTACTTCCGCAACCCTGCGGGCGGTACGTCGGATGGGGTCGCTTTCGTTTTATTGCTATCATTCAGATTGGATGTGCAGATGGAACGGTCTGTGGTTAAGGCTTCAGACGATCGAAATTTGCATAGGTCGGTTTGCCGGAGAGCGGAGAACTGGCTAGAGCGTGTCGAAAACGTTATCAACTTCGCGCTTCATGCCCGTGAATGGCTTCGCGTGGGAGGTTTTCAAAAGAAGCGCGCCGTTGTGTTCGGGCTAGGATCGAGCTTTATCTAAAGGATGGAATCGTCACGTTTGATACGGGGAAGGTGTGCGGGGTGTTTTCTAGTACGGCGCCAAAATTAAGATAGGACGTTGATGTGTTAGAGCTCGATCAATTTTGCTCCATTAATGAAACAAACCACAGCTTTTTTTGGGAGAAGATCCTTTAGTCTCGTTGGATCGTTCCCAATCTTGAAGGAGGAAGAGTCTCAAAATTTAATGCAGTACTTCAGCATTTTTCTTTTCGTGGATGGGATCAATGCCTCTTCGAGAAAGACCCCGCCGTTTCTTTCAATGATTTTTTTTGAAGCGACATTCTCTGCGTCGCATGTCAGGATAATTTCCCGTAGGCCTATATTTTTCGCTTCCCCTAATCCGAGTCGAAGAATATCAAAGCCATATCCCTTTTTTAAATGCGGTGGCTCAACTTCGTAGTAGATATGGCTAGCCAGGGATGCGGGGAGTTCAGTAGACCGCGAAGGCGCATGTCTTATCTGGATAAAACCAACTTTTTCACCATTATCCATTGCCTCAAACTCCGATGTCGGCAACTTTCCAAGGAGGCGCTTAAAAATAAGCTGAAGCATACGGTCATTTTATACGGATATGGTCTAGAGATCTATTTCTTCCTTCCCCTAAAAAATCTCCGCTTGTCCAAGCGGTGATTTTCATGGCGTGAACTCGTAGAAGAAATCAGAACTTTTGTTCTTGCAACCAGCTCTTTAGCCGGTTCCAATGAGTAAACTTACGAACATAAATAGCATGCATCCCCCCTTTTCCCAGCTCCGCGGATGTTTGTATTTCTCCGTCAGGAATAAATAGCTGATCAAAGACCCGCCCTATTCCTTGGGTGTCTCGGGCTATGGTACCAGGAATCGTTGACGTGAATGTTATCGGACCATCATGACCATCGAAATAGGCGATCGTTTCAATGAGCTCAATGGTTCGATCTGATTTATCCGCCATTGCTCGAAGTATGTCCTCTGCCTTCAACATTTCGTTTATGTACTTCAGAAAAGGACCGGGGAATCCATTTAAAGATTTAATAAAATAACCAGCATCTGTCACAACCACTGGCTTCCTAAGCTTTTCAAAAGCAAACTTTGCTGATGCGATAGCAACTTCTTCACATGTGAAAGCTTGGAGCTCCGGCGTTTCGAGCTCAACAAACTCAATTTCAAATCCAGATTTTTGAAAAACGACACGCGCTTGTGCCTGCTTTTCCGGATTTGTTGTCAGAATAGTAAGCGTACTCATGCGGAAAAAGGTAACACAAAAGCCGTCTTACGACGACTTTTGCGGTGGCAGGCCATACGGGAATTGGTTCGAAACTCTTGAACGATATTCCGTGATTGATGAGCAGCGTGAATGCTTGGCTCTTACTCAGTTCCGGAGGTGTACGCTTCTTACGTTGTCGGCTCGAGCTTGAAGGAGAGGTAATCCAAGCCATTTTTTAGGTGTCTAAGAACCTCTTTCGGAGTACGGGAATTGGCGAGGCAGTGGTATAAAAATAACTTCGCGCCTTCATCTAGGCATCTTAGGTACGTATCTTCTTCTTGTAAGAAAGCAAGAACAGGTTCCCAATCTTGCTTGAATCTATCAGTGGCCTCGATCTGATGTTGATCGCCTCCCGCTATATTGACCAGCGTTTCTAATGCGCCTTTGTAATACTTCTCAATGGATTCATGAAGGAGGTCTCCGCTTAAGGTGAGGGCTGCACATTCGCTTACGAGAACGGTGGTTTCATTTTGAAAAGCCGTCTCAAAGGAGTAATCGGGTCGAGGATCTCCAAAGCGATAGAGAGGGAGCTCGCTGAGCAGCTCTTGATCAAGGGCGTGTTTTAACTCGTGACGAATGCATAGTGCGATTTCTGTTGCGTCCTTATACAGGTTATTGATTCTGATAAGGGAGCGGTGGGGGAGTTTATCCAGAAGAACGTCAGCTTCAGTCAGTTCGTGACTGAATAGCCCCCTTAGTCTTTCGAGACGTTTCTCTTGTGCTGTTTTTCCATAGTCGCCCTCTTGTTTTTCTGTATTTTCTTTCAGCGATATCCTCCTTAGTTCCGTAATGAGCGAACGCATTGCTTGAAATGGCAAAAATTACATCGGCAAACGGCAACTTAAGGAGCGTTGCACGTCTCTCGATAGGCCAATATTCACCATCGTACGTAACCTCGCCGCTTTCGAGGCCACGGCGTAACCACTCTAGGGTCTCGGCGCCTTCTTCAAGCGCGCCCTTTCTGAAGTGGGGGGTATCGACATATCTCCTAAAAACATCTTCCAGATATTCTGGAAGCTCCCGTATTTTACGGTCGCGCTCATATGCGGCAAGAATTTCCCAGTATCTTTTTTCTAATCGGGATTGTATGTTGTCATTGCTGGTTATGCGATTAATGCATTCTCGAAACTCATCCGCCGGCATAGGCGCTTGTTCGATGAACGAAAGAATGACTTTATCGATCAAGTAGCTTAGTTGGGCGTTTTTTAGTGTTACCTCAATCAGTCGTGCGTCGATATATCCATCCAGCGCTGTTTCTCTAGACGTAGATTTTGTTTTTTGAAGGTCTGGTTCCGCGATGATCGAATAATGAGGATCTAGTTTCATGAGCTCTAGATCTTGCTTTATCGAGTTGAGAAGGTTTGTCTCGATGGCAGCCGCTCGATCCTCTTGATCCGCCCACCGCTGATCTAGCGGATGACGCTGCTTCTGTAAAGCGACTCTCTCTCCTGAGTCAAGCGGTATCTCAAGCATGATTAAATTATAGCATGCCATCCTTAGATCGATAGGCTGTTTATTGAGGTTGTCTAACGCTCTGATATCTTCATTGTAAACAAAATACCCGCTCACTTAAGCGGATATTTTTGTGGCAGGGGCGGGGGGAATCGAACCCACGCTAACGGTTTTGGAGACCGTTGTACTACCATTATACGACGCCCCTACGGGTTTTTCGTGCCGCCTCAGCATACCTGGGTGGGTTAGGGAAGGCAAGACTGGCGGTCTTGCCTGTGCTGTATCGCCTAAAATAAATCGGAAAAATAAGCCGTTTTCCGCTGTGAACCGGCTTTGGGTGTGGATCCTGTCAGGGGGGCAGTCTTCTTTTCATCACCGGCCAAGTTCAAGTGATTATGCTTTGGGGGCAGTTCCATATTGAAAGGGATCGCGCGTGGCTAGAGCGCCAGCTTCGCGGACGTCCAAGCTCTCGCGACCGTCCGCTTCCTCGGCCGCCCGTAACCATGCTATCCTTCCCACATATGTCTTCGCCCTTTCCGCCGCGCCGACGCTCGCCCTTCGCTCGCGGACCGCGCATTTCCGATGAGGAGGTTCTTGAACAGCTGCGCCGTTCGTTGAAGGCCTTACACCGCGCAAACCAGGCCCTGGAACGCGTCAGGGATACCTTACGCCAAGGCGCTGCCGTATGAATCGCTTTCTCCATGACGGAAGAGGGGATGGCGTTCCCCCATCTCGTTCCTCCTCACCGGAACAACGCCCATCCGTCGAGGCCTATCGCGTCCTTGTTGGTGAGTTAACTGAAAAGAACGTCCGCTTGCGCGCAGAGATCGCCGATCTGATGGCTAAGGCCTTGGATCCTGCCGATCCGCTCTTGCCTCGCTTGCGCTTGTTGCTCGACCAGACCGAAGCCGCGATGCGTGACGCGCAAGACGGTCTCCTACGGTATCGGGAATCCCTCAAGAACTGACCTCGAGGCTTAATTTAGCAGGAGCTTTAACCAGGCCAGAAACCCTAGGGCTGCGTTTACATATGGGAAGAGGCGGTAGATGTGCAAAAGCTCCGCTGAGCCTTTCGACCATTCTGCCAGGATGAGCAGACCGAGATAAATCCCCGCTCCTACGATCCCCAGGCCTCCAAGCCAGAGGGAAGAAACGAGACAGGCAAAAAGATACAGCGCGGCGCAAACGGCCAGCGTTTTTCGTTTCCCGAGTCGCGTCGCAATCGTTTCTAGTCCCGCCTGCGCATCCGCTTCGATATCTGGGATCGCGCTGAAGGCGTGCATCGCCGCGCACCAGCTCCAGGCGGCGAGGATGGCGAGCAGGTTGGGGAAGCGGCCTTCCGTATTCATGAGGGCATGCCCCACGAGGGCGGGGAAGAGGTAGAGGCCGTTGAAGAGGCTGTCCAAAAACGGGCGTGCTTTTGCTCGGATGGGCGGGGCGGAATACTGCCAAGCTAGGAAGAGGCAGCCGAGGATGCCAATAAGGGCTTCGAGCGTCTGAAAAAGGGATTGCGTGAGACCGATCGCGAGAAGGAGCGCCAACCCCAGACCGCCGATCACGAAAAAAGAGCGTCTTAACGAGGCGTGCCCAGTCGCTTGCAGGAGGTGTTCGTAGCCCTGCTTCTTTGGGTTCAGGCGATCTGTCTCGGCATCATGGAGATCGTTGATGCCATAGATGAACAGGTTTGCAGGCAGCGAGAAAAATCCTAAACCAAGGAAAAAAAGGAGCCAATCCGAAGGCGTGATTCCGGATGCGAAGCCGGAGGCGGTCCAGCCGAGCAGGTAGGGGCCCAGTAGGTAAATCCAGAAGCGGGGGCGGGACGTGCGTAAGAAGGGGGGCATCCATCTCAGTCTACCTGCCCATCCGCGACGGGGGAATGGTGGACGCAGGATGCTCCCTACAGGGTCCAGGCCTCCTTGTTTCATCGCAAAATGCGAAAAATCGTCGATGGCTGGCGTTTTTTTGTCCCTCTGCTACGATGAGCCCATGTGGACCATCGACGCGACGCAGCACATCCATGTCGAGCCAACCGTGCCGGAACGGGAGGTCTTGGAGCGGGCCACGTCCGTCGCCCGCCTGTCCGCCAATGAGGCGGGGATCTTCCTTGATTTGCTTGCCGCCCCGGACCTGTCTTGTGGTTGCGGCCAGCCGGGCGCCTGGAAGACCTACCAAGTCATCCTCTATGCCCCCGCCAGCCAAAAGCGCGCCGATCCCGCCGATTAGCCTATGCCCACCGAAACGATCCTCTCCATGGTCTCGATCGCGCTCATCATCGCGTGCGTGATTATGGTGATCGGGTTCATCGCTTGGCTTACTACCATCCTGGATTGACGGTATGTCCCAGACCGCCAAAACCGTCGCCCGGCAAGCCTCGTTCCTCATGACGGCCTCAACGCTGCAGAAGGTGATCGCTTTTTTGGCGTTTACGTACGCCGCCCGCCAGCTTGGGGCCGAGGGGGTCGGGACGTATTTCTATGTCCTATCGTTGAGTTCGCTTGCCGCGGCCTGGACGGACCTTGGTTTTACCCCCGTCATCATCCGCGCCTTTTCGGGCTCTGAGGGAGAGGGGTGGCGTCTTGTCTTTTCGGCGGTCCGCGCGAAGCTGCTCCTGATCCCGTTGGCTGCCGCAGCGGCTCTCATATATGCGTGGCAGTTCGGTGGGGCGACCGTTTCCTTGTTGCCGTTTTTAGGGCTCGCCCTTCTCGTGATGGCGGAAGATGCTTTTTCCTTGTTGGGATACGGAATTCTGCGTGGTCGGCAGCGTCTCGATGTCGAATCGCTTGGCATGGTCTTGGGGCAATCGCTCTCGAGTGGGCTCTTGGTGTTGGCGGTTTGGGCGGGGTGGGGAGTTGGTGGTGCGCTTGGGGCCTTGGTGTGTGGGAGCGCCTGGCACGTCCTCTGGAGCGCCTGGTGGATTCGCAAGATCGGCGGTATCCCTTCCGACGTGCCAAGCTATCCTTGGAAGAAACTGTTCCATCTTGCCTGGCCCTTCGCGTTGGCGGGGATCTTCGTCCGCGTCTACTCATCGGTTGATTCGCTTTTGTTGAATTATTGGCACGGCTCCGGCGTCGTCGGTCAATATGCGGTGGCATACAAGATGACGTACGCGTTGCAGTTCCTCCCGCTTGCCTTTGTCGCCGCCCTCTATCCTGCCCTGAGCGCCGCCTTCGCGCGTGAGGATGAACGGGCCTTGGTACATACCGCCCTCGGGTCCTGGCGTTTCATGGCCTTATTAGGCTTCCCCTTGGCGGCCGCGCTCTCAGGGTTCGCTCCGCGTTTGTTGCCCTGGCTCTACGGGACGCATTTTGTGGAGGCGGTGCCGATCCTTGCGATCCTTGCCTGGGTCCTCCCGCCGATTTTCCTTGATTTTCCCATTGGCTCATACCTGAATGCGACGCATCGTGCGCGTCAGAAAACCGTCTCGATGGGTATCACGATGGTCGTGAATGCGGTCTGTAATCTATTGCTGGTGCCCGTCCTTGGTGGCGTCGGGGCGGCTTGGTCAGCGGTCATCGGGTTCGTCCTGCTTCTGCTCGTAAGTGGATGGTATGCGCGGACCGTCTTTTTCTCGCGGACGGCATTGTCTGTCGCTGGTCGGGGCCTGATCCTTGGCGGGGTGGTTTGGCTCGTGATCCGTACCCTACTTACCGATATCCCACTCGTCATCGCCCTTGGCCTTGCGCCGCTCACGGCTCTTGCTCTTGCGATCATCCTCCAGCTCATCCGCCGTGATGACCTTGTCGCCGCCCGCGATTGGGTTGATCGTCGTACCAAACCCGTATGAACCAGAAATTCGCTTTATTCAGCCTCGATTATCCGCCCGAGCGCGGTGGGGTCGCGCGCTACCTGGGAGATCTGGTGACGGCTTCCGAAGGTGCTCTTGAGCCGTACGTTTCCGAGACCCATGCGTTGAGCGGCCCGGGGCGAGTTCGGATGTTGCGCGCGTTCGCGACGGGACCGCTCCCTTGGCGTCTCCTGATCGGATCGTTGCGCTCCTTGCGCGGGCATGGGTATGCGTCGTTGCTGGTGAGCCATGTCTTGCCTGTCGGGACGGCTGCCTTGCTGGCCTATTGGCTGGGTGGATTGCCGTACACTGTTCTCATCCATGGCCTTGACCTCCGCCTCGCGATCGTGAAGCCGCGTCGGCGTTGGCTTGCGCGCCTCGTGTTACGCCATGCGCAGGCGGTCTTCGTGAATTCGCAGGCGATTGAGGCGGAAGTTCGTGCGCTTGACGTGCGTCTGCGGCCGATCGTGGTGACGCCCGGCGTTCAACCGCGTGCGTTTCCTGAGCGCGCCTCTACGCGGACGCGTCTCGGCGTAGGCTCAGAGGCGTTCATCTGCCTTACGGTCGCCCGTCTCGTCCCACGCAAGGGGATCGACACGATGATCACGCTTCTCGCGACCCTTCCGAAGGCGGTCCGGTATGTCGTTATCGGCGACGGTCAGGATCGTGGGCGCCTTCTTATGCTTGCCGAGAAGATGGGCGTCACGGATCGTGTCACCTTCATCCATGACGCCGATGATGCGACACGCGACCAGTGGTTCGCCGCCGCCGATCTCTTCGTCTTTCTCGCACGTGAGGAGCCAAACGATGTTGAGGGATTTGGTCTCGCTTGTCTCGAGGCCTCGCTTGCGGGCCTGCCGATCCTGGCTGCTCGCAGCGGCGGGGTTCCGGAAGCCGTGCAAGCCGGAGAGACGGGCCTCTTGGTGGATCTGGAGGAAGAAAAATCCTTCAATGAAGCTTTTTTTCAGCTATATAACGATCCTGACATGAGGGCGCGTTTTGGTCAGCGGGGCCGTGCGCGCGCCCACCGTGATTTTCGTTGGGAAGACCGTTGGGAATTGGTTCGTGCCCACCTGTCACGCGTATGAGCCCTCGTATCTCTGTCATCATCCCCGTCCACGACCACGCCGTAGAACTCGTTTCGACGTTGCGGGCGCTATCGAAGCAGACGTTTCTCCCGCAAGAAGTGATCGTCGTCGATGACGCGTCTTCGGATCGACCGGAAGAAGCGGTCAACGCGGCTGATCTTCGTTCGCTCGTGACCAAGTGGATCCGCTTAGAGACGAATCAAGGCGCGCCCACCGCCCGCAACTCTGGGTTCGACGTTTCAACGGGGGATTACGTGATTTTTCTGGACGCGGACGCTTCGTTGCGCGCGGACGCTTTATCTTTGCTGCTCGACACCTTGCAGGCACATCCAGAAGCCTCCTTTGCGTACAGCGCCTTCCGTTTTGGTGGAAAGACGTTTCATAGCCAACCTTTTTCCCCTCAGGCCTTAGCGCGCGGGAATTTCATTCATACCAGCGCCCTCATCCGTCGCGCCGCCTTTTCCGGTTTCGATCCGGCCATCCGGAAGTTCCAGGATTGGGACCTCTGGATCCAGATCGCGAAAGCGGGAGGCGCCGGCGTCTTCGTTTCCGAAGTCCTGCTCGATATACAGGCACGGAAAACCGGTGGCATGAGCCGTTGGATTCCTGCGGGCGCATACCATCTTCCGTGGAACATCGTCGGTTGGGTCCCGGATGCCATCGGGAAATACCAGCGGGCCCGTCAGGTGATCCAGGAGAAGCATGCCGGTTGGTTTGCTGAAATGGCCTCGCATGACAAGCGTCAGGCCCCCACGTTGTCGCTAGCCGGTTGGCTGGGGTTCGGTGCGTTTTCTGCGGTCCTCTCGTTTGCGGTGATCGGAACCTCCCTCAATGCGTTCTTTACGATCCTCTTCTGCTTGGCGCTCATAGGCGTGACCGTTTGGCGACCGACGTTCGGTTTGGCGCTCCTGTCTTTCGAGCTGCTCGTCGGTTCCAAGGGCGGATGGCTGAAGGTCGGCTCGGATGCCGTGAATGATGGAGGGATCGGGATCCGTATCGGGCTCTTCGCAGCCTTCTTTGCGGGATGGGTGATCCATCTATTTCGCGAGAAAGCAGTTTCTCGCCTATGCGCCCTCCTGCGCGAGCGTTGGTGTTGGTCGTATCTTGCGATGGTGGTGACGCTCTCTTGGGGGATCCTACGCGCATGGCAGCAGGGAAACGCGCCTGCGTTCATCGCCGGAGACGCGAACGCTTGGGGATTCCTCCTTTTGCTGGTCCCGGCCGCAGTCCTTACCCAACGGACTTCGCACCGGCTCTGGATCGAACTTCGTCCCGCCCTGAAGGCGGGGATTGCTACCCTGTCGGTGCTGACGCTCGTCCTGTTCGTCTTCTTCGGTCGCGTCCTCCCGTTCCCAGCCGACGCCCTCGATGCGGTCTATCACTGGATCCGCCAATCCGGCCTCGGCGAGATCACGCGCACGGCCTATCGTGTCTCACGCATTTTCCTGCAATCGCAATTCCTTCTGTTGCCTGCGTGGCTTTGGCTGCTGCTGGAGGGATTTTTCGATCGACGTCCGTTATCCTGGCGACATTGGGTCTCTTGGATCCTTCTCGGGGCCGCGATCCTCGCGTCATTCTCACGGAGCTTCTGGTTGGCTTTAGCGGTCGCGTCCGTCGTCGTCGCGCTCGGTGCCGCTTGGGAGAAACGAACGTCCTTCTCGTGGGCTCTGGTGTGGCGTCTTTTCGTCCGTCCCGCGCTCGCGCTTGGGGGTTCCCTCGCCGTGCTCTTTTCCATCGCCTCATTCTCCTTGGTGGGCGTCATCGGCGGACGGTTCGTCAAGAATGAGCCTGCCGTGGCCAGCCGCTGGGACCTGTCGCCGATCATGTGGGAAGGGATCCGGCTTCATCCGATCCTCGGGTCCGGATTTGGCGCAACGCTCACGTATCCGACGAGCGATCCGCGCCTCGTGGAAAAGGGGATGACGCTATATACGACGTATGCGTTCGAATGGGGATGGCTAGATGTTTGGTATAAGCTTGGGGTCTTTGGCGTTTTGACGCTGCTCTTCCTTCTCGGATCGTTGTTGATGCGTGCTCGTGGCCTTCTCGCCTCTTCGCGCCTGTTCATCTGGGGAACGGTCTTGCTTCTTGCGGTCACGCACATCTTCACGCCATATCTCAACCATCCCATCGGGATCGGTCTGTTGATCTTCCTCGAGATCTTCCTGCAAAAAGAAAAACACCTTCAGATGGGACCTGAAAGTGATGAAGGGGTGGACTAGTTGAGCACGCGGATCCGCTCCGACGGCTGTTTGAGCGCGAACATCGGTCGGGCGCGTCGGCGCGCCTCTTGGAGGGCTTCCGGGGCATAGACGACCCGCCGTTCCGCCTGGCGTTGGGCGCGGGTCGTGGCGTCCTCCTCCAGAAGCGTCTTCATGCGTACTTGGAAGTGGCTGGCACATTGGCTGTGTTGCTCGTTTCCGGACAGGTCTGCCAGCCGATAGAGCTGGTTCATGACCCGGGCCGCGAACCGAGGGGACAGGCGCACGCCGTGGACCTTCGGCCCCGCCTGGACGAAGCCATACGTGCCGTGTTCGAGGGCGGCCCGAGCGATCGTGAGGAGCGTCTCCTGTTCCGTTTCGGAAGGGAGATCGGGCTTGGTCCGCAACCCCTCGACCAGCGCGAGCGCATTCTCCGCGAGGCGCAGGCTGAACTGGTAGCTGCCGGCCAGCGTCCCGCGCAAGAGTGGATCCCAGACGTTGGGCCAGAAGGCCGTCCAGTCCGGATCGTTGAAGGTCGTCGTGAGAAGGATGAGGGCCAGCATGTTGCGCGTGTCGACGGGCTGCCGCCACACGGCCCGCCGGCTTTCGCGGACGATCACCCCCAGCCGGGCGATCCGACGCAGCGGGTGTCCGCTCTTCTTGGCGAGCGCCCAGTCGATGGCCGCGCGGATGGCCTCGAACTGCGCTTCCGGTTGGTTGTCCTGTCCGTAGGCGAGGGCCTCTTCCAGTCTGGCCCGCAGGCGCTGTGCGAACGGTCTTTGAGTCGAATGGTTCATGATCGGCTCCCGTCAACGGCAGAAGATAGCAGGTTCGAGGCGAACGGTCAACCATAAACCCCCGCAGGAGCGAGGGCTCATTGTGGGGGTTTGGCTTGTCTAGGCGATTTTTTGCCCATGAGCGTAGGCGACTCCACTCATGGTGGTTCCTCCCTCCGGTCGTACCGACACGAGCTCTAGGGCGGTGCCTTCGGTGCAGGCGAGCAAGAGCTGCTCGTCTTTTCGCCAAAGCGTTCCAGGCGCACGCGCGTCTTCCGTTTCACTGAGGTGGCTTTCCAAAATCTTCAGCCGTCTCTCTCCGATCGTCAGGAAGGCCGTCGGCCACGGTGTATACGCGCGTACCCGCCTCTCCAATTCGATCGCCGTGCTGACCGTCGGATCGATCAGTCCGTCTTCTTTCTTAATCAGTTTGCAGAAGGTTGCCTGCACATGGTCTTGTTCCATCGCTGTAAGGGCCCCATCCAGATAGGCCGCGAGCGTGTCACCGAACGTCTCCGTTCCCAATACGGCCAAGCGTTCCGAGAGCGTTTCCGTCGTGTCATTCGGCGTGATCTGTAGGGTGGTTTTCGCTAACATCGGCCCATGGTCCATCGCCGCATCCATGACCATCACCGTCACGCCCGTTTCCGCGTCGCCGTTTTTGATGGCTTCGGTGATGGGGGAGGCTCCGCGATAGGCGGGCAAGAGCGATCCGTGCAAGTTGATGAAGCGATCCGGGGCCAAATCAAGCACGGCCTGTGGGAGGATCTGCCCGTAGCTCGCAACGACGGCCGCGTCGAAAGAAAGGGTTTGTAAAAACGCGAGGGCTTCCGGCGCCTTGATTTTTTCTGGTTGGAAAACGGGGATGCCGAGCGATTCCGCGGCGACTTTGACGGCTGGGGGCGTAAGGACCTGCTTCCGTCCCACGGGACGATCCGGCTGCGTCACCACGAGCGTCACCGTAAAACGCGGATCGGCCGCTAGTTGGTTCAGGAGCGGGACGGCAAAGGAGGACGTCCCGAAAAAGATCAGGTGTTTCGGCATGCGATTAGAGAGCGGGGCCGGTCGGTCCGTTCGGCTTCATCTTGTCGATAAAGAGGATGCCGTCGAGGTGGTCGATCTCGTGCTGCAGGACGATCGCCTGGAAGTTGCGCAAGTCCAACTCCACGCGTCGGCCGTGGCGCGTGAGGGCTTCGACGGTGATGCGCTTGTGTCGTTCGACCATCCCATAAACGCCTGGCACGCTCAAGCATCCTTCTTCGCTTTCAATCATCGCGCTCGAACGTTTCGTGATCACGGGATTGATGAAACAGACGGGTTCCTCATCGAGGACGCAGACGACGGCGCGGATGTTGCGGCCCACTTGCGGTGAAGCGATGCCGATGCCGTCCTTCACGTACATCGTCTCGGTGAGCTGGTCCAGGTACGCCTGAAAAGCCGGAGTGGTGACTTCGGCGGGATCGATCTCTTGCGAACGGACGCGCAGGCTGGGCGCCGGGTGCGTGACAATCGAAAAGAGTTCCATAACTGAGCTATATTAGCGCAAAAACGCCACGGCGTCAAGGTCGATCTTCGCCTGCCTGGCCCAGGGTTTCAGGCAGGCAATGAGGGCGTGTTCGCTCGTTTCCGGTTTGAAGAGGAGGTGTAGGACCCAGCGCGTCCGCGTCCTCAATCGTCCTTCCGCAAGGAAAGGGCCGCGCAATTCCAAAAAGGCCGGATCTTCGGTACAAGTCGCTAGGATCTGTACGCGAGCCTGTTCCGCCGCTTCTTCCGATCCTTCCAGCAAGACCTTGGCCAGGCGGACGCTTGGCGGATAGCGGAAGACGCTGCGGGCCGACCGTTCGGCGAGGTTTAGGGTCCGGACCCCTTCTGCCGTGAGCCAGGTGAGCCAACGGTCCGTGTCGCCATCGTGGACTTGCAGGATGAGGTCGCCTTCGGCTTCCGCGACCCGGCTTGCCAGGCCGCGATACGTGCGGCAGAGGCGTTCGCTGCGGCGGATATCCTCGGCGAATCCTCCAAGGAGATGCGGTTCTGTGACAAGGACAAGCGCCTGATGGGGAAAAGGCGCGTCCAGCGCGAGGGGGGATCCGTCGCGCCATTCACATGGGGGATATGCATGCTTCGCCCATTCGCGCTTGAGGAGTTCGAGGCCCGGGGGCGAACCCGAAAAGTCGAATCCTTCACAGCGAGGGCATGTTTCCGGAAGGAATTGTGTCTGATGGCAGAGGTCGCACCAGCCCGAGGTCTCCTGACGCCGTAACGCCGATCCGCAACGCGTACAAGCGACGACGAACCCGCACGTTCGGCACTGGCACCGTGCCCGCAACCCACGGATCGGATGGATCACGACGATCGGACGATTCCCTTCTGTCTCAAGCAGTTGTTCGAGCGTATCGATGTTGAGCCCGGGCACGCCGCTCCGTCCCTGGCTATGCCGGATGCTGAGTTGCGGATGGATCTCGATCGTTGCAGCCGGTTGATCGACGTGGATGGGGGGCGTGCGTCCGATGGCCGTGAGGGCGAGACCCTTGCGCTGATGTAGCCAAGCTGCGATGAGGCGCGCATCGAAACGCGGTGAGCTTTCATCCTGTTTGTGCTCGTCCTGTTCCGGCTCGATGAGGATGAGCTTTTCTGCGAACAGCCCTAACCAGCTTCCGACGCGTGTCGTGACGAGGGTTTTCGTCGTCCCCTCCAGAAATGCGCGCCACGTGTTGGTTGCTACGGTTTTCGCGTCGTCGCTGAGAAGGACCGGGCAATCGAGCGCCGCCGCCAGCCGTTCCGCCTGTTGCGCGAAGGGGGCGATGATGAGGGTGCGGCCACGTTCGGCGAGATGGTCTTTCGCGATCCGTTCCGGAGACGAGACCCACTGCGTTTCCAGGGCTCCCGACGCGGCCCGTTCCGCCAGCTGGGTTTTCCACGGGCTTAGTTTTTTTGGGAGAAGGCGCAGCCACGCCTTCGCGATGCTTGCCGTTGATTGAAAGGTGCGTGCCGCGAGCCATTCGACCAGGTCGATCCAGTCCTGCCCGAACCGGGTGAGTGGGGATGTTGAGGTGATTGGGCGCGCTTTCGCGGCAAATGGGGAGGTCGGCAGGACCGCAACGATCACCCCTTCCACGGTCTTGGCGCGCAAGGGGATCCGTACCAAATCCCCTGGCAGCCAGGTCGTGCCGTCGGGGATCAGGTAATCAAAAGCATCCACGCCCACCGGCGTCCGGCAAAGCGGAATGATGCGCGCGAAACGGGGCATGGGCGAACGGTTGGCCTAGGCGATATGGAAAATCGAGGTCAGGTACCCGACGCCAAAGGGAAGCTCATAGCAAAGCTCCTCTGTCGTCGTATTGAGTTCCTTCAAGGCTCCCAAGGCCATCGCGACCGGACGTTCGCCGCAAGGACGTCGTTCCGCCGTGAGGGGATCCTGAGCGAATAGGTCGATATTTTTTGTTTTCACGGCCTCACGCAGGTGGTCGTCATACGCTTGCGTTTCTGGCGAGATCTGGTTCTTGTCGCCTGGCTTGCCGTGATGGCACAAATCCGCTGAGGCGATGAGGGCGATGCGCGCATCTTCTCCTTGCAGGATATGATAAAGGGCTTCGCCAAACTGGAAATGCTTGTCGAGGGGGAGATCGCTGGGCGCGAGCGGGAGAAGTGTCCAGGAGGGGAGATGTTTCGTCAGGTACAGCAAGGGAACGGTGAAACCGTAATCAAGGGCTTCGCCGCTGCGCAACGTGAACGGGATCTGCGCCTCACGCATCGCGCGATGGACGCGGTCGAGCAGGAGATAGTTCACGCGGGCCGGGACCGTCGTCTCATGATCACCGAAATCCTGCATGTGCGCCATGAATTGGGGTGACATGTTGGCGCTGAAGGCGTCCGGATAGCGGGGAGCGTGCGGCGAGATCAGGACGATCGTATCAGGCTTCGCGAGGGCGAGGCGCTCCTCGACCTGTTTTAGGGCTTCGACGGTGCGCTTGACCTGCCCGTGGGCATCTTTGCCGACGCTCGGGACCAAAAACGGCGCATGGGGGACGACAGCGGAGAAGACGATCATAAGGAAGGGGAAGACGTAGAGAGGGAAATGGCTTCGGACGTGGGCGGTGTCACGTCGCTCGTGAGCGACGGTGACGGCGCCACCTCGCTTGCGAGTGACGTGGGCTGCCAGGCCGGTTCTAAGGGTTCGCCTTCAGGGTAGTCTTCGAGCACGGCTTCGGGAAGGGTCAGGACATTCTTCCAGGCATAGCCAAACCCGAGGAAGGCCGCTTCAGATGGAATAGGTCGTCGTTGTCCCTGGTCGATAACATAGACAGCCGGGTTGTTCACGCTGCGTACGAGCTCGCCATCACGGAGCCGATATGGGTCGCCGATGGGGTAGCCTTGGGCTTCCGTCGCGCTTAGCGTCCTCGCCGGACGCCCGCGGAAATAGAGCTTGAGGAAGGCCGGATGGGGGATCGGGTGACGGACCCCATCTTCGACATACCAATAGGCGCCTTTCTTATCCTTGGCGAGCAGGCCCGTCGGATAGCGGCTGGTTTCCTTGAGATCTGGACCGTCGCTATAGTCTTTCAGGTCTTCCAGCGTCGCTTCGATGACTTCATCCTCTTGAAAGCCAAGGGCACGGAACGCTTTCAGCGAAACGATATGCCGTTTTTGTTCGCCGCTCAAAAGATAACGGGAGCCGTCCGGCACTTCGACGAGGCTGAAGTTCGGAAAGCGCAACGGCTCGCCCTCTGGATAGGGCGTGAGATCCGTTTCACCCAAGAGGACGATCTTTTCGGCGGCGATTCCTAGGCTCACGAAAACCGCAGGCGAAAGCGGACGCCGTTCGCCGCGGCGGAGGAGGAAGCGTTGTTCGGGACGATCCTTGCTGGCGACAACGGTCCCGTCCGGCAGGCTGCGTGCGAACCAGCGCCGCCAGATCTGCCAGAGCAAGTAATTGCCGTGGATATGAGGGGTATACGTATACAACATCGCCGTCGCCTGGTTCACCGGGGTGATCTCGACACGGTCGATGAGGCTTACCCGTCCAGGCGCATGGCCGCTGATCGTGGTTCCGCGGGTCAGGAGCTGGAAGAGGTAGCGTTCACGGTGTTGCTTGGCCGCATATTCGGTCTGGTTGGCAAAGCCCTTGTAGGCCTGGATCGCGGGATCATCCATCGCACAGCTGTCGCAGACGCCAAACCCCATCGCCCAATCGAGCTGGCGTTGGGTGGGAGAGCTGTCTTCGACGAGGCTCTGCTCTTTTTGCAGGAGGGCGAGGAGATACTTCGGGTTCAGCTTATAGGATCCTGCGACGCGCCAGATGATGTCCGCCGGTCGTTTGGCGACCCCATCGATGTCGGCGAGCGTGAGGGTCGCGAGGGCGCTCTTTTTTCCCGCAAGAAAGCGTTGGATGTCATCCGCATCCCAATCGCCCAGTTCGAACAGGTCCGCATCATCGAGGACAGCGTTCGGATTGAAGCCTTCGGCTAGTGCCCGTGTGGAAACGGGAGACGCTTGTGCCAAGGCAAAAACCGGGCTCGAAGACCCGATCAGGCTGGCGAGAACGAGGCTGGCGAGCAGGCGTTTCATAGGGGTTAGCCTAGCATGGTGACAATCGAAAGGAAACTTGCCATGCTATCCGGTGAACCGTGGGAACGGTGACGCGCTCTCTCACGGCAGACGCGCGCTTTCTCCCGATAAAAAGCCAATTTTATGAGCTTCCCTCGTCTTCGTGCCTATTTTGTCCAGCGGTGGCGATCTCTTCTCGCGATGGGGATCGGTTTTGTCATGACCGTTGGACTGTTTAGCGCGCTCGCCGCCCAAGGGTCCCTCCCGTTCATGTCCCCCGACGAGACCGCGACCTTCGTGACGGCGCAAACGCTTGCGCAGACGGGCCGCTTGACCGTCACCGAGCCCCGTGGCACGGAGTTCCCTTGGCTGCATCCCCGCAGCTTCGTCGCGCAGCAGGGGGTCCTGATGCCGGTGAGTTTTCCGTTATGGGGGTTTTTGCTGGGGATGGTGGCGATGATCCATGCGGGGAGCGTCTTGTGGGTTGCCGTTCTCCTCTCGGCCTCGTTTGTCGTGGCGCTTAGCCTGGCCTTGAAACGCGCCTTGGGCTTTTCTTCACTTGAGGCAGTTGTCGTTGCGCTCGCCGTGGTCGCACTTCCGACGATGCTTATTTACGGGAACCGCAGCCTCTTCGGTCTCGTTCCGCAATTGGCGCTTGTCGGGTGGGCTGTATGGCTCTCGTTGCGCGCGCGTACGTACGGCGGAAGCGCTCTTGCCGGGGCGTTCACGGCTCTTGCCGTCGCGATCCGTCCGGTTGAGGCGGTCTGGATCGTTCCTGGGATATTGGCGATCTTTTGCTGGAAGCGTGAACGATTTGCGGGCGCCTTTATACGTGCGTTTATCGCTTGGCTGATCGGGTTCTGTCTCGTTGTGGCGGTCATCGCCGGACTCCATGCTTGGGTCTACGGCTCTCCCTTCGCGGTCGGGTACTTCTTGCGCGATCTTCCTGCACGGCCAAACCCGCTCGCCAGCGTCGTTTCCGAACCGGTTGCGCGTTGGCGTGCGTTTTTCCCCTACGGATTCTCGCTGCGCCAAGCTTGGGACAACGTACGCGGGATGTGGGGGATCGGTTGGTGGCCGTGGATCCTAACCTGGGCGGGAGCGACACTGTTTTGGCTTCTCAAGCGTCGACCTTCCGCCTCACGTGCCGAACGGTTCTCCTTCCTTGGCGTCTGCCTGCTCACGCTATGGCTGGGGTTCTATTACGGCCAAGGCCGCTACGCCGACCATATCGGTGGGCAGCCCTTCCACTTGGGGAGCTCGTTATTCCGTTACCTGACGCCCGCCTTTGTCGCGTGGACCGTTTGGGTGTTTTGGGTCACCCGTGAGAGCCTGCCGCAGCGTCTCCGGAAGGGGACGATCATCATCCTCGCTTCCGTGCACGTCATCGGCGGCATCCTTTGGGCATACCATGATCCCGTTGATGGGATCCTCCAGAATCGTCACGAGCGCCAGACGTACGCCGAGGTGCGCGCGATCGTGGAACGCGAAAGCGCTTCCTCAACGATCTGGCTGTCCGACCGTTCAGACAAAATCGCCTTCCCTGTACGCGCCGCCACCTCACCGCTGCCGGCGGTGGGGGAGATCCGGCGCTTCTTGCAGGCGCGGACCCAACCCGTCTGGATCTACCGTCGCCCACCCAGTCAGGCGGAGCGCGATGCTTGGCGAGCGGAGGGGTTGGAGCTAATCGAGCGCCAACGCTTTGAGCGCGAGATGATTTATGAAGTGCGGTTGCGTGCGGGATATTGAGTTAAAGCGTTCTCTCGAGGACGGGCTATCTTGACGGAAGCCCCATTTTCCCCTAGGGTCCGACCTGACGCCTGAAAGGAGGCGACGGATGAAAAAGATTCAGATTCCCAAGCGGTTCCGTTCCTTTCAAGAGATGGTCGCACACGTCCGCAAAGAACGTCTTGCGGAACTCAAGGCGCGGTTCCCACCCTGCTGGGTCCCGCTGTTCTCGCCGAGCGCACATTCTGCCTCTAGGCTGCTGATGGGGCCTTTCATCATCCTGTTCCTGCTCTCCGTGTGCGCCGTGGTCATCTTCGCATATGATCAATTTGTTGCGCACTTTCCCATCAATCCGAATACGATCTCGGCGCTGTTCCTTCCATCGTTCCTGTGGTTCATCGTCTATGGCTGCTGTTCCTTGCTCGCCTGGCGCTGGGAGGACGCGCATCCGGATCATCCGTTTCGTTACGAATCCGCGCGCGAGGCCTACCGCTCCCAGCGCCTCGCGCCCGAGAACCTGTTCTGCGAGGCGCTCGACCGGTGGCGGACCTTCCTGAAGGGTGCGCTCGCGGATGAAGGGTCCGATCCCTCTTCCGGCTACCGCGATTCCGCTGGGCCCACGGGCGTTCGCGCCGAAGTCCTGTTCCAGGATGTCGATCGCATCCAGGTCGCTGCGTTCAAGCAGTTGTCCGTCATTCGAATGGCGGGCGGTCCGGAAGACTTCGCTCCCGAGGCCGAACGCCTCTACTCCCTTTCCCTCGCCAAGCTGCGCGCCACTTCCTCCCCCTGATCGGGGGAGGCTTTTTTCTTGGCGGAATGGCCTTCGGTATCTCTGCCCGCAGAACGTAATTAGCTCCGTCGCCAGGCGCTTGACCGGCTCGCGATTCACGCGGAGGCCCTCGACTTGCTCAGGGGCTACCTCGAGACAGGCGCCTCGCCGCTCATGGAAGAGGGGTATCGCGTTCCCGCTGGCGTCACGGGCGTCCGTGCGGAACTCGTACAGGAAGCGGGAGCCCTCTCGGAGGCGCTCACCCGTCCGGAAGCCTGCGTCCAGATGGGGGATTTGCTCTTCGTCCCCGAGACGGGCGGGTCGCTCGACCCGTCGAACCGATCCCTGGTCCCGCTCGAGGCTCGCTATGAGCAGATCGTCCGCGTGTTCGAGGAGACGGCTTCTTCCCGCTGATGGCGGGATTTTTTTATGCATGAAAAATGGCTGATACAAGCCAATAAATGGTCGATAATATTGACAAGATCAAGTTTTTCTGTTAGGATCATACGTTCGTCACCTGGAGGTCCGATCATGGCGAAGATTCATCCTCTCAAGCAGTTCAAGTCGTTCAGGGCCTTGGAGAAGCGTGTGCGGGTCGAGCGCGTCAAGGCGGTTCGCGCGGAACCCGCGATCCAGGGCGTGCGGCTCGTCGAGCGGTTTCAGGGGCCGCTGACGCTTTGTCTCATGTGCCTCTGTACGCTTCTGGTCGCTTCGGTTCCGTTTGCTGTCTGCGCCCCTACGTCGGCTGTGGATGTCGTCAGCTCGTTCCTACTCGAAAGCCATTGTTTTCTGCCTCTCATTTTCGTATTGTTCTTTACCGTCGTTCTTGTCTTTTGGATGGTCGTCGCTGGGGTTTCCTTTGAACCGCACGTGTCCTTTGAGCTGCAACGCCGTGAGGCTGCTTTTCAGGCCGCGAAGGATCCCCGGCTGATCCGCTTCGAAGCCCTCGCCCGTCTCAGGAGCTCTCTCCTGGCGGACGCCGAGCTGGGGGCGGAGGGCTACCGCGACCCCAGCGGCCGCTCACGCGTCCGGGTCCAGCTCGCGCACGAGGTCGAGGATCTGGAGCGGAGCCTCGCCAAGCCGCATGCCGCCGTCTCCCTCGCCCTCAACCTCTACGAGGAGCCGGAGCCCGCTGACAAGGTGCTCGCCCGCACCATTGAGGCGTTCTACGCCGACCTCCTCACCCGCTTCGAAGCCGCTTCCCGCTGACCACGGGATTTTTTCTTGCGCAAAAAAACAGGTCAGGAGCCGAAGGGGTTCGGTCTCTTGCCTGCAGGTGACTCGTTCCGTTCTCGCCGTTCACGTCCCCGCGATCGGTGTCGGGCTCCAGTACTTCGTCGGGTCGCGCCACTCGGGGAACTGTTCGTCGAGCCAGGCGTGGACTTCCGCGAGGGCCGTTTCGGCCTCGGGAATGCCGCACCGGGGGAAGCGCGCTGACGTGTAGAGCGACTGCTTCGGGTAGCGCCGGTCCACGACTTCGTACACGAAGGGATGTTTGCCTGTGGGCCGGTAATCGTCGCGCGTCACGTAGCGGGTGTAGAGCATGAGCTCTCCGCCCCCGTCTTCCAGGGCTCCGAAATCGACGTGGCCGCGCCGGTACCCGTTCTCATCACGAACGTTCCACCAGTTCGTGGCGCTTTTCTTCCGTTCGACGATCCAGCCTTCCGGGAGGATCACTTCCTGTTCCGTGGGGCCGTCGCTCGCTCGACGCTCCTCGTTGCTTGAGAAGTGCCGAATGCCGTCCGGGTCCGTGCTGCGGAAGCCGAGCGAGGCGAGGGCGGCGAAGGTCTGTTCACTCATCCCCGTGGGGATGCGGATGGTGGTCATGGGCGGTCTCCTTGCGTTGCTGTGGCTTTGTCGGTCGTTTCCGTCGTCGTATCCCAGTGTTTCGCCGGGTTCTTCCAGCGAGGGAAGCGTTTCTTCAGCCAGGCGGCGCACTCCCGTCGGCCAGCGTCATCGAGCTCTTTCCGTTGCTCGGGATGCGTGAGCGCGTCGATCTCCCGTTGCGGGCGAGATGCGAAGAGGGTCTCCTGAGGCGCCAGCCGATCCTCGACGGAGAACGTGATCCGGGAGATCCCCGTCGTCTCGTCGATGGTTCGCTGCCCGTCATTGATCGAGAAGCGCGGATAGAGGCGGAAGGCCCCGTTCTCGATATCACCACGCCGTTTCCAGAGGTGCTGCCCGCGCAGGCGGCCTTGGGCGTCGTAGAAGTGACGAAGAAAACGGCTGTGCTCGTCTGCCCTCAGAGTCCAACCTTCCGGCAGCGTGACTTCCTGCGTGATCGGTTCGTTTGCGCGCTTCCGTGCCTTCATGGATCGATAGCGCTGAACGCCCGTCGGACCGGTGGGGGTGAAGCCGAGTTCTGTCAGGGCTTTGAAGGTGTTCAGATCCATGACGGTGAGGATTCTGGTCGTGGTCCGCATACCCATTCCTTTGTTGAAGGGTGTCTCGCCTACGTTGGGCGAAAGTGTCGCATCCTTGCATGGATCAGGGGTGCTGTCAATGGAGATGGCTCTCCTAAGCGGAAAAGAAAAACCCCCGTTTCCGGGGGTCAGGTCACTCGGCCTGTTCCTGCTTCTGCTGGATGCGGACGAGCTTGTGGTAGAGTCCGTTCTTGAGCAGGAGCTGGGCGTGCGTGCCGATCTCGGCGATCTGCCCGTCGTTGATGACGGCGATGCGATCGGCGAGCCGCTGCAGGGTCGAGAGCTGGTGCGAGACCAGGATGATCGTGCACCGTCCCTTCAGCCGCTCCATCGACTGCATGATCAGCTCGATGCTGTGCGGGTCGATGCTCGAGGTCGCCTCGTCGAGGATGAGGAGCGAGGGCCCGCCGAGGAGGGCGCGGGCCAGGCAGAGGCGCTGCTTCTGCCCGCCCGAGAGCTTGGTCCCGCGGTCGCCGATGCGGCTCTGGTAGCCTTTGGGGGTGCCGTTCAGGATGAACTCGTGCGCGCCCGCCATCTTGCAGGCTTCCTCGACGGCCTCCTGCGAGAAGCCGCGGCCGAAGTCGACGTTGGCGAAGATGGTGTCGTTGAAGACGTGCGGGTCCTGCTCGACGACGGCCATCCGTCCGCGCAGGTCGCCGAGGCGCACCTGCCGCAGGTCGACCCCGTTCAGGAGGACGCGCCCCTCGGTGGGATCGTCGCTGCGTGAGATGAGGCTGAGGAAGGTCGACTTCCCGTGCCCAGAGTGGCCAGCGATGCCGAGGACCTCGCCCGGCGTCACCGCGAGCGAGATGTTGCGGAGCGCCCAGCGCGCGTCCTCCGTCTTCTTGCCGGGGTAACGGTAGCTGACGTCCACAAAGGCGAGGTGTGCCTGCGCGGGCGTCGGGAGGGGGAGCGGGTCGCTGGGGTCCACGATGATCGGTCGTTCGTTGAGGAGCGTGTGGAGCTTCAGGATCGCGTCCGTCTTCTCCATGAACTCGTCATACATCCAGCCGAAGTTGAACAACTCCTGGCGGTAGCGCATCACGAGGGTCACGGTGAAGAGGAAGACGGACAGGCTCATGCGGCCCGTCTGCTGGAGGTAGAGGGCGAGCAGCAGCATCAGCCACTGGATGTGGTCGCCGCCGAGCGCGCGCGTGACCCAGTTGCGCATGCCGAGCCGGCTCTCCTCGAGCTGGAGGTCGAGCATCCGGTTCCGGTCCTTGCGGATGCGCTCGAGCAGGGCCGTTTCCTGGTGGAACGCCTGAACCACGTTGACGTTGGTGACGGCTTCGCTGCCCAGGCGTTCGACCGTGGCGCGCAACTGCTCACGTTCGTCGTACAAGGGCGTCGTCCGGAGCCGTCCGACCAGCAGGAGCCAGCCGTAATAGGCCAGGATCCCGAGAGTGAAGACCGTGAACCCCGGATACAGCCAGCAGAGGATCACGACCGTGCCCGCGAGGAGCGTCAACCGTGGCAGCAGGTTGAACTGCAGCAGGTTCAGCACGGCGCTCACGTAGGCGCTACCGCGCGTCACCTTGGCGTTGAGGTGGCCGGTGTTGTTGTCTTGGTGGAAACCCCGGTGCAGGTGCAGGAGCCGGTCCAGGGCCTGGAGGGGCAGGTCGCGCTCGAGCCGGGACCGGGCGCGGGCGCCGCGGGTCTCGCGAACGTAATCGAGCCCGACCGAGGCCACCCAGAGCCCGAGAATGGCCAGGAGCGGCTGGAGCAGGTCCGGACGGAAGACCGAGCCGGACGCGTGGTTCGACGCCCGGGCGATGAGTTGCGAGATCAGCCAGGACAGGACCAGGCCGAGCCCCTCGATGGCGAGGGTGCCCAGGTAGCTCACGAGCAGAAGCTGACGCTGGGACTGGGCCAGCTCCCAACAGATCCCGAGCACGCGGCGGAAGTGCTGCGCGATCTCGCGGATCGTCTTGGGCGACGGGGTCTCATATTCGGTGTCGGGATCGTCGGTGGCGTCGTTAGACGGGTTCATGTCGTTCTCCGAGGTGGGGGGGTGGAAGGGGCGGATGGGGAAACGGGAAGGCTGCTCTCGCGAGCCGGCCCTCCCAAGCGAAAACAAAGAACCTCTCAGCCGATCTGTCGCGAGAGGTTCTTAAGCAAGCAAAGCGCGTGCGGACTTAAGAAATCAGGATCAGATCGGCCACCAAGCGAGCAGACGGGCGAAAATACAGCTGGGAACACATAGCGTTGAGGGTGGCGCGATAAGAATTAATGAAGGTCATCATACGCTTGATTGGCACGTTTGTCAAGGCTTTGCCTCCCGGCAGAGGGGGTGGGCTATAGCTCGATTGACGCATCTCTCTTTTTCCATTAGCCTTCCCCGAACGTCACCCATCTCATTTCCAAGGAGGTTCCGCATGTCCGATTCCGACGGTTCATTCCGTTTCGTCGATCGCAAGAGTCTCAGCGTCCTCGCCCAGCTGGCCAAGGCGCCGCGGTTCCGCAAGGTGACGCGTGTGCGGGCGCGCCAGGCGGTTCCTGGGGAGCGGGTCATCACGAAGGTGAAGGGCGATCTCAAGGAGTCCGTTCGGATTGCGAACAAGGGGGATTGGGTCGTTACGAACCCTTCCGGCGAGATCTACGCCATCCCTGACCGGGAGTTCCGTGTTCGCTATCGGGGGACGGACGTGCTCGACGTGTACGAGGCCTGCGGGTTCTGCCAGGCGTTCCCAAATCCGTTCGGGGAACCGATCGAGGTCGCGGCGGCCTGGGGTGCGCCGCAGCGGGGTGGGGCGGACTGCTTCATCGCGGATACGTGCGATGAGGACGGTATCCTGACGGGGGAGCCGTATCTGATCGCGGCGGATGCCTTCGCGGCGACGTACCGGCCGGTCTGAACGGGGTTGGGGCCTGGCGCTCCGACGCCGTCTTTTTTTTGCGCGGCACATCCTGCTGAAAATCCGTCCATCAGCTCTTGACAATCTCTGTCAATCCTGCTACCATCAGGCGTCAACCCAAACGACGGAAAGGAGCGTCCCATGAGAAGTTGAAGGCGTTAAAGGAGCGCCTCCTCCATGGCGAAGAACAGTAACGACAGGAAGAACAGGATCGAGCGGACCATCCTCGAGGGTGGCCGTTCGGAATCCAGCAAGATGCACCGACGGTGCGATAACCGCGCCCTCCGCCACCGCACGCAGCGCGTCCTGCGCGAGCTGCTCGTCACGGGCACGGCCGATGAGGCCCTCTTCCCGGTGCGCGACCCGGTCTTCATCGAGCACACCGACAAGGTGCGGGCGCCGCGGGCCTGGCTCCTGCACCACGCGCTCGGCAAGACGCACGCCGAGATCATCGGCTTCGTCTGCGCGCGTTTCGACCGGCGCAACCTCGCTCAGCGGCACCTCCTCATCGACCACCTGCTTCCGGAGATTCAGAACCGGTACGATGGCTCGTTTGCGGAGGTGATCCGTTTCCGGCGGCAGGTGTACCGGTTCGTTGATGGGCGGCTGTGCGGGCCGGACGCGGATTGACGGGATTCAGCTCGACCTCCTCTCAGGTCGGGTCTTTTTTATCCGAAGAAATCGCGAGACAAGAAAAAACCGCGCTTAGCGGGGAGGCTCCAGGCTCGCGACGAGGCGGCGGTAGCGAGTGTCGAGTTCGTGGCGGATCGCAGGGTCGTCCAGGTCTTGGTCGCTGAGAGTTTCGAGGGTGACCAGTTCGCGTTCCAGGGTGGCGCGCAGGCCGGTCGTGCGTGCATCCGAACGGTATCCCGGCTTATCGTCGAACGGGTCAAGTCGGGCGACGCGTGCCCGCCATTCGCCCAGGCCTTCGCGCAGGGCGAGCCGGCGGTCGAGCGCTTCCTGGATGGCCAGGTGCCGCCTCCGTTCGTCCATAAAGGGATCGTCATGCCTGTACATACTGAAGAGGTATCCGATCAGGCAAGGGACGATCAGGAGGCCGATCAGGATGATCTGCGGAATGAGTACGAGAACGATCACGCAGATTCCACCCGCGATGGGGCCCAGGATCTCCGGTGGGAGCTCGATGAACGTGCCGAAGATCAGGATGACGACGCTGATCGCGAGCCATTCTACGAGCTTTTCGATCCAGCGGGCGCTGGCCTGGCTGGCCAGGACGTACCAGGGCGGGAAGACTTTCCAGATGGCCTCGTAGCGCCGTGATCGAATGGAGCGGATTAGGGAACCGAGAGAACGGAAATGCTTGGGGAGAGGTGGTGGCATGCGACGCTCCTTTTTTGCGACGGACGGTTCATCCTAGGCAGGGGCGAGGGGCATGTCAATTCTTATAACGGAAGAGTTGACAAAATCAGCATTCTTTGCTAGCATGGGGCGCTGTCTCCGCCATCCGGGCGGAGGTCGATGCATCTTCCTAGGGAAGGAAAAAAGATGAAAAATAAGCCGATTTTCTGGGTCATTCTGGTCACCTTGGCCATCCTGGCCATGGGCGTCCGGGCTGAAGCCCAGACCGAACCACCGCGGCTCACCCTCGAGCCCGACGTCTACGCCTACACCGTGCCCCGTGAGTTCGTTCCGCCGCATGTGGGGGCGGAGGGGCTCGTCCAGGTCGAACGGGCCCTCGGTCGGCTCAACTTTCGCTTCTACGTCGTGCTCGTCGCCCGCCTGCCGGACGGCCTCACCCGTCGGACCCTCGCGGACGCGCTCATCAATGATTGGCGCGCCCATCAGTCGAGCCTGTTCACCCCGGAGGCGAGTCTCCTCCTCGTGAGCTATCAGCCCCGTACGTGGGAGTTCGTCCCCGGTCGGCGCTGGATGGGCGAACTCGGGTTGCGTGGCGACGGGCCGCTTCAGCCGTTCCGCGACGCCTACCTCGCCCGCGCGCAGAACGAGCTCGATCCGCTCGGTGTCGCCCAGGGGACCATCGATCTCGTGCAGGCGTTCGACACCCACGTCTTCGATCGAGTTGACCCGGCGCGTCAGGAGGCTCGGCGCGTGGCCATCATGCAGGCGGCCCAGGAACGTCGTAAGGTTCGCGCGTGGACCGACACCCGCGCCCGCTTGATCCGAGCGATCGCCCAGGCAGATCAGGTTCGACGTCGGCTGCCGGGTCTCGGGTATCCTGCCTCCCTCGAGCAGGCGTTTGGAGGCGCTTACGAGGATGCTGTCTTCGTCGCGCAAACGAGGACGCCGTCCGAAGAGGTGACGTTCGAGCGTCTGGAGCAGGCGACGGATCGACTGGAAGGGGAGAATCGAGCGCTTAAGGAGTTTATCGATTCCCAGGACGCGAGGAACGTCTCCCAGTTCCTGCTCGTCTGCATCGCTCTGATGGTCTTCGTGGCAATCGCGGTCTACCTGCGCAAGGCGCGCCGGATTCGCGCGGAACGCGCCGATCGGATCCGTGAGGAGATCGACGATGCGCTTGCGTCGCTCGAGCGGTGCCTGACGCGCTTCGACCTCTTCGACACCCGTTTTCGCGACCTGCTGGCTCAGAATGCTTGGCTCGCCACTGGATCGGGGCAGACGGGTGACCTGCGCGATCGGTCGCGCGCCGATCTCGAACGGTTCCGTGCCGTGATCGACATTGGCCGAGACCGCGTCACCGCCATCCGCGCCCGCATCCTCAAGGTGGGGAACGATAGCGACGCGCTGTCCGGGATCCTGGTCGACGCGGGCGCGGCCTTCCAGACCGTCGTCACCGAGACGGCGGCCATGGGGTCGGCGTTCCGTCTGCCGCCGCCGAGTGAGGAGGCGCCCGCACCTTCCTCGCTCACTCCCGCCCAGTGGGCCGAGGAGCGAGAGTCCGATCTCGCAGTCCTCGCGAAGGACGAGCAAGACCTGGAGCGGCTCATCCGCTTCCAGGCGACAGCCAAAGTCGAGACCGACCTGCCCGTTGGGTGGTTCCTCCAGGTCCAGCGCCGCGCGATCGAGATCGGGCTGCCCGCGAGCTGGTATGCGACCCATCCATACGCGCAGGGGGTCGAGGCGGTCCAGGCCGACCTCGCGGACTTGCTCAACACGGATCCCGAGGCGTATCGCCTGCGCGTGGCCGACCTCGCCGCCGTCCACGAGCAGATCATCGCCAACTTCGCCCAGGTCGAAGCCCTCGTGGCCCCGATCTTCGGCGATCTCGTCGAGGCCGCCACGCCGGAAGGGATGGTCGTCGAGGGGGAGACCCCGGAGACGATCCTCATCCGAGCCGGAACGGCGGAAAATCACCTGCGCGCGCTACTCGATCGCCCGAGCACGACCATCGACCAGCTCCGCCAGCAGGCCGAGATCGTTTCCGGTCTGCGCGAAAAGGCGGTCGCACTCGCCGCAGAGCTGCGGCTCATCGTGGCGGCCGCTCCAGACGCGAACGCCCGCCTCGAATCCGCCTTCGCCAATGCCGATGAGGCCAAGCGGCAGGTGGAGGTCCTCATCGTAAGGGCGGTGAAAGATTTCGCGGAGTTCTCGCGAGCCTCATTCGATCAGGCGATCACGTCCTTCGAAGGGCTGGCGAAGCGCTCGCATGCGGTACGGGTGGCCTATCGCGAAGGTCGCTACGCTGAGGTCGTTCAAGAAGGTCGCGAACTCCCGGATCTTCTGATCACGGCCACAACCAGCTTCACGACGATCTATCTGTCGATCCAGCGGCTCGCCGCCGATCGTGACCAGCTCACGCACGCCCTCACCTACGCGCGCAAGCTCGCGGGGGAGGCGCAGGCTCGGATCGACGCCGCCGAAGCTCACTTCCAGGCGGCGAAGGCTCGTCAGGCCAATCCGCGTGGGGCCGAGGACACGCTCGCCGCGGCCAAGGCCTGCCTCGCGGCTGGAACCCGCAAGATCGCTTCGGCAGTCCAGGCCCAGGCTGAGCGTCGCTACAGCTCCGCTCTCAAGACGGTGCAGAACGCGGAGCTCGACTTCGCTACCTCCAAGTCCAAGGCCGACCGGACCATCGACGACATCGATGCGTTCGAGCGCCAGGTCAAGGCGTTGGAAGCGCAGCCTGCAGCCAAGCGCTACGCGCCGGTGCCGGGACGCGCCCCGTCCTCCATCCCCCACGGCGCTTCCAGTGGGGGCGGTGCTTCCCGCGCCCGCCCCGCGCCGTCCTCGGGCCGTCCCTCGGGCGGCGGTGGATCGGGTGGTCACAGCCATCCCTCCGCGCATCATGAGGATGATCACGCGCCTCTTCGCGGCTTCCACGCGGCGGGGTTCGCGGATCACCACGCCGAACGGGTCGAGCATCGCTTCGAGGATACGAGCGGCCCCGCCCAGGATCCCGCGCCCAGCGGCGCGAGCGACAACCCCGCTTCCGGAGGCGACTCCTCACCCTCCTCGGGTGGGACCGGCGGCGAGTGGTGACCAGCCTGACGCCCATGTCATCTCGACAGGGCGTCTTTTTCTTTTTCCGAATGGGGGAGTGGCTCGTTCGCGACGCCTGCCGTACACTCTCTCTCGGCGGGGTCTCATCCCCTCCAAGCATCTTTTTCTATGCCATGGGCCCGTCGTTTCTTTCTTGTTCTCGCCTGCGCCCTCCCCTGGGCGTTGGGCGCGCTTCTGTTCGCATGGGTCCTTTCCCATCATTTTCCCGCCGACGGTCGCCTCGTGATGGACCTGCCCATCGATGGGCGTTCGCCTTGGTTCGAAGCGTTCTTGCCTGGACAGCGTGCCAGCTCCCCGGGCGTGCAACCGGAAGGTTGGATCGGGCAACGCATCACCGATGAGCCTGTGTACGCGCGCCTCCGTTTGCCTGGCGCGTATGAGGCTGCCCAGATTCGGGTAGAATTCCGTCCGAATAATCAGCCCTTGCTCGAATTTGGCGTCGAGCGTGGAACCGAAGGCGCGGCCGCCTATGAACTTTCTCCTCTATGGAGCCGCGAACTGACGCAGCAAGGCTATCGTCCCCTCGTGATCGGTCCGACTCGCTGGCTCGTCCCGCCTGTTGTGACGGCCGCCGATCTCAGCCGTCCCAACGACGCGCGGCTGATTTGGCACGCGACCGGCACCACCGCTTCCGCCTGGATGGACCAAGGTCCCGTCGTTCCGCGTACCGTGAGCAGCTCGTTGCGTGGCTCCCATGATTTCTTCTTTGTCCCCATCGACGGCCGTATCGACGTCACGTTTGCCCTGCAGGATGTCAATCGTTCGCGCCAACATTCCACCGCGACCTTCCGCCTGATGCGTGACCAGGAACTCCTTTGGAGCGATTCCGTGAGTTTTGGAGGGGAGCAGGACGCACGTCCGACCGCTGTCACACAAAAACGTCTCGCTTTCGATGCGCTTGCGCCGGGCGTCTACCGCCTCAGTTTCTTGGCGGATGATAGCATTTTCCTGCGCGCCTGGACGACGACCGCCAAGCGTTGGGTGATCGGCCCACGGGTCTATTTCGCTGATGAGGTTGGCTATTCCACCTCGACGCCATCCGTCGCCGTCTGGACGAACTCGTATCATACCACCGTGAAGACGTTGCATAAGGAAGGGTTGCAACCTATCTCGCTAGGGGAAACGGCTCAGGTGGCCCTCACGGCCACGCACCAGACGTTCAGCTTGACGCGCGGGCCGAGCGAGCGGAGCGGGAACGTTCTGCTGCGGGCCCCCCGGGGCAACGTCTGGACTCTTGGTGATGGGTATGTCTCGTGGTCACCCGAATCCCTCTTTTTCCCGACCCCACGCCGCCTCACCGACGACACGGTGCTCTTGGAAGAGGGGATCCAGGCCGTCGCGACGACGTATCAAGATCCCATCCCGCTTGGTGATGGTTGGTACGCCGCCACGATCCGTGTCCGTCTGGATCCGGGCCAGGACCGCCTCAAGCTCGCCCTGGCCGCGCCCGGGATTACCCGTCGTGGGGCCGCCGTCGATCTCCGTCGGATCATCGTCACCTACGAACGTCCGCCCAGTGTGACGGGCTGGTGGACGGCGTTACGGCAGGAACTCGTGCGGGCCTGGCGGCGGTGATAGGGGATTCCGCGGGAGGAGCGGATCGGGTACCCTGTGGCCATGCGTGCGTGGCTGCGGCAGTTCCTGTTGGCGGGTTGGGTCGTCCTGGCGGCCTGGTTGGTGTGCGAATGGCTGCTCCCGGGGAGTGTGAGCGCGTTCGTGCCGCTCTTTGCGGGGGTCCTCGCCTGGACGGCCCTTACGCTGCTTCTCGGTCCCTCCCTGCCTCCATTCCGACGTCCCTGGTTTGCGGGCGTCGGTCTCGCGCTCCCATGTTTCGCCGCGCTCTCGCTCGCGTTCGTCTTTCTCGTACGGGCCGGCTCGACGTTTGTGTTCGTCCTGGTCTCGCTCCTCAGTCTCCTTGTTGCCGCTTTTGTTCCCACTTTCTTTTTGCTGAGCGAAGCCGAATCCTAACTCATATTTCAAATCCCATGTCCGATTGCATCTTCTGCCGTATCATCGCTGCCGAGCTCCCCTCCCGTCGCCTCTACGAAGACGATGAAGTCATCGCTTTCCTGAACATCCACCCCATCCAGCCGGGCCACGCGCTCGTCATCCCGAAGGTCCATGTCGAGACCTTGCTCGATGCCCCCGTACCCGTCCTCGCCCGCTGGATTGAGGTGACCCAACGCGTGGCTCGTGCCTTGCAGCAGGCGACCGGCTGTCCCGGCTTCCAATTAGGACAGAATAACGGCAAGGCTGCGGGTCAGGAGGTCCCGCACCTGCACATGCATATCATCCCGCGCTATGAAAACGACGGCCTCGCCGAACGTCATGGCCAGCCGGTTGATGCGGTCCAGGCCGATGCGCTGATGGCGAAGGTGCAGGCGCTCCTCGGATAGGGTCGCACCGACAAAAAAGAGGCAGGAGTCTTTGCTCCCGCCTCTTTTAAAATCCCTCAAACAAGCCTTGTCATGCCCGCTCTACTCAACCGTTAACGCCCATAGCCCGCGTACCCCGTCCTTTTTCCCCGCAACGTAAAGGGTCGTCCCGAGCGCATCCAAGTCGTTGATCTCCTCAAAGGTCGCTAGCGTATGCCGGGCTCGTCCGCCACGATCATCCAGATCCAAGACCTCGACCGTCTTATCGGTCGCGAGAAAGACGGCCTCGCCGCTCTCATGCCACGCCGCCGCCCGCAGTGGTTCGCTCTGGCGCACGAGGAGCGACGGTTCGAGGCCGAGCGGCCACAGCCACAGCTCGTTTTCGCGCAGAAAGAGCCCACGATTCGGAACCGATCCCGTCTCCGCCTGCCAACGTGGCGCGTCACCTTCGATCAGTCCTAAGAAAGAGGAGGTTTGTTGTGGGTTCAGGCCGAGCCAGCGTGACCCGTCATGCAGAATCAGCGCGTCCGGAAAGAGATACCCGAAGCTCCAGGCCCCATCCGGCAAGGAGAACGCGCGGCTCGAGAAGGCTCGGTCAAGCAAAAGCTGCGCGGATCCGGTCGTCGTCTTGGGGAGAATATAGGTCCCGACCCGTTCCCGGACCGACGTCGCGAGCGGATCCACGACGCTGAATCCGCTCCGGCTGTTCCAGCGCCAAAGCTCTCCGGGCCGCGAGGCCACCAGTTCCGTCCCTTGCCAGATCGCTTGGGCGGGGGTGCTGGTCGTGACGGCGCTTGTCCGCACAAACCGCACGGCCGTATCCTTTCCTCCGGGCCCATCAAGAAGGAGCGCGCGGCTTTCCTCTTGCCACGAAAGCACGGTCTCCTCTGGAGTGGCGACGGCAACCGGCGCTTCCAGCGATACGCGCCCATTCCCTTGCACAAGCAACAGCCGTGCCGTCCCGCTTGCCGCGCCCCGTTCGAGGACGGCCAGCGTATCACGGTCAGGGTTGGCGGCGACCCGTTCGATCGTCCCCGTCAGCGCCAGGCTAATGTCCGGCGTGCTCCGCCAAAGATGCGCGTGATCGGCGAACGTCACACGTTCCGGACGAATCTCCAACGTCTTTTCCCAGGGGAGATACCCTTCCTTCTCGAAGCGCACGCGATGCCAGCCGGGCGTCAGTTCTTGAAAGACGGCGGGTGTCTTCGTGCGGCTGTCCTGATCATCAAGGATAATTAGCGCGCCCGTCGGTTGCGAGTTCGTGATGAGCGTTCCGCGCTTCTCGATGGTCGCTTTCTTCACGTTATACCGGTATCCGGCGGTATAGAGGACGAGGGCCGGCGCTACTAAGAAAAAAAGGGCCGTATAGAGCCAAGGGATCATCTTGCGATGGAACGGGGGTGTGTACATGCTCGACAAGCGGGAGGACTTTCTCGTAGACTAGCAAATGATTTGAGTCTTGACCATGATTCCGTATGCGCATGAAGATCACGGGAGGTAATCATTTGGAAGGGGAGCTGACCGTCTCGGGTTCGAAAAACGCCGCCGGACCGCTGATCGCCGCGAGCGTCCTCTTTCAGGCGCCCGTCCGTCTCGAGAATGTCCCGCGTCTCACCGACGTCCACAAGCTGCTAGAGATCCTCGAGAGCATGGGCGCCCAGGTCCGTTGGCCGGAGGAGCATGTTCTCGAGATCGATCCCCGTGACCTCGACCCTGACCGGATCGACCAGAAGAAGATGAAGAGCATGCGCTATTCGATCTTGCTCTTGGGGCCCCTCCTCGCGCGTTTTCGTCGTGTCACGGTCCCCGAACCAGGCGGCTGCAGCATCGGCAACCGGCCCATCGACACGCACCTCGTCGCGCTCCAGGCGCTCGGCGCGAAAACCGAGAGCGATGCCGCCGGTTTATTGCAAATGACAGGCCAATCCCTCCAAGGAGCCTATATCATCCTCCCGGAATTCAGCGTCACCGCGACGGAGAACCTGGTCATGGCCGCGACGCTCACGCCGGGCACGACCCATATCCGCATGGCGGCCGCCGAACCCCATGTCCAGAGCCTGTGCCTCTTTTTGCGCGCTTCTGGTGCCAAAATCGAAGGCATCGGCACGCACGAGCTCAAGATCGAGGGCGTCGAGCGACTGGTGCCTCCCGCCACTTGGAAGGTTATTGCCGACGCCAATGAAGCCGCCACCTTTGCGGTTGCCGCGGCCGTTACGCATGGTCATCTCAAGATCCGGGGCGTCGACCCGACCCACATGGAAGCGACCATCTCGCTCTTGCGCCGTGCCGGTGTTCCTGTCGAGACCGGTGAGGATTGGCTCCATCTGCGCCGCGCCGCCCGCCTGCAAGCCTTCCGTCTCCAGACCATGATCTATCCGGGCTTCCCGACCGACAACCAAGCTCCGTTCGGCCTGCTCGCGACACAATGCCACGGCACGTCCATCCTCCACGACCCACTCTTCGAATCCCGCCTCGGGTACCTCAATGAACTCGCCAAGATGGGAGCGAACGTCGTGATCGCCGACCCACATCGCGCCGTCATCACGGGTCCTACGCCCTTACGCGGCACCGAGATTCGCAGTCTCGACCTGCGCGCCGGGGCGACCATGGTCCTCGCCGGCCTCATTGCGGAGGGTGAGACGATCATCCACGATGCCGAGATCGTCTATCGCGGGTACGAACGCCTCGACGAACGTCTCCAGGCGGTCGGCGCCCACCTCGAATGGCTGAAAGAGGGGCGTTCATAGAAAAGTCGCGCGTGCGTTTTAAAACAGATCTGTTTTTTCACTTTATTTCTGCAGTTAGTCCGTTCTTGACCGCTTCATCCCTTTTCTTTTTCCTATGAACATACGCGCGTTGCCGACGTGGGGGCGGATCCTGGGCGTCTCCGCCCTCACTTTCGTGGTGGGTGCCGGGTTTGGCCGCTGGACGTCAGGCTCATCCCTTCCGTTGACCCAGGCCTTGGGCGGGTCCTCGAGTTCGACGACCGGTCGGGTTCTCGGCCAAGGCCAGGCGCCGCGTCTCGATGTCTCGAAAGACGTCGACTTCGCCCTGTTTTGGGATGTCTGGCAGACCGTCCGCAGCAAGTATTACGAACAACCGGTGCCCGACAAGGATCTCTTTTATGGGGCGCTGACAGGTCTCGTTGCTGGGACGGGGGATCCATACACCACATTCTTCTCTCCCAAGGAAGCCGAAGATTTCTCCCAGCAGCTCGACGGGAAGTTTGAGGGGATCGGTGCCCAAATTGAGCTGAAACAAGGGCAATTACAGGTCGTCGCGCCGCTCGTGGGATCGCCCGCGGAAAAGGCCGGCTTGCGTCCCGGCGACTGGATTGTTAAGATCGATGAAAAGCCAACCGACGGCCTCACGGTCGACCAGGCAGCGGAACAGATCCGCGGCCCCAAGGGCACGGCCGTGACCATTGCGGTGATCCGTCAGGGATCCCGCCCGGAGCCGTTTTCCCTGACCATCGTGCGGGACGAGATCCAGGTTAAGTCCGTCATCTTATCGTGGAAGCCGGGAAACGTGGCAGTCCTCGAGATCACCGGGTTCAATAACGACGTCCCGGAGCTCTTTGCGGCTGCGCGTCAGGAGATCGTCAAGAAGAAGGCAAAAGGCATCATTCTTGACCTGCGCAACAATCCGGGTGGATCGGTCTTGACGGCGCAAGTCGTCGCGGGTGCCTGGGTGGGGGACCAGATCATCTTCAAGGAACGTCGCCAAGGCAAGATCGTCGAGTCGGTCGAAGGGATTGGGGAGGGGGAATTGGGTCTGATCCCGACCGTCGTCCTCGTCAACCGGGGTTCGGCAAGCGCGTCAGAGATTGTGGCGGGTGCCCTACAGGATTACGGAAAAGCCACCGTGCTGGGGACGAAAACATTCGGCAAGGGGTCGGTGCAGGAATACCAGGAACTCAAAGACGGCTCCGCCTTAAAAATTACCATCGCTGAATGGCTCACGCCCAAAGACCGCGTGATCAACCATATCGGCCTTGAACCCACGTTCGTTGTGGAGCGAACGGAAGCAGATTATGAAGCAAAACGTGACCCACAATTCGATCGGGCGCAGCAATTCCTCCTGGAAGGTGGGTTCGCGTCGTCCACCCTCCCCGCCGTTTCCGCCGCGACCGGGACGCGCCCCCTCCGCTGAGGGGGGCCGTCCAGGGGCAGCCCCGCGTCCCCGGACCGTGATTTCGGCGGGCGGTATCATTTTCCGCCGCCAGCCGACCGGTCTGGAGATTTTCTTTATCAAGGACCCGTTCGGACGCTATACCTTCCCGAAAGGCAAGCAGGAGTTAGGCGAAACGCTGGTGCAGACCAGCATCCGCGAGATCAAGGAGGAGACGGGCTTGTATGGCCTGCGGTTCATCGCGCCTATCGGTCGTACCTCGTTCCGGTTCCGTCGCGAGGGGATTACCTACGAGAAGATCGTTTACTTTTTTCTCTTCGAGGCGCCCGCTGATGCCAAGGAGCATCTCACGGGGAGCGGCGCCATCTGGGAGGCCGCGTGGGTCAAGGCTCACCAGGCTTTTGCGATGAGCAGCTATCGCAACCTTGACCGTCTCCTTTCGAAAGCCCTCCGCCTGATCGCCCAAGAGGAACGCCAGCATCGTCGTCGACCGCCCACGTTTTTTATCCGCTAGACGATCTTTTGGCGGCACGGTATGATGAATCCCATGCGTCCACTTCTCGTTTCTTGCTCCTTGGGAATCACGCTTGGGATCGTCGCCGTGACGCCAGTTTTGCCTGCGGCGGCCCAAACGGTTCCGACGACGACGATCGAGGCCTTGTCCGCGACAACGACCTTGCCGATTTTGCCCGTCAATCCGCCCCAAGAAACGCCTACCCCCCTTCCGGAGCCCCCGTTTACGGTGTTCCAGATGGCGGATGGGCGCTTTTTTCATCCCAGCAGCGGCCTGATGGCGGCCACCGAGTCTGAGTTGCGCGTGATGGTTCTTGGGCCTGGAGCTAGTGATAATCCCGGTTCTCCTACTTTAGATGGCGATGATGAGCCGTCCGTTCCCGTTGTTGATCCCCTGGTCGCCGCGATCCGTCGTGCGCAAGCGGAACTCCAAGCCCGTATCGCCGCCGAAGTCGCCCAGACGGGGGCACAAGTCGTGAAAGAAAAGCAGGATTGGCTCCCTATCACCCTCGCGATCTGGCAACGCAGCACCGATCAATTGCGCTACGTCGACGCAAAGATGCGTGGGACGGAACTCCGCTTAGCGGAAGAGGCGCCAGAAGATCTTGACGTCCGCGTCCTTTACGCGAATGGCCTTAATTCCAATATCGCGATCAAGGATAGCGAGGATCAGGCCGTGATCGCGTTACGGTATCCCATTCTAAAATCGTTGAACGCCAAAAAGACGCTTTTCACGCTCGAGGATGTCGTATATGTTCCGTACTCCGCATCCGTCCATACCGCCGCCCTTGTCGATGAGGGGGAGCGTTATCTTGATGAGCTCGTGCGTACGGTGTTCGATCGCTTGCGTCGTGAACAGGTCCGCTCGCGCGCCTATCCCGACCGCTTGCTCGCGGATGTCATCGATCCGTCCCTTGTGAAGGCGATTGCCGCCATTGAGCACTTGGACGAGTCCTCCCTGCAAAAAGACAGTGACCGTGCCCTCGAGCGGTTCTTCGTGACCTTGGGCGGCAACCAGGGGAGCGCCTACAACTATTCCCGTTCGACGGCGGATGCGTTAGGCCTCGTTCAGTTCATCCCCAGTACCTACAATCGCTTGGCCGAACGTGCCGAATGGGGGCTCGATAAGAACTTCGTGCGCGGCATGACCACTCATGAGAACGCCATCCGTGCCCAGACGATCTATCTAGACACGTTACTGACGGAATTCCCAGAAACGATCCGCGCCCAGTATCTGACCGATCCAGACACGACGACCGAATACATCGTTGCCGCCTACAACGGGGGGAGCGGCCGTGTCCGGCGCGCCATCGGCACCTGGCAACAGATCTTCAACGGCGAACGGACCCGTCAGCTCGCTCGTCTACAGAAGGATTACGATACCGCCTTTAACAAGGCAGAAAGCCTGCGCAAGAAGACTCTCGCAGAGAAAGACAAGAAGAAGCGCGCCAGCCTGCAATCTCAACTCGATGCCCAGCGGAAGGTCTACCGCTCGCTCCAATCCCAGATCGACGCCCTCCAAGCCTCCCTCTTACGAAAAGAGACCATCGGATACGTGCAAAAATATCGCTTAACGAAAGCCGATGAACGCTTCGCTCCAAGGACTACGCTGACCACGACGGCCGTTGTCCAGAAAGCTGCGTTCATCGAATAAAAAAAACATCCCGCAGAAACTATCTGCGGGATGTTTTTTATCGATAGCTCGCCTCGTTAAAAAAGGTAGGATGGGTGAAGATATTCACGACCCGTCGAACGGGGAGACCTTCCCGCGTCTCGCCGAATGTCCAATGGTGTTGCATGGGGGTGCCTTTTGAGGTCAGGTTGCTGATCGCCTCACCATTTTGCATGTAGAATCCGATGTGATAGTGGGCCTCATCGTCGTCTTCGATGATGGGTTCCCAGATGAGCACGTCGCCCATGTTCGGTGTTCGTGTTTCGATCCAGCCTGACCGACGTAAGTCGGCGACGGTGCCTTGAACCCGCAGGTGCGGCTCTTCGAGCAGATCGAAGCGGAGCAGGATATCACTCGCGAAGAAGGCGCAGGAGGAGCGGCCGTTCTTGGTGAGGTCCGTCTTGATGCCGTCGATAAGGCCCCAAGCATGCCGATAAGCGTAGCTGCCGACGCTCCCTTGGATCATGGCGAGGTAGGTATCGGCGTGGAGGAGGTGAAGGTTCATAGGGAGGTTAGCGGGTAGCGAAAAGACGGGGGAGTTCACGATCGAGGACGTCTAGGACCTGTTTTTGCGCGGCGAGTAGGTCGTCGGCGGTTACGCTCCAGTGTGCCTGATCGGTGCTTCCTTGACCATTGAACCAGCGCGCGATCAGGTCGGCGCGGAGCGGGGCGCGCGTGAGGGCCTGGACCTGATGGCTCTTGTTCCAACTGCTAAATACGAGGACGAGTCGCGTTTCCGGCAGCCGATCCAGGAGAGCTTTTCCAAAGCCGGGAAGGGAATCCGGAGTCGTTTGCGCTTGCAGAAAATCATGTTCGGTGATGATCGTCGTCGCGATCGGCAGGCTCGGATGCAGGCTCAAGCGCATGAACCCCCGTCCCCACACGTTCAATGTCGGTACAGACCGAATTCGCCAGAGTCGGTTCATGATCGCCTGCCGGTCCGCTCCGCGCTCGATAAGTTCGCTTGCCGTCTGCAGCGTCCGGCTTTGCACGCGCGGATGCCGGAACCCGTCCGTCGCGGCGATGAGGCCGACGAGAAGGTGATGGACCAGGTCATTGCTCAATGGGATATCGCCTCGTTCCTTGACCCAGGTATAGAACTCTTCGCAAAGACCGCCTCCTTGCAGAACTGACTCGGTCTGCGTCGCCCAGGGCTCCGTTTCAGGATGCGAGCTGAGGTGGAAGGTTGGAAGGGCAGCCAGCCATTCCGGTTCGCTCGTGACGAGGTCCTTCAGGGCCGCCGCCGTTGCGACATTGATGGCAATCAGCCCATCATAGCGAATCGCCCCGCTTTCGATGGCGACGTCCTCTTGCGGCCAGGCCCCTTCTTTGGGGAGGAGCTCAATGTGGAGCTGCTGGTCGCGGATATCGTAGGAAAACTGTTCCAACGCCGTTTTCTGAACGGGTACGCGGATGTGGAGCGCGCGTAAGGCCTGGATCCCCGGCTGGGCGGGGAGCGTCGGTCGTAGCGGCTCGGGCCAGGTGGCCATTCCGGGTGTCACGAGCGTCACTGTTTTTCCCAGTGATTTCAGGATCTCTCCAAGTGCAAGCACCGACGCCAGGCTCTCCATGTCTGTGTCCGGGGCTGTGACCAGCAAAAGACGCGTCATTGACGCGAAAAATCGTTCCAAGCTGGCCAGCGGACGGTCGCCCATAGCCCAAAAGATGCGGCAAAAGCCACGTTTCGGCAAGGGCGCCCGTCAAGGGTTGACCGCTGGCCCCCGGGCGCTACACTAAGCCCATGATCCCCGCGCACATTGAGATCCGCGACGGCCAACTACCCGACGAGCCCGGCGTCTACCTGATGAAGGACGAGCAGGGCCAGATCTTATATGTCGGCAAAGCCACGTCCCTCAAGCGTCGCGTCCAGCAGCACTTTTTGCGCCCGCACAACCAGCTCATCGAAGAGATGACGCGCCGGGTGCGGCTGATCGATTACATCCAGAAGGGCTCCGCCCTTGAGGCGTTGATCCTTGAGGCGAACCTGATCAAGTATTACTTTCCGCCGTATAACATTCGTGAGAAGGACAATAAGAGCTTTTTATACCTTGTTTTCACCAACGAGCGTTTCCCAAGGCCGGTCCTGATTCGTGGGAAGGACCTGTCGACGGATGCGAAGGCGTATCTGGCGGTCTTCGGCCCTTACACGTCCGCCCACTCCCTCCGTGCTTCGCTTGATTGGCTCCGCCACATCTTCCCTTGGTCGACGTGTGAGCCGGGCCAGAAAAAAGCGTGTTTTTATACCCATATCGGCCTTTGTCCGGGGGTATGCATCGGGACGGCTGATGAGAAAGCGTACAAGAAAGTCATCCGTGACCTGATCGCCTTCTTCGATGGCCGCAAAGAGGAGATCCTGAAACGTCTCCGCAAGGAAATGACGGTCGCCTCGAACGAGCAACGCTATGAGGAAGCCGCAAAGCTCCGCAACCGCCTGTTCTCGCTTGAACACATCAAGGATATCGCGCTCCTCAAGCGGGAAGACGATGACGTCGACACGATCCGCAACAGTGACGCCCCGATCGATTTCTTCGGGCGCGTGGAAGGGTATGACATTTCGCATGTGGGCGGGACCGCGACGGTCGCGTCGATGGTCGTGTTTGAAGGCGGACAACCGGCGAAGGCCGAATATCGCAAGTTCCGCATCAAGACCGTGGATGAGATCAATGACGTCGCGTCGATCCGTGAGGCGCTCATGCGGCGGTTTCGCCATGCGGAATGGCGGCATCCGGACCTGGTCCTGATCGATGGGGGATTGCCGCAGGTGCATGCGGCGAATGATGCGTTACATCATCTGGGTGTGCAGATTCCTGTTATCGGTATGGCGAAGGGGCCTGAACGCAAGCGGACGGATTTGGTGTGCATGCAGAAACATGAGGCGATCTGCAAGGCTGCAGAAGAGCATGTGCGGTTGCTCACGCAGGTCCGGGATGAGTCGCATCGGTTTGCGATTACGTATCATCGGAAGCTGAGATCTTCCTTGTTTTTGGGGAGATAAAAAAGACGCCGCCTCCCGGCAGTGGTGTGGGGCTGGCGCCCCACGAGGCCCGCCCTTTCCTGCGCGGGCGGGCCGGTCCCCGGGCGGGGCAGCCTCTTTTTTTGGTTCGAGAACTCGCCTCTTGTTCCCGGGATGGAAGCTCACACACTCTCACCAAAAAAAGAGGCTGCCCCGCCCGGGGACCTACAGGTGAGGGAAAGGAGAAGAAAAAAGAGAAAAGAAGAGAACTCCAACGCGAGAATGAAAAAAACACCGTTCAGGTGTAGGGGGCTTGAGGGGTGAGGAGTTCGGCGTGTTTCAGGGCGTGGGAGAGACGTTTGAGCCAGTAGCCGTTGGGACAGAGGACGATGTGGCGCGAGACGAGCTGTTCAGCTCGGTCATGATCGAGGGCGATGAGGGTTCCGAGGATCCGTGGTTCGAGGGCGCTGAGGACCTGTCTGGTGACGGTCTCATGTCTCGTTCCGCAGGCTTCTTCAATTTGGGCGATCAGGAGGCCGATGTCTGTTCCGAGCAAGAGGGTTCGATGCTCCTTCCAGACCGCTTCGGCGAGGGGAGAGAAGCTGATGCTTCCCTCGCTTGGCGTGGGATCATAGCCATTCGCGATCTGCTCGAGCTGCAGGCGGGCCTCTTCCCTGAGCTGATCGGTCCCCTCCCGTACCCAGAAGAGGAGGGCCTGGACGCCCGGCGGACCCGCGATGAAGCCCAGGCAGCGCACGCCTATCCGACGTAGGTCCGGATCTGTCCAAGTGCGCATGCAACTCTGGAGCGGCTCGATCGTCTCCACGCTCATCCATCTCTTGATGGCGAGGAGAAGGTGCGGGGTCACCTTCGGATGCGTGAGGACGCTGTAGACGGAGTGATGGGAACCGCTGGGAGCGGCCGCCGCCTCAAAGGTTCCCGCTGAGCGCCTCTCTCGGGAGATGGCGTCCGAGAATTCGAAGATCAGCGCGGGAGGCAGGGGCTCATCTTTCTCGAGCTGTTCCATGATCAGTCTCAGGATGGCGTACGGATGCCTGGGAGGCGTAGCGGATGCGGTCATGGGGTCTCTCCTAGGGGTTTCGGGGAAGGGGCGATCGCGTCGATGCATTAGCATTTATCGGTCCATTCGTCAACCCCTCGAAAGAGGAAAAAGCTCCCGCATTTCCTATCCCCGTCTCCTTAGCATCTCTGATCCTTTCACGGTCGTTGACCCCAACGGTTCCGGCAAGGCATCCAAATCGAACCATTCCACGGCTGAATGGTGCCGTTCATCAAGGTTCTTCGCTTCGCCGGAGACGACTTCCGCGACGACCATATCGGCGACGAATTTGTGGGTGTCATCCACGTTCGCGCCGAGATGTTGGATGATCCGTATCTTCAGCCCCGTCTCCTCAAGAGCTTCTCGAATCGCTGTCGCTTCGACGGATTCGCCTTCCTTGACGTGGCCGGCTACGACCTCCCAGACGCCGGGCTGTTCGCCTTTGGTGCGGAAAGTCAATAGCAAGCGCCTATCTTGAATAATGAAGACGCCGACGCCGCATGAGTAGCCGTCTTTGTGGATGGGATGCATAGGGGATGGGGGATAGAGTAGCGGCGGCGCGGAAGGGGTGGAAGGGGCTATGCGGAAACTTTTTTCTTAGTTTCGCGGAAGCTTTTTCCATGCTATACTCAAACCGCTTTTTATTTCTTGCCCTTTCTATGAAACCCAGCGAACGCGAATCCCGCTTCACCCTGACGGTCTTGCTGTTCCTCACGGCGATGGTGCTCTTCCTTTCCAGCTTCGTGCTCGTGCAGTCGAAGCAGACGCAGTTGCAGCTCCAGGAGATCCGCAAGACGTTGCAGCAGAAGTAGGTATGCTCTCCGCGTCGCGGGGATCCGTTGTTCTGGTGGTGGGGGTGTCCGCTGTGTTATTGGGAGGCGTATTTTACGGACTCTTTCGGACGTTGGCCGTCGCCCCGTCGCCCCGGCCTCCCGAAGCGACCTTGGAGCGTCTCCCAGAAACCGTCCGGGCGCCGCTTGGAAGCTTCGCATCCCTCGTTCCCCAGGCGCCGACCTCAACGCAGACGCGGGCCCAGCGTTGGCGTCTGTTGCGTGAGGGGACAACCGGTTCGTGCCTACTCGTGGAAGATGGTGCCGTCGCCTCATCCTCTGTCGGCGCGATCGAAGGGGTATGGTGCAACCTCCTTGGCCCCTCCCTTGAAGGTCGCTATGTCCACGTCCTGAGCGGTCCGCAGCCGGCATGCGCCTTCGGTGACCTTTGCGAGCAGCCGCCTATCGCCGCCTGGGCGGTTTACGACGTCCGCATCGGTGCCTTCCGCGCCGTCCCGACGCCCGTCCGCCAAGGCTATTGGCAGGCCATCGATCCCTCCCGCGGCATCGGCCTCTTCCAGGGCGTCATCCAATCCACCCGCCAAGAGGGCACCGAAGACTTCTGGGCCCTCACTGACGTCGCTGGCGCCGCCCTCTGGACCGGCCGCACCAAAGAGATCGACCCCGAAGCCGCCACGGTCCTCGGCCAACGTCTCCTCTCCCGTCGTGATGGCGCTGTCCTCCTCTCGTATCTTGCGGTTGACCCGCAGCAACAGGCGAGCCTACGCCTAGCTCTCTTTTCCGGTAACCGTTGGCAGTCCGTATCTATTCCTGAATCGATCCGCTTGCGCGCATGGCGTTTGGAGGATTGGCTACAAGTCGGTCGTATCTGGCAAGCCACCGCCGCATGGGTCGATGATGGAGGCGTGAGGCAGACGGTGAAGGTGACGACGCCATGAGAAAGAAAGAGCCCCGTGGAGGGGCTCTTTTTACGCGCACGCCACAGCAGACCTATCTCGATCAGATGAACGCGATGCCGGGCTGCTGTGCGCGCAAAAAAGACCCCTCCGGCCTGGGGACCGGCCCACCCCAGCGGGAAAGCGCAGCCCCACCTTTTTTTACTGGGAGGCGGAGCGAAGGATTTTCCTTTCAAAAATGGATCTTTATCCACAAACCCCCTTTGACAAAGGATCTTATTCGCCATAGCATGGCACCAAGTGGCAGAAAGTGGGAGACTTTCTCCTCTTGCGAAACGTCCTATGCTCATCGGGGAATACCACCACACCCTCGACGACAAAAGCCGTGTCGCCATCCCGGCTAAGCTTCGTGCGTCTTGGGAGGCAGGTGCCATCCTGACGCGGGGCTTGGACCGTTCTCTCGTGTTGTTTCCGCGCGCCGCCTGGGAGCAGTTCGTCGCAGGGTTGCAGACGCTTCCGTGGCAGCAGGTGGAAACGCGCGCGTTGGTACGGCTGTTTTTGGCGGGGGCATCAGAGGTTGAGCTGGACCGTTCTGGGCGCATGCTTGTCCCAGAACACCTGCGCGCCTACGCCTCCCTGGAACGCGAGGTCGTTTTCCTTGGCTTGGGAAACCGCCTTGAGCTCTGGGCCAAAGGGGCGTGGGAAGCCTCCATCGCTGCCGCGGAAGCCCAGGCCGACACCATCGCCGCCGCCCTCACTCGCTTTTCCGTATGAACGAGACCGTCCATATCCCCGTGATGCTTGAGGAATCCATGCTTGTCCTCGAGCCGCGGTCGGGCGGCACCTACGTAGACGGAACCTTGGGTGGTGGGTCGCACACGCAAGCGCTTCTTGACCGTTCCGCGCCAGGCGGGCACGTCTATTCCTTTGAGATCTATCCCGAGGCGTTGCGGCAGGCGGAAGCGCGGTTGGCTCCGTACGGAACACGTTGGCAGGGAATCTATGCGAACTTCGCGACCTGGGGTGAAACCCTACGGGCTCGCGGCGTGGATCAGGTCGACGGGATGCTGCTCGACCTCGGTTTCTCTTCGGATGAACTCGAGGATCCGCGCATCGGCCTGTCGTTTCAGCAAGACGGGGTTCTGGACATGCGTCTCGGTGAATTGGCGAACGGGGATGGTCTCATGGCCGCCGATATCGTCAATACCTGGGCCGCTTCAGATCTCTCACGTCTCTTCGAGGAATATGCCGATGAGCGGTATGCCTATCGTATCGCACAAGCGATCGTCCAGGCTCGCCGTGAGGCGCCGATCGTGACGACGCATCAGCTGGCTGACGTGGTCGCCGCCGCCGTTCCTGCCTCCTACGAGGCCGGACGTATCCATCCTGCGACGCGCGTCTTCCTCGCCCTTCGGACAGAAGTCAATCAGGAATTGCCGCACCTCCAGCAGGCGATCGACCAGGCGTTCGAGATCCTCGCTCCTGGTGGCAGGCTCGCCATCATTACCTTTCAGTCGATAGAGGATGGGTGGGTGAAGCGCGCGTTCCGGGATCCCAAGTGGGACCTGGTCCTCCGCAAGCCCCTCGCCCCAACCGACGACGAATGCCGAAGGAACCCGCGCGCCCGTAGCGCAAAGCTACGCGTCGCCGCGAAGCCCCTTCGCTGATCACCTCATTACCTTATGTCCCGTTCTTTTGTCCTTTCCTTACAACGTCCGCAAGAGGCCCTTGGGGTCAATGTCCCCGTCGGCCAACGCGTCCGTCGCGCGCGCAATAAAGGCTGGGTGTATGCCTGTGCCGTTTTAGGTTGTGTTTTAATGGGTTTTTCCATCATTTCCGTCAATACGTCGGCCGCCAAGACCTTTGATATTCGTTCATTGGAGCGCCAATCCGAACGCCTCGCCGAGCAGGTGAGCGTCCTCGAGGCGCAGATCGCCGTGTTTCAGTCGTACGCGTCGTTGCAGGATCGTGTGAAGGGAATGGGGTATGTGGCGGCGGACGGGGTGCAGTATTTGGAGGCGCGCTAGCTTATGGGGCGTCTGCCATTTTCAGAAGCGGTCGGCAAGAGTCCTCGTTCTTACGATCGGTTGACGCGCGATCAGGTTTCCGCCCGTCCGCCCGAGAGCGCCTCGCAAGAGCTTTTGTTTGATGTCCCGGAAACGTCCGTTTTTTTGGAAGGGAAAGAATCGCTTGCCTGGAAGCGAAAATATGCGTCCGTGACGGATGCGTCCGGGGCATCTTGGCCGATTTTTGTTGGGTATGGCGCGCCGGATGAGACGGACCGAATCTTGGTCGGGGCAAGGCGTGCACCATTTTCGGCCTCGTTCCTCTCTGGTCATGGGGCAATCCTGCCCTTCGTTCGCGCCCGTTTTTCCGGATGCGATGCCACGGCCGACGTTTATGACCCAAAAGGGATCGCGGCCTTGGAGGGGTCCTCGTATTATCGATGGGCGATCTTTGCCCGCCCGGATGACCTTTTGGCGAAGCTCAGCGAATTGGCTCGCGGAAAACGGTTTTCATCGGCGGATCAGGTCAGCGCGGCCTGGGAGGCTTACGCGAATCAGGCCTTCGAGCACGCGGATCGGAGTGCGCGCCTGCCTGATTGGGTCTATCGGGCCCAAGACGGCGAGTGGCCAGTGGATGCGCGTCTCATCTTTGAACCTGGTTATGATCAGCGTCAGTGGTTTTTGAAATATCGTCACCTGATGGATCTAGCCCTGGATGATCCGGTTGTCGGATCCTTGTATCGACGCGCATCCGCGCACCATGAGCGTGAGCGGGCGGATCGATTGTTCCAAGAGCGCCAGCGTGCCGACCGGCGACGTTTTCGTACCCCCGAACCCATGGCGCCCCTATTGGATGAGCCGGAGCAGCCGTTCTTTCCCCTTATCGGTGGCGGGCTGCAGGCGGTCCTTCCGCCTCTGCGGCCCGAAGCGGGATGGCGGGTTCCTCGGCGAACTGTCACCATCCCCGCCCAGCGCCCGAATGGCGCGCGCGAATGGGCGCGTCAGCCTGAGGGGATCCGTTCTCTTTCGGCCGTTGATGCCGAGAATTGGTCAAGCCTCCTGCATGTCGTCGAAGGCCAGCATTACAAGGATATTCCCGAACTCCGCAACAAGGCACGGGAACATCGTCGCCAAGTTCGTCTGGAAGCGCGACAAGAGGCGCGAGCGCGTCTTGTGGCGGGAGAATGTCTAGACTTGAAGGTGTTCCAAGAGATCACGCGCGTTGACCTCTCTTTTGGGCAGCGTCTCTTGATCGAGGGGAAGACGGCGGATGGGCACACCGTATATGCCGTCGATAGCCCAAATTATGGAGTAGGCTTATATCTCTTCGCGGCTGCAGATCGTAAGGCGGCCATCGCCTGGGCGGCGGGACGTTCCTCCTATCAGGAGGCTCGTCGGCAGGCGCTTCGCTTCATCCCGCATACCGATGGATGGGAGGCGCGTGCCCGTGTCACGCTTCAGGACTTCGATGGGGAAGGGACGGAAGGGGACTGATCCTATTCATGGATTGGGGGATCTTTTTTTTCGCATAAACAGCCGTTGAGAGCGAGCTCATTCCGTATGCTATACTCCCACCATGTCCGCGCTCCCTTCTCTGTTCGCGCAAGAGGCCGTCGGGATCGTCCGCTTTCCGCTCTGGTGGTACGGTACGGGATTTTTTTCGGTCGTGAATTGGATTAGGGAAGATCTCCGTCTGGAATGGGGTCGTCTAGGTGTTCGTCTCTGGATGCGTTCCTGGTTGCGACCGATGTACGGCGCGTCTGACCTCGTCGGGCGCCTGATCAGCGTCGTCATGCGGACCGTCATGATCATCGGGCGTTCGTTGTGGTGGTTGGCTCGTGCGCTTACGTATGCGCTTGCAGCCGTCGCTTGGCTCGCCTGGCCGATGGTTGCCGTCATTTTATTGCTCCTTCCTTTCGTATGGTGATGCCTTCTGACGTGTCCCTTTCCGCTGAACTCTTCGCCTGGCGTCGCCAGCAGTTGCGTTTGCGTTTGTGGGTGTGGGGGGTCGTTCTCATCCTGCTTGTCCTGAGCCTGACCTGGTTTGCCTATGTCTGGCTACAGCTCGCTGAGACCGATTTCGTTTGGAAAACGTGGTTGCGTACCCTTTCGGGCCCGTTGGGGGCGTTTTCCTTGGCCTCCGCCTTTGCCATCTATCGCCTGCGCGTCTTCCCGTGGCAGCCGAACCGCGCCTTTTTGGCGCAAGCCGAACATCCGATCGAGATGTTCCGCGCGAGCGCCTGGCTAGCGTTGGAGCAAGGTCGCCAGCTCGCCGATACGCTGCGCCGCCCTCTCGGGGTCGCGCATGTCGTCATGGGCTGTTTCGTGACGCATGAAGGCGCCTCCCTCCTCGCCCGCTTAGGGATTGGTTTTGATGATATCCAAAAGCCGTTCATCCCGCTCGTTCGTGAAGGCGAATCCGGTGAGGTTGGCGCAACGCAACCCGTCTTGGAAGCGATGCTCAACGCGGCCCGTGATCTCACGCTCGCCGAGGAAGGCGGACAGGGGATCGGGGCCGTCGAGCTATTGCGCGCATCCTTGCTGCAAGACCCGCGTCTTGCCGAAGCCTTAGAAGAGGCTGGCGCAGACGCGCGCCACCTCGAAGGGATCAGCCGCTGGCTCGCTGTCCAAGCCGCGATCAAGGCGGACCACGACCGTTTCGTGCGTGCCGCAGCCGCGAAGCCGGACACGGGTCTCATCCGCACGATGACCGCGCGCTTCACCCCGCTTTTGAATCAGGTCAGCGAGGACCTCACCTCAACCGCGAAACACGGCCTCATCCCCCCGATGATCGAGCGGGCCGAAGCCTGGTCATCCGCCGTGCGTGCCTGGGAGGGCGGACAACGGACGCTTGTCCTGATCGGTTCCGAAGGGGTCGGAAAAACAGCTTTTATAGAGGATCTCGCGCGTCGCATGGTCGAAGAGCAAGTTCCCGCCGTCTTGTTTGACAAGCGCCTCGTTTCCGTCCACGTCGCCGAGCTCGTGACCGGTGCGGATGCCGGCGTCATTTCTGAGCGTTTATTGCAGCTCACGCGTGAAGTCGCGCAAAGCGGCAGCGTCATCCTGGTCCTCGAAGGCGTCGAAGCTCTTGCCGGTGCCGGCTATGGCGGCACGCGTGACCTCTTCGAGATCCTCTCTTCCGAAATCGAACGTCTCGGTCTCTTCGTCATCGCGACGGTCACTCCCGAAGGTTGGCGTTCCCATTTGGAGAACCGCGTCTTCGGAAAGCGTGCCGCTGCCATCACGCTGAATCCGCCCGCCCTAACCGTTGCGGAAGCGATCCTCATGGCCCATGCGGGAGGATTGGAATACAAGCACGACGTGTTCTTTACCTATGCCGCCTTCCAAGTCGCCCTTGATGCGGCGGATCAGGTCTCTTCCGGTCTCGTGAGTCCTGGAAATGCGTTGGGATGGCTTCGCGAAGCCGCCGCCCTCACGCGTCGCGAACGCGGTGAACGCGCCCTCGTTGGTCGCGAGCAAGTCGGTCGCGTCATTGAAGAGAAGACGGGCATCCCGGCCCGTGCCGTGCAAGATGATGAGGTCGCGCGCCTGCTCCATCTCGAGGACGCCCTCAAGGCCCGCGTCATCGGCCAATCCGAAGCGGTCACGGCGGTTGCGCAAGCGATGCGCCGCGCCCGTGCCGACGTACGTGATACCCATCGTCCGATGGCCTCGTTCCTCTTCTTGGGTCCGACCGGGGTGGGGAAGACCGAACTCGCCAAAGCCCTCGCCCGCGAGTTCTTCGGCGCGGAAGAGCGCATGATCCGCCTCGACTGTTCCGAATACCAAGCCCCGTCCTCAATCGCCCGCCTCATCGGCCACCCGCAAGACGACAAGGGCGGCCTCCTCACCGAAGCCGTCCGCCAGAAGCCCTACGCGCTCATCCTCCTCGACGAGCTCGAAAAGGCCCATCCCGACATCCTCACCCTCTTCCTCCAGGTCTTCGACGATGGCCGCCTTACTGACGGCATCGGTCGCACCATCGATTTTTCCCATACGATCATCATCGCGACCTCGAACGCGTCCGCCCCCTTCATCCAGGAGCGCATCAAGGCGGGTACCGACATCGAGACGCTTCGTCGTGAACTCCTCGAACGCGAATTGAAAAAGACCTTCCGCCCCGAATTCCTCAACCGCTTCGATGGCGTCCACGTCTTCCGTCCGCTCAGCTTGGATGACGTCACGCGCATCGCCTGGCTTCTCCTTGGCGCCTTCGAAAAGCACCTTAGTGAAAAGGGGATCCAGTTCCGTGCCGAAGACGCCGGCGTCGAGCGCCTCGCCCACGACGGCTACGATCCCGAATTCGGCGCCCGTCCCCTCCGCCGCCTCATCCAGGATCGCCTCGAGACCGCCGTCGCCGATTTCCTCCTCAAGAAAGAGGTCAAACGCGGGGATACCATCGTCCTCAAGGAAAATGGACAGGTCGTCGTCGAACCGAAATAATCGCCACATATGTTGCTCGCAGGGCTCCTCGTCGGATTTTTCCTCGCTGCGGCCGGGGCCTGGGGCCTCGGCTTTTGGATGCGCCGCTGGGCGACGGCTCGTGGTTGGCTGGATATTCCGGATGAGGGTCGTCACCGCCACGCCCGCCCGGTTCCTTTCGGTGGGGGATTGGTCGCCTGGTTCGTCTGCGCCTTGGCGGTCGGCCTCGTGTCCTGGTTCTGGCCAGAGCTGTTTCGGAGCATCACTCCATTGGAGCGGTTCGGCTTTTTCCTTTCCACCCTTCCGCTTTTGGTCGTCGGCACGATCGACGATCGTCGCCCCTTACGTCCGTCCTGGCTCTTGCTGGGAGTCCTCCTTTCCGTCGTGATCGCCCTCGTCTTTGGGTTACGCGTCGAGCGTCTCAGCCTCCCATCTGGAATG
>CAZURG010000003.1:31489-69176 GCA_964623645.1 uncultured Gammaproteobacteria bacterium | reverse complement strand
ACCCATATACTGCGTAAAAAGGGGTTTTGTGGCAAGCGCAAGGGAAAAAATAGCCGCCCACCCCCCCCGGGGGGGGGGGTGGCGTCCCACGGCTCACCCTTTTTTGCGTGGGTTTCCCAGCTGGCAACTTATGGGAGATGGGGAGAGCGAAGATGGGCAAAAATAGGGGTCGGATAGGGCGGTGCCCTAGTGGATTGGCCGCAGCGCAGGTGTTGGGCCTCTTCGGGAGTCGTCCCTTGACAATCGCGGCGTTTTCTTGTATGAAATAAATTCCCTTTCAACGTGTTGTTGAAGGATTCTGGGGTTCGAGCCATGGACGGTGTATGTCGATCGGAGCGCAGGGCTGTGGTGTCGTTGGCGTGTTGGGATCTGACGGCCTCGGTGTTGTTCTACCGGGCATTGTTCGGGACGGAATTCGCCCGCTATGACGACGGAGCGTGGCGCGCTGAGGCGCTTGGCGGCTCTCTGGAGCTGGTTGATGCCGCGATGGAGACGCCCTTGCCCGTTGGGCTGTCGGGGCATGAGTTCGGGGTGATCGAGCCGGAGAAGACCGTGCGTCGGATGGGGGAGCTTGGCTTCACGGTCCAGGAGGAGGGGCGTCCGGCGATCGTTCGCGACCCGGATGGGCGCGAGATTCGGATCGTGGCAGTGCGGACAAGCGGTCGGGGCTGACCCTCGCAGGGATGCGGGGGATTTTTTATGCTTCGTTCTCGTGGAGGGTCGGCACGGTTCCATGCTCGTGCTTTAGGGTCTCGTTGCCCGCATGATAGGTCTCGAGGCAGGCGAAGAGGTGGTTCAGGCTTTCGGAGGGATCTTCCGTTTCTTGGAGGAGGTCGATGCCGAGTTCATCGCGTAGCCAAAAGAGCTGTTCGAGCGCGCGTTTGGTCGCGTCACGTTCGAGGAATTTTTTCGGAAGGTCAAAGATCTTTCGCATGACGCCCTGGATGAAGGAACGGTGCTGTCCCAAGCGACTTTCCAAGAGGCGGATCTGTTTTTCCACCGCTTTTCGTTCCGGTTCTCGCCATTCCATCCGCGCGAGGCTCCGTTGCCCTTCGATCTGTTCTTTCAGCGGGGGGATCGTGTCACGGATCAGCCTTTCGACTTCATCGATCAGCTCGCCGGCGGGCAGGCTATTGAAATGACTCGCGATGAGACGGGCATTCGCGAGGTCCCTTCGGGCCCAGGCAAGCGAAACGTAATCGAAAACTCTTCTGTCGGAAGGGTAGAATGGAGTAAGGGGAGCAGTCTTCTTATCAATGTCTTGAGCGGTATGCCCGAGCTCGTGTAGGAGCGCTCCAAAGGCGAGAGGCGACGTAAGCGGAGGGCTGGTCACGTAGCCATACGTGGAGTTTTGATGGAAGTTCTCTTCCGGACCGCCCTTGTTGGAGACGTAGATGGCCACTCGGTGCGGATTGATGAGCGGGAGGAGGTCCACGCTGGATCCGTCCGCGCGGATCGCCATCAGGGAAAAGAGGGGGCGTAGGTTTTCGCCGCTCAAGTCGCCTTGCTTTCGCCGTCGTTCGCCGAGCGTATAGCGAAAAAGCGTGTTACCGATGCGGGATTCGAAAATGGTACGATCTGGATAGGTCTCGGGACTGGCGAGCTGGGGGTGTGAAGGTTCGGCGTGCATGGTGTGCGAAGGGCCGTGAGGCCAAATCTTCAACAAGTATACCACGCCCGTTGCCCTCCCCGTCAGAACCCGATAGCATACACCCATGCGCCTGAAGCGGCTCGAGATTCAAGGCTTCAAGACCTTCGCCCAGAAGACGGTTTTTGCCTTTGTTGAGCCAACGGATGGGTCTGGCGGGCTGACGGTGGTGGTGGGACCGAACGGGTCGGGGAAATCGAATGCGGCGGATGCGATCCGTTGGGTCATGGGCGAGCAGAGCTTGCGGCTGCTGCGGGGGAAATCCTCTGAAGACGTGATTTTTTCGGGATCCGCGACGAAGCCGCGGAGTGGATTGGCGGAAGTGAGTATCACGATCGAAAATAACGACCATCCGGATATCGCGTTCGCCGAGATCGCCCTCAGCCGTCGTCTTGATCGGGATGGGCATTCGGTTTATGAGATTAATGGGGAACAGGCGAAGCTTTCAGATGTCTCGCTGCTGCTCGCTCAGATCGGGATCGCGCAGCGTTCCTATGCCGTGATCGGGCAGGGGATGGTTGACCAGGTGCTTGCCGCGAGCCCGTCGGAACGGAAAGTTTTTTTTGACGAGGCGTTCGGATTGCGCCCGTTCCATTTGCGCCGTGAACAGGCGTTGCGGAAAATGGGGGAAGCGCGTGAGAATCTAGAGAAATCGCACCTGCTGATGGGCGAATTGGAACCGCGAGTACAAGCGTTGCGCAAGCAGGTCGAACGCTTTCGCGAGAAGGAGACGCTCCAAAAGACGCTGGTCGAGATGGAAGAGCGCTGGTATGGCGCCGAGTGGCGACGGTTGCGGCGTGAAGTGGGGCGAATCGAGCAGGAAGTGCGCTCGGTCGGTGAGGAAGAGCGCCACTTGGAAGCTCGCCTAAAGGCCTTGCCTGCCTTGGAGTCCGAAACCGCTGAAGCCGAGCCGTTACAGGACGTGTCCTGGACCATCCAAGAGGATCTGAAGCTGTTGCAAGAGCAGCGGTTGGCGTTGCGTGAGCGCCGTTCGAAGGTGGAGATGCAGCAAGCGGTCGCAGCCGCGAAAAACGAACGTCCCTGGTCGCCGTTACCGCTCTCGAAGATCACCGAGCGCTTGCAGCAGCTCCAGCGTGACGGGAATCTCTTGCAGAGCGCCCTTTCCAGTATCGATCCCCAAGAGCTAAGCGCTCGTTTGCGCGGATTCACGGAGGCGCTGGGCCGCCTTTTGATGGAGCTGGAGCGTCCGGCCCCGGATCCGGTCGTCCCGAAGTCAGATGCGGCCGTTTTGGAAGAGCTTGAGATGATTCGGCAATCCGAACAGGCGCTTGCCGAACAGATCCGCCAACTCGAAACGAGCGTGGCGACGCATCGCCAACAGGACCAGGCCAAGCGCCACGCCTGGATGGAGCAGGAACGCTTGCGCTCGTCGTTGGAACGCGAACGGTTCGCCCTGGAGCGTCGTCGGAGCGAGCAGGCCGTGACCCTGGCCCGTGTCGAAGAGCGACGTTCGACCCTCTTGGAGGATGTCGACCGTCTCGTTCCGGAATTGCGCGATCGTCTTGAGGCACTTGCTGATCAGGCGGGCGATGCGGTTGATCCTGGCCTGCCGAACGTGATTCAGCGGCTCCGTTCGCAGATTGAATGGGTCGGGGCGCTTGATCCTAGTATCATGAGCGAATATGAGGAGACGCAGGCACGCCTGACGGCCCTCACGACGCAAGCCGCTGACATCGAAGCGAGCTTGCGCGATCTGGATGCCGTCGTTGCGGAGCTAGACGCCACGATCCTCGAAAAACGTCGGACGGCCTTTGATGCCTTGAACAACGCCTTCGGCCAGGCGATGCGTGAACTGTTTGGAGGAGGTGAGGCGAGTTTGGTCGACGTGCGCGCCGAGCCGGAGATCGATCCCGAAACCGGCGAGACCATCGAGCCCGAAGAGGAGATCGTGGGGATCGAGATCCACGCTACGCCACCGGGGAAACGGCTGAAATCGATTTCACTCTTGTCTGGCGGGGAACGCGCGCTGGTCTCCATCGCTCTAATCTGCGCGATCATGGCTACGAACCCTTCGCCGTTCGTGGTGTTGGATGAGGTGGATGCGGCGTTGGATGAATCGAATGCGCGGAAGTTTGGGGAAATGCTTGCAAAAATGGCCAAGCAGACGCAATTTGTGGTCGTCACCCACAATCGCACGACGATGATGCACGCGAACGCGATCTATGGGGTCACCATGGAGGAGGGGATTTCGCGGGTGCTGTCGATGAAGTTGGAGAAGGATCTGAGGGAGGAGACGACTCGCTGAAGCGGGTCGTTTTTGTTGCGGGCGTGGTATGATGGAGGGGATTTATGCGCGAAGCATTTCGACGGACCTTGGAGGAGTATCAGCATGTTGCCCGGGAGCAAGCCGTTCCCGGAATTGGCCCAGAACGTGCCGAACGTCTGAATGCGGCGGCTGCTTGGGAAATGGAGAAGGCCGAGCGCGCCTCCCGGGTCCCGGGCGCTGTTCAACGGGCGGTCTTTCTTCTCCAACAGGAAAAGGCGGGGATCATGCAGGAATTGAAAGAGGATTTTCGACGCATCGAGGCGGGCACCTTTACGAAGGAAAAGCTTCCTCACGCGTTGGAGACCTCTTATCGGGATGGAAAACTCGTTGCGCGTTGGATGGGGCTAGAGATTCCGGTGACAGTCGGGACGATCATCGCGGATTTGGATTGGGACAAGCATTACGACTTGGACGTCTCGGTTCCAAAAAACATTCGCAAGCGATATCTCTTGGAGCTTGCAAAACAGCGCATTTTTAGGATCACTGAGAAGCAGATCGCTATACACGAGAGCGCGAATCCAGACATCAAGAAGAATTTGCGGATGGGAATCGGCAATATGCCCGGCCACGAGCGATCAACGGAACTCGGTCACTTGGCGGAGCGCATGATCTACGGGTTGATGCGTCGCCTGGAGATCGATGCGGACCCCGGTTTCCGTGTCATGCGTGCGGATAACTATCATGACGTGGTGCAGAAAATCGATTTCCTTCTTTCCGTACCCAGTTGGCTTCGGGGTGTGCGTACGGAAGTGACGGAGAATGATGATCGGATGGTGCAAGGATTTCAGCTGACGACATCGGCAAATTCTAGCGTGCTCAGCAAGAAGAGGCAGGAGGTAAAAGCGGCTCGTGCCTCCATCGAAGGCAGATTGCGTGACGTCTCCCTTATTCGATTCAATGGCGAATACATTGCACAGGCCTATGCACGTTGGCGGCATCTCGGCCGCCCTCCGGGTGGTCCCTACGCCTATATTCCCTCCGAGGGCATTCGCGAAATCGTGTACGGGCTGCTCAAAGAGATTGTTCCTCAGGAGGCGATCGATGCGATCCATGATTCCGCGCTGCGAACGGTGACCGACCTCTCCAGCCTTGTTGAGGGAGCGAACGCGCCACCTCTCCCATTGTCGCCGGCTCCGGCTGCAGTTGAGAAGCCCCAGCGCGGCGACATTAAGAAGCTGAAACCCGTCGTTAAGGAAAAGCCTCTCCCGGCAAACCCCAAGGCAGCGGAAGGAGCGGATGATCGGGCTCATCGCGAAGCCTTCTTCGAGGCGTTTCAAGCCCGGGAGAGCGCTCTTCGCGAATGCCTTAGCGGTGTGGACCCTGCCGCCTTGTTGCGGGTGCATGACCCCAGGGAGCTGATTCGACTCGCCGAGGGCTTGGATGCCGCGATGGGTTCGCTAGAGGAGTTGTCTTCCATGAGGAAGGACGTACTTCGCTTGAATGATAAGCGTAAGCAGTATTATTTAGATGCGTTTAGGATGATCGAAGGGAGGATTGTCTTTACTGAACGACGGGCATATGCGGTACGTGCCCTTGGGCATGTTCTCGCCCAAGCTCGCCAGGAACTTTTCGAGGATCCGGGTGCCTATTTGGACCTGCTAGGGATAAGGCCGAATGATCCTATTGTGCGCGACTGGCAGCGGATACGGGCGATGCACGAAGTGGGTGTGCAGGATCCGGCCATCGTGAAACGCTATAAGCAAAACGTAAAAAGCTTTTTTGCGGATGCCTTCAATGATGCATTGAGTAAAATGAATGAACGCACCGACCTAGTGCTCTCCAGGTTCCGACGGGCGGCTGGGTGTATTCTCATGGATGAGATGCTCGAGCATCTGGAGAGGGATCAGATGGGGGCCTTCTAAAAAGGGATTTAGATATAGAAAAGAGCCCATCCGTAGTGAGGATGGGCCCGTGCTTTTGAGGGGTTTGACGGATACGGCTAGGTCGGCAGGCCTTCCTTCGGGTCGACTGTTCCCTGCATCCCCACCGCCCCCTTCACCCAACGGAAGATGGGGGCCAGCTTCGCACCGATCAGTTGGGCTCGGCTCTTGTCGTCGCTGTGGACCGCCTCCCAGTCGTTCGGGTCGTAGCCGGAGGCCGGGTCGTGGCGCTGGCGCCACTCGTCCTGATCGAACTGTGGTCCGGGGTTGACCGTGTGGAGGGCCTCGCCGATCGAGAGCGCCCCGTTCGCGGCGAACACCGCCTGTGCCGTCGCATGGGGGATGCCGACGGCCTCGGTCAGCTCCTCGTACCGCATGGGGCGGTCATTCATCCGATCGACCGGCCAGAAGCTGCCGGGATGGGGCCTTGCCGCCATGGCCGGACCGAGCCAGTCCGGAAACGTGGCCGAGATGACCGTCGCTCCCACGGACCGCAGCCCATTCTCCCGGGTCCCGATGCCGTCCACGACCGCGAAGCAGATCGCGTCGCGGTTTTCGCGGTGAAGGTCACAGACGCGATCCGCCCCGTCCGTGAAGGGGCGAAGTGACCCGAGCGAGATCCTGGTCCGTTTGGGGTCAGTCGTTGTCGCGCCCGTCACCTCGACGGACAGTCCGGCCTCCGCCGCCGCCTTCCGGACGGTCTCGAGGTCGGCGGGGACGGGGGAATCTACCACGATGTGGATCGTTCGCATGGTCTTCGCTCCGTGTTCTCTTCCGGGGATTGATTTGAGGTTCGGAAGGGATGCGGCATGATCGCACAAAGCGGAACGTTTGTCAATCTCTTAGGACTGGGAAAACTTCCCTCATATAAGCGACTTTTTCAATGACGTATTAAAAATACCCCATCTGCGGGATGCAGACGGGGCAGGCCCTCAGTCCTCCAGGGGGACCGGGGCGGGAAGGGTGTTGAGGGACACGACGCGGGCGGGGTCGATGTGCTCCTTCCACTCGTCGCCCTCGGTGAAGATGAAGGCGTATACGACGGTCATGTCGTACTCCGCCACGAGCCGCTCGATGGCGCCGACGGTGCCAGCGGTGGTGACCACGTCGTCGAAGATCACGACCTTCTTGCCGCGGTTCGCCTCGAGGGTGCTCAGGACGTCCGCGTCCAGGAACAGGTCCTGCTCTTCCTCGGTGGTCACGCTCTTGTAGCGCATCTTCCGCTTTGCGGGGCGCATCGGCCGGTTCTTCTTTCGGAACATCACCGGGTCGATGTTCAGGGCGCCGGCGAGCGCTTCGCCGGCGATCACGCCCTTGCCCTCGGGGGTGATCACCAGGGCGACGTCCTCGGGGATGTACGGAGCGAGGGCCCTGGCGAGCAGGGTATTGGCCTTCCGCTTGAATGCCGGTGCGCCGAACAGGTCGAAGAACGCGAGCCGCAGGCGCACGCCTGTCTTCGTCACGGCCACGCCCCACGGCAGGCGGACGATGTGACGTCCGGCCTTGACCTCGTGGAAGTCCTCCTCGCCGTTGGTGAGGTCGAGGAGGCTTTCGTCGAGGTCGGCCTTGACCTGCCGGAAGACGTGCGTGAGGGCCTTGGTGAGGAGGCCGCGCCGGCTCCGTGCGTGTCCGCTCATCGGCCCGTGGGGATCGTCCGCCTTGCAGCCGAGCCGCCGTGCGACCATCGACCCGACCGTGGTGCGGTCGAAGCCCTCGGTCTTGGCGGCCAGCACATCCATCGCATCGAGCTGGATCGGCAGCGAGGCCCAGGTGTAGGTGAAACCATCCGGGGCCATCACGACGATGGCGGCCAGGTCTTCCCATTCCCCGTCCCGATTCCGATGGATGTAGTTCTCGATGCCGACGACGTAGGCATGGGGATGCCCTCCGCGCAGGACGCGGGCGCGGTTGGCCGCGCCCTTCTTGCCCATCTCTTCACCGACCGGCTGCTCGTCGACGCTGGAGAAGCTCTGCACGCAGCACACGGTGGCGCCGAGCTCCGCCGCCTGACAGGCGTCGATGGTCGCGACGAGCTTGATGGGGTCCGGATCCGTCGGCAGCTTCTTGGGCTTGGTACCGACGACGACGTGGATCTTGTGGGGACGGTTCATGACGTTCTCGACTTTCTTTTCTTGCGGGCACTGTTCTCGTTTTCGATGATGACGCTCACCCGATCATGTGGGCCATGCGCCGGAGGCCGGGGAGGCCTTCGAGCAGCGCGTTGCCCAGCGATGTGTCGAGGGTGATGGTGTGGAAGAGCGGGTTGTTCCCGATGCGCTTGACCGTCTCCGGGATCGAGTCCGTGATCATGATGCGATCGAACGCTCCCGAATCGGCCAGGCGCAGGTGGGCGTCGTGCTCCATCACGGCATGCGTACAGAAGTTTACGACCTCCGCCGCGCCGTGGTCGCGGAAGGCGCGCGCGCCCTCGATGGCGGTGCTCCCGCCGTGGACCAGGTCGTCGATCTGGTAGACGGTGTACCCGTCCAGTCGCGGCGTTCCGGGGCGCATGGTGACGATCCGGTCCTTGCCGGGCAGGCGCACCTTGTCGCAGATGGCGTGGGCGTAGATCCAGTCGGCCTTCTTGCCCTTGGGGGCGCCAGCCTTCACGAACCAGGGCTCGTACCGCTTCGCGGCTCCCATGTCGGGCAGGCCGATCGCGATCTTCCGCCCCTTGGCCGCCTCTTCGGCGAGCAGGACCTTCAGCCACTTCACGCCGCTCTTGAAACGCGGCGCCATGGTCTTCTCGAAGTAGTGCCGGATCGGGAGGGCGTGCATGTCGTAGAAGTAGATCGGGATCGGACCCGGCCCCGCCGGCGCGCAGGCCGAGATCGCGACCGCGAGCGTCCAGGCTGTGGCGACTTGGCCCTCCTTGCGCACGTCTTCCATGGTTCCGGTGGGGAAGTAGGGGACGATGAAGCGCAGGGAGAGCGGGCGCTGGGCGGCCAGGGTGTACATGACGCTGATCTGGTCGAGGACGAGCCGCTTGTCGCTGAAGTCGAACAGTACGGCGACGTTGCGGTCGGCGAAGTCGCCCGCTCCCTCGATGAAGATGTCCGGGAAGTCATCCGGGAAGACGTCCATCGAGACGTTCCCGAGCTCGATCTGCCCGGGGTGCTGGGCGCAAATACGCTTGGCGATGTCGAGCATCGTCGGCATGGCGAGCAGGAGCAGCGGCTTGTCGTCGCCGTTCTCCTGCGCGACGGCCCGGAGGTTCGCCTGGTAGGCGCGCAGCCGCTCGTTTACCCGTGTATTGACCTCCTCGTCGATCGAGGCGCGGACCCAGGCGGCCGCCATCCGTGCGGGCTGGGTCTCGAGCAAGGCCTGGAGGATGCGCTTCGTCATGGTCATGGTCGGTCTCCTTGCGATTCGTTGTTCGAGTTGTCGAGGTGCCTTCGTCGCCTCGCAGCGACAAACGCAGAATACCGGATCCTAGCAGGAAATGTCCTTCCTGTCAAGGTATTTATCCCGTCCGAGCAGGCAAATTCTTCTCAACGGAGCCAAAAGCCCCGTTCAAATAACAACGAAAAGAATCGTTGTTTTCTGCATTCTGAAGCTTGGCCCGCCCGAGTCTCGCTCAAATGAGCCGTTTCTTCCACGAAAAAACACCCCAAAGGGTGCTTTTTACTCTTACGCCTGCTTCTTCTTCGCGATCTTGGCGGCGCGCTTCTTCGAGATCTGCATCAGCTTGCGCTTTTCGCCTTGGATGACGCCCTCGTTGATGAGGAGGTTATTCACGGTGTCCGAGGTCTGGGCGCCCTTGCTGATCCAGTGGAGGATGCGTTCCTTTTCGAGGGTGATCTTCGCCGGGTTGGTGAGGGGGTTGTACGTGCCCAGGATTTCCAGGGACTTTCCCCACGGGTCGCGGCCCTTTTCGCTGACGATAAAGCGGTACGACGGCTGGCCTTTCTTACCGATGCGGCTCAAACGGATGGTTAACATGGGGACAAGATGGGCATAAATGCCCTTAATTTACGGATAGAATGACGGAAGTTCGCGCCGTGGTGTACCAGCACCCCGGAACGTTGAGCATGGGCCAAAGGGTACCGACCCCCGGCACATTTGTCAAGAACAAGCCCTTTTTTCCCCAAGGGGCTTGATTTTTTGGCGAAAATGTGCTATTCTGTAAGCAACCCTGATACAGGGCTAATCCTTAGCATCATTATGATGAACCAAGCAGATATGGCCGAAGGACATCATGACCAGCAATTCCTCGAGACGGTGGTGAAAGCCGTCGTGAACAAGCCCGAACTCGTCAAGGTGACCCGCGAGGTCGACGAGCTCGGCGTGTTGCTCACCCTTTACGTCGACCCATCCGACATGGGCTTCGTGATCGGTCGCCGCGGCCAGATGGCCCAGGCGCTCCGCATCCTCCTCAAGGGAGTGGGTGCCAAGGTGAACGCCCGTATCAACATGAAGATCTACGAACCCGAAGACGCCCGCCGCGCGCACCAAGAGACGAAAGCCTCCGTTGCGCCGCCACGTCATGGTGAAGCCGGTCTCGTCACCGACGAGGACCTGCAAGGCCTCGGGATCTAGCAACACGCGCCAGCCTCCGGGCTGGTGTTTGTTATCGATCTATAGTACAACCGTCCCGTTATGCCGAAGCCTCTCCAGGTCGACATCCTCACGATTTTTCCTGAGCTCGTGGAGCCGTATCTCCATGCGGCTATGCTTGGGCGTGGGGAAGCGGCAGGCGCGTTGAAGCTCGCGGCGCATCAGCTACGACAGTGGACGCATGATCGCCATCAGAAGGTGGATGACCGGCCGTTCGGAGGTGGGCCGGGGATGGTCATGAAGGTCGCGCCGTTTTTTGAGGCGTTGCAGAGCTTTGGGATTTTGACGAAGAAGGGCGTGCGGTCGAAACAGGCGAAGAAGACGCGGGTGATTTTGATGAGCGCGAAAGGGAAGCGCTTTACGCAGACGGATGCGCACCGGTTGTGTTCATATGAGCGCCTGGTGATTTTGTGTGGACGGTATGAGGGCGTGGATGAGCGCGTCGCGGAGCATTTGATCGATGAAGAGCTCTCGCTGGGGGATTTTGTGCTGACGGGGGGGGAGCTGGCGGCGCTCACGATCACGGATGCGGTGGCGCGTTTGCGACCGGGGGTGTTGGGGGATGATGCGTCATCGGAGGATGAGTCGCATAGCGAGGAAGGCGTTCTCGAATATCCCCAGTACACGCGGCCGGAGAGCTTTTCTCCAACGAAAGGAGTTGAGTGGATCGTGCCGGAGATGTTGTTGAGTGGGGACCATGCGAAGATCGCGGCGTGGCGGACGGGGAAGAAGGGGCGGAGGGAAGGGGGTTCGTGAGGGTGATTTTCTCTCAAATTAAACGCCCCCATTCGGGGGCTTTCTTGTATCCAAGCTTGAAGGGCCGATGCTTCGGTCATTCGAGCTTGGACCTGTTCCTTTGCGTTGCTCTCAGAACGAGAGGACGATCATCCATATGGACGATGGGAACAGGCGAGCGGTGCCGAACCTCATTCATTTAGAAGGAGATTTGGGTTGAGGGTGGACGGTTGCGGGTGAAGAGGGGGGGCGTCAGCGGTAGCCTAGACGTTTTTCGCGCAGACTGGTCGAAGTATCCAGGATCCCGGAACCTTGCGGCCGATTCGAGATCCAGAGGAGGATCGGCGATTCCCAGCGTGCGAAGGGCGATCCGGGTTCGGGTTCGAGTCCGAGCAGCCAGCCGTCGGGGAATTGTGAAACGCTGGCGATCGTGCCGCGCAGTTCCTCCATTCCGGGGATGGCGGCCGCATAGCGAACGCAGATGCGTGCCCCGAGCGTACGCGGCAGGGCTTGGGCCGTGTACCTATCGAAGTCGCGGAAGAGGCTGCGACGGGCCTTGGGGTCGGTGAAGAGGCGGGCGATCTTTTCGGTTCCCATGGAGGTTCTCCTGTGTGCGGATGTTGGTGAGCGCGTATCTATCTGTGCCCGTGGTGGCGCTCCTGGAGTGAGGTCCAGGTCGCGAGGAAGCCGCAGTTACCACGCTTACTGATCCAGAAGAGCTGGCTGATCCAGAGGGGGCGATGGCTCTCGGGGACGCGGACGCTCTTGAGGGCGAAGATCACGAGGAGGATCCCGTCAGGAAAGTGGTTCACTTCGGTGATGATCCAGTGATCGAGGACTTCCCTTCCGACAGGGAGAGGGATCTTCACGGTGGCGCCGATGCGCGTATCCAGCGCGCGGGCCGTTTTACCGGAGACGCTGTAGGAGAGGCTGCGACGTGCGTTCGGATCAGTGAACAGGCGGGCGACCTTGGCGCATTCGGGGTTTTTCATGGGATATCCTTCCTTCCGCGGACGAGCTCCCGACCGTCGGGAACGGTTTAGCCTAGCAAAATTGGGTCATTATGTCAAGATCTGTGCAGAATTCCCTTGACGCGAGCGCCTTTTTTCGGTAGGATCCGCTTCGCCAAGCAGGAAGGCATTTTCCTCATCAGGAGGTTCGCATGGAGTTCGAGGCCGTACTTGGGAAGATCCACGGGGAGTACCAGATCACGCTTGGGAAGAAGGGGGTGGGTGAACGGCGATTCTGTGTCTACGTGAACGGGTATGGTGCGCCGTTTGATCCGCTCACAGATGGGAACCTGACACGGTATCTTCGGTGCGTGGTCGACTGGCTCGATCGGCATCGCGACCAGGTCCACAAGGTCGTCCTCTGCGGTGGGTTCACGAACCGTGCTGACCTGAGCGAGGCGGAGGCGATGCGGCGTTGGATCGCCAAGCACGCGCCGCAGTGGGTCGATTCGATCTGGACGATCGAGGACACCCTTTCCGTTCGCGAGAACATTCAAGCCTTCGCCGATCTGTATCTCGTTCGCGAGCGGGCCGTCTTCTTCTGTGAGCGGTCGCGCATCTGGACCGTCCTGTGCCTCGCGCGGATCAAGTTCAAGTCCCCCTGGATCGTGACGGTTATTGGCGTTCCGTTCGATGCGCAAGCATTGAAGATGAGCCACCGACTTCGGCAGATGGTCCATGGACTGATCGAATGGGTGAGTCTTTGGTGGCCGTGGCTCGACCGTCAGCGGGAAGAGCGGCGGCACCGGAACATCCTGCGGGCACGGGAGGCGTTCGCTCGGTTGCATCCGGGTGGGGTGCCGTGAAGACGCTCCTCACAGCCATCGAGGAGACGGATGATTCTGTCGTTCCGAGTCTGTTCGTCTGCGGCTGTCAGGCGGCGACGCGGGTGCTGCGGACGGAGCATGGTCCGGAGATCCGTTTCGAACTCGGCCTGATCCTCGTCTTGTGCTCCTGGCATGAGGAGATTCAGCGGGTGTTCGCTCGTCTGGTCGGTGCTTCGCTTTCGTTTCCTGTCTGGGTGCCGGAGGGGGCGCCGTTCGTGTGTCCGCGCGAGGGTTGTCGTGAGCCGATCGTCGGCCTGCGGCGTGAACTCGCCCTGCCTCACCGGTATTTTCCGCATGAGCACTATGTGCCCGTCTGCGCGGCCCATCAGGGGTATCCGTCGGAATGGGTGCCGCTCGACCTGTCACGGTTCGAGGAGTCGGACCTGCCTCCTTAGGGAGGTCTTTTTGTTCGGGTGGACGGGTGCCATGGCGCGTGCCATGATCAAAATGGACGTCTGTTTTCAAAGGAGGTCGTCATGTTTCAACTCAGTCGATGGTATCAGGTGCTCGCGCTCACGGCCGAGCGGTTCGAAGAGCTGTACAAGGCCGTCCGTCTGGGGATCGGCGACAAGCCGCTGCGGATCCAGTGCCTGCCCTTCCAGTTCCCGGCCGACGACCGGTCGGGGGAGGGCGGCCCGCCGCCGGTGGGGCTGATGCTGCTGAGGTCGTCGAACGTGCTCGCTCGTGGACCGCTCGCGTACACGGTGTTTCGGCATCGCGAGCTGGAGCGGTTCTTCCAGAGCGCGTACGGCCCGCTCGAAGAGCGCTGGGTCACGGTGCGGCGGCTGCGTGACGTGGGGTTCCGGCTCACGATCGCGCCGGCGAAGGGAACCGAGGGCGACCAGATGGTTTCGTTCCTCTTCGAGGTGGATCGGAAGCTCGATCGTTCCTGGCTCCCGCCGCCGCAGGACCCGGCCATCCTCGCTCGGTCCGTCGAGGCGATCGCCCTTACGACGATGGAGCTGATCTGGGAACGGTCGCGCCTCCCGTGGCCGCGTGTCCCGCATCTCGATCGTCCCGGCGGCCTCGGCTTCGAGCTCGCGCCGGGGCTGTGGATCGCGCTGCCGAGCCACTGGCTGTCGATGGGGCATCGGGAGAACGTCGTGCCGGCGCTCGTGTTCGATCCGGAGCGGTATGCGTGGCGGGAAGGGGTCGACCCGCGGCGTCGGCTGATCCCGCAGACTGCTTACCTCGCCGCCGACCTCTCGGCGTATGGTGACCGGGCCCGCTGGGAGCGGCGCCTGCGGCAGGTCGGGGAAGATCCGGATGCGCTGCCGACGATCCGGCAGGTCGTGGCCGACCTCTGTGTCGACCGTGCGACGGGGAAGGCGCCGGCGACAGTCGAGTGCCGGCCGTTCGTGTGGGCGCGCCTGGTCGATTTCTGACGGGCTGCGAGCGTCTCGCGCTCGTTTTTTTGTTAGGGAGCATTGACAGGATTCCTATTTCTTGTATATTTCGCTTTCGGTACATTCACCCAGAGGAGGTCCGCATGCTCATGATTACGCCTGGATACAGCGTCCTGACGCTCACGGAGAAGCGGTTTCGGATGCTCATGAAGCAGTTCGAGACCATGTCTGCGCGCAACACGCCGCCCTACATCAGCTGCGAGTGCTATTTCACGATGGATGATGAGGTTGGCGAGCGACTGCCGGGGCATCCGAACGTCGGACTCCTGCTCTTCGGTCCGAACCGGGAGTATGTGCGCCGTGGTCCGCTGACGTGTTCGCTCTTCCGGCATCGTGGGGTCGAGGCGTTCTTCCATCAGAAGATCGGGATGGACGTGGACGTTCGCGTCACCATCGAACCGATGGATGGCGGGTTTCGTCTGATGACGCAGAAGCGGGAGGGATTTATCGGGGCAGGTGGGCACGTCATGGAGTTTCGGTTCGAGGCGGATGAGGGGTTGGATCGGTCCTGGTTCGCGCCGCCGCGGGATGAGGGGTTCCTGGCGCGGGCCGTCCCTGCCATTCCGCTGGTCGCGCCAGGGATGTGGCGGTCGGGTGGTGGGGTCGAAGGGCCGTGGTCGGCTAGGCTGAATCTCACCGAGGAGATCAACGCCTTCGAGTTCGCGCCGGGTGTCTGGATGTCATACCTGGACAATCCGTTTCCCCATTCGCATCAGCCGTTCCTCGTCCTCGATCCCGAGCGCTACGCCTGGAAGGAGGGGGTCCCTGCCGCTGTGGGGTATGAGTCACGTCCGGAGTATCTGGCGGCTGACCTGCGGTCGTTCGGGGATGCATACGTTTGGAGGGGACGGATCGAGCGTTTCGAGCACTCGAAGACCGATCAGGAGGAGGTGCGGAAGGTGCTGGCGGAACTCTGTGTCGAGCGGACGACCGGTCTTCCGCCGTCGGACCTCGCGCTCCGGCCGTTCGCGTGGACGCGGTATCTCGATCCCTGAGCTGTCATGCGAGCGCATTCCGCTCGTTTTTTCTATAAAGGTTGTTCGGTTGGGTTCGCCCCGCAAGGACGCGCTCCGCTCAGGCGGCCGCACCGTACCGCGGTTGCTGCCTGCAACGCTCTTGTCGATCCGATGGTGCGGACGCAGCTTCTTCTAGCCCTATGGCACGAGCCGAGCCTAGAGATGTGCCGGCGAGCGTACTTGTGCGGCTGTGGAAGATTTACTTCCCCGCCATCTCCGCTCCGAAAGCTCATTTCGGTCTCGTGCGTGACCGGAAATGCCGACTCGTCCTCCCCTAAGCCGCTTGGGGGATTTTTCATGCGCAAAAAAACCGAGGGTCACTCGGTTAGGGGTCGGTGGGGGCGGCATCCTCTCGTGTCTTTCTTCGTTCACAAGCCCGGCAGACGAGGGTCAGGTTCGAGGCGTCATCCGTCCCGCCCGCGGAGAGGGGGAGGAGATGGCTCACGACGGCGTAGCGGGGGCTGTCCTCCGGACTAAGGACGATGGGCTCGTTGCAACGGGTGCAGCGTCCGCCGTGCTTGCGGATGAGCTGCTTGCGCCACCAGTCATGCTCCTGCCGCTGGCGGTAGTCCGCGTGTTCGCCCTGGCGCCCTTCTGAGTTCGCCGTGCGCCGCTTGTCTGCCAGTGTCTTGATCCGATAGAACCTGGTCATGGGTGCCTCGCACGAGCTTTCCTATCAACCGATCCGGCGGGGGTCAATACGGATTCGTTTTTCCCTGATCGGGGAGGATTTTCGCTGGGCTGATGCCTGTTCGCCGCTCCGGATTGACATTCTCCGCGCGTTTTGTCTATAATGCCCCCGCTACGGCTCCTTCGTCTAACGGTTAGGACAGCGGCTTTTCAAGCCGTTAACAGGGGTTCGATTCCCCTAGGGGCTACCACCGAGCTCAGCTCGGCCCACGGTACTTGGCTCGTCAAAGCTTGGTTACGAGACGATATCCTTGGGTCGGTCGAGATGCGTTCGGTTGTAAGAATCAGCCGTCACTTCACGTGGCGGCTGGTTTTTTGTCTGGGGAAAAATCCAAATAAACAGGGAGGCGGGAGCGTCCCGTTCTTCTTGCGCGTTTAGCGCCTTGCATCTGTCGCAATCTTGACAAAAACTCCGCTATTTGCTATCTTGCGATGTCCCTCGAGGGGTGCTCTCTTCCTCGGGAACGGTTCGTTCATCAACAAAAGAGAGCTTTCGGAGGCGATCATGCCCAGGGTATTCGTCAGCGACAAGGACCGGCGCAGCTTCCTCGCCCCGGCGTACCAGTTCACGTCTCGAAGGAGCGCGGAAGCATTCGCCGCCGAACAAGGCCTGGACCGGAGCGATGACGCGTTCAAGCTCTTCAGCGTCGGGAATACGACCTTCCAGCCTCGGGCCTTCACGGATTTCGAGACGGGTGTACTCACGGACGACCGGTCCGCGCGGGATGCGAGCCGTCCCCGTTTCCTGACCGTACGCCGCACGGGCAACCCGCAGCCGCGGGATGCACGCAACGCCTGCCTGCTCGTGGAGGGCCCGCGCCTGTTCCACCGCTACATCCACCGTACCAACAAGCTGGCTCCGGCCTACTACCGTTTTGCCAGCGGGGACTTCCCCTGCTACGCGGTCTGGGGTCGAGATGGCCGCTCGCTCGGTGGCTCCCTCTTCGAGGAGGAGGGCGGACAGCGGGTCTACGTGGGTCGCAGCGCGCGCGGGGTGCTCTACGCGAGCACGCCGCGCTTCAAGCCGGACCTCTCTATCGAGGGATACGACATGCGCGTCGCTCTCGTCGAGTTCAGGGTGCTCGACAGCCGTCCGGAGATGGATGGCGTCATCCAGGCGACGGTGCAGGCCTTTCGTTCGCACGGATACGACCCGCAAGAGCCGTGCCAGGCTTACGGCCTCAACGCCGAGCGGTTCGACCCGTTCTGGCGCGAGCTCGAGCGGCTGGCCTTCGAGGGGTTCAAGGAGCGTTGCGAACGGATGCCCAAGGCCCTCGAGACCGAGCTCGCCCGTTACCTCGACCAGTCCCGCAAGGCCCAGGCCGACCTGAAGGCCGGGTACGGCATGTCCTATCGCGACCGGATCAAGGGGATGGATTGGGAGGCCGCCCTCCGCTCCGTCGAGGAGCCCTGGCAGCTCGAGGTCGTGATCCACGAGATCGATGGTGAGCCGTTCTACGACTCGCCGAACTACTCCGGCGCGCTCTACAACCGCGTCGCCAACATGCTGAAGCGGCACGCCTGCTCCGACGAGCGGCGGGCGCAACTCTCACGGATGATCCGGGAGTTCGTCGAGCCGCGCAGCGGCCTCTGGAACTACTGCGGGGATTGAGGGGTTGATAGAATAGCCTGCGTTTGAAGCAGGCGCGGATCTCGAGGATCGTGAAGGATCGGATCCAGTTGTTTGTCGCCGGATCCTTGAAATGTGAAAGTGATTCTGAAAAACCTCGCTCAAACGCATGAGCGGGGAGATCGAGGTTGTCCGCACTCGTGTTCGGTCGGGTGCCATCCGTGTCCACTACCGCACGAAGAAGTGAGCCTACGCATCGGATACGGTGAAGCTTGGTCGTCATCTGTGATGACGGTTACTTCACCTTCCGCTGCGTTTTTCTTTTTGTGCGAATGCCTTGTGCGCGGCGATTCCTACATACAAAAAAACCGCTCTTCAGCGGCAGGCGGGTCGTCGTATGTGTCGTAGGCCGAGGGCGTACGAACTGTCCGGCGGAAGGTCGAGGCGGACGAAGGAGCCCAGGTCGCGCTCGTTCACCTCGAGGGAATCGTGGAGCTTGCCCACGATGAGCCCCAGGGTACGCGGGTCCGTGATGATCGCCCCGATCCCGAGCCGGTCGGTCCGTTCTTCCGTCCGATGGATCAGGGTCTTTACAGCCTCCCAGATCCCGGGGTTGATCGAGGGCGTGACGACGCCCGACTCCGGCGTGTGTGGTCCGGCGTCTTCGGGAAGGAGGCTGTCACTCATGAAGTGGGGACGACGCTCGCGATGCGCACGTGGTCCGATGACGCGAGGTCCGGCGTCTTCGGGCGGGCGACGTTGGGCTTGTTCGATGATGTGCTTCGCCAGGATTCGGCTGACGGTCGTGTCACTACGCAGCAGATGATGGGGGATGAGCCCCGTATGTTCGAGCTGGACGGCGATCAAGGCACATTGGCCAGCCCAGAAGGAGGCCTGGAGCGTCTCGAGCGCCTGATGGGTATGTGCGCTGGTCGCATGGAGGAAATCCCCATCGTCTTCGACGATCAGATCGGCGTTCTCGTTTGGGATCAGGATGAGTCGGCAGGCCGGTCTTGGCCTTCTCGCTTCGGCTTTTTTCCTGGGCATGTGAGCCTCCGTCGGCGTAGTATACCTCAAATCGGTGCCCCTGTCGAGAGGGGGATATGCAGGGGTTTTTGGCTGTGTTATGCTCTTTTCCTATGAACCAAGCCCCTTTGTCGGACGAATTGGAGCGGGTCGCCCGAGAGGGCGGGACAGAAGCGCCGTTTACGGGCGCCTATTGGAACCATCACGAGGACGGCTCGTATCGTTGCGCTATTTGCGGGACGGCCTTGTTCTCCTCGGGGGCTAAGTTCGATTCTGGGACGGGTTGGCCCAGCTTCGATGACCCAGTTGCACAGGAAAACCTCGAATTCATCCGTGATAGCTCGCATGGGATGAGTCGGACCGAGGTTCGTTGTAACACCTGTCATGCGCACTTGGGACACGTCTTTGACGACGGGCCGACTGAGACGGGGAAGCGATACTGCATCAACTCGGTCTGTCTCGCCTTCGTCCCGAACGGGGAAGAAAAACCAAAAGAGGCCTAAGCCTCTTTTTTGTTTCGTCGTTTAGCGAAGAAGTCCACCCCATTCCACCAGCGTGTACCCATTCCGGACCGGCGTGACGATCGTCGGTTCGGCGAGGGAGATGGGTGCGGTGAGTTTTTTCCAATCCATAAACAGGCGGATGCTCGTGCGCGGCGCGGGCTTGACGGCGAGCGGAACGGAAGCGCTCCAAGTGTCCGTGAGGAAGGAGATGCGATAGTACGGTGCGCCCTGCATTTCTGGGACCCAGAAGTCCATGAAGTCTTTTGATTCTTGTGCGTTCAATCCGTATTTCGCGAGGGTGCGCTCCAGGAACGAGGCGACGTCTTGCTGCTTGACGACGAAGCCGGTCTCTGGAACGGGGTAGTTGACGCCTGTACCTTCCCAGAAGAGGGAGGACCAGGCGGATTGGTCGGAAGCGAGCGTAAGCGCCCCTGCCGGTGTGGCGCGGACGTGCCAGCCTTCTTTCGGGTAGGTCGGTTCACTGACGGTCACATTCACGAAATTCGGCAGCTTCACGTGGATATCAGTCGTCCGTTCGGGATAGAGATAGATGACGGGTTTGCCGCATTCCGCGAGCGGGAACGCCGCCGCATTCTTGTAGACGACCCAGCGTCCCAGCGCGTCCTTCCAGAGGAAGACGGGAACCGGGAAGCGGCGGAGGAATTCCTCGATGTTCGGTTTTTCCTGGGTCAGCGGGTCGATCTCCCACCACTCCTCGTGGGCGTTTTGGACGGGACGGAAATAGTAGGAGTGACGCGTGTGGCGTGCTTGGCGGAAAACGTAGATCGGATCCCCCGAACGCGTCTGTCCGGCGCGGACCAAGTCGCTTTCTTGGATGTCGTCGTCCGCCATCTTTTCTGGCGTCAGGATTTCCGCGCAGGTCCAACCGCCACACCCGCCGACGCGATGCGCGCGGAAGGTGGAGGTGTTGGCGTAGGCGGCATCCCAAAGAAGTTCTTGCGGACCGATTTCCGGGACCGGGGAGGATTCGTCTTGTCGAATTTGTGGCGGTTGCGACGGAGGGATGACGGATTCGTAGATCGCACCTTCACCGTCTTCACGATAAAGGATCACGCAGCCGGGCTCGAGTGGGTCGTTGAGGCCGCCCGTGCCGAACGTTCCCACAAAGCCGCCGTCTAAGTTTCCCGTATAAAGGCCGCGTCCATCCGCCGTCTGACCGACGGGGAGGCGGTTGAGACAGCGTCCGCCGGTGCAAAGGGGGTCAAACTTCACCTTCGCCATGGGGCTTATTCGTCGCGTGACCGTTTTTCCGTTGCTTAGCGTCAGTTGTGCGGGAAATTCGCTCAAGCGTAGGCTTAGGTTCGGGGCGATCGCGACGCCGGACCATTCTGGAAATAGGGCAGGGCGCGACACGCCGACCGCACGCACGGCCCCCGCCTGGTCCACGAGGAGAGTTAGTCGATCGAGGATGATCCCAGCGTCAACTCCCAACTCGATGCTTCGGCCGGACGTAAGCATCGCCGAAAACACCTTCTGTCCCTGGTAGGGACCGCTCTTTACGCTTCCATGTTCGTAGAACGCGTATGAGTAGGTTTTTACGGTCGACGTCGCAGGCGTGCCCTCTAAGTCGTTCTCAATGAGGACCGTCCGTGTTACGTCGTTTGCCGTAATCTTTCCACCGAATGCCGCCGTGGGATCCACGATGCGTCCGCTCTGCCAATCAATGTCCAAGACGCCCGTCTGGGCATCTTCGCCGTTCATAATCGTTGGCGTTGTCACTTGTGTCGAGGTGGCGGGTGCAGGGGTTGGCGCCGTCGGCTGCATCGGCTCGTCCTTCCTCAAAACGACATACGCCAACAAGACGATGATGATTCCCATCAGTACGGCGAGGCCGATGAACAGGGCGTTTTTCGTGTGCGGGTGGCCGGCAGAGGTATCCGGGACCGGAACCGGAGCCATCGGTTGCGAAGGAGCGTTGGAGGGTTCGTTCATACGCCGCCAGTGTATCACGGTTCTTGGGCGGATGTTAGGTGTGTTTTTGCCCACTCGGTCCACTGATTGACGACGCTTGGAGGTAGGGCGATCCGTTCTTGGTCGTTCAATGGCAGCCAGCCCGTTCCGCTCTTTTTTATGGGAAGAACGTGCCATTCCGTCCCCGTCGCCTGCGTGATCTTCACGAAGTTCGTGGGGAAAGGGATTGTTGAGGTGGCGATGACATCAAAGCCTTGGTAAAAGCGATTTTCCTTGCTGCTGACGGGCCGGTATTCATCATGAACAAGGGTGACGGTGCGCGAGCGAAAACGCTGATCTCCGAGACCAAAACTGGCGATCAAGTGGCTCGTCCCCAGTTCCGTCGTCTTCGCTTTCATGAGGCTGAGGGCGTTCGTGCGGGCATGGATGGTGACGTTGCCGTAAACGCCGCTCTTGGGAAGGTTCGCGAACGTGGTCAGCGCGAAAAACAGAGGCCGGCTATCCACCTCCACGCGTTCCGCCGCCTCCTGATCCAGCGCGCTTAACGCATCTGCCGCTAACACGTCATGCTGATCGGCGATGTACTCAGGAAGATCGTGCGAGAAATCGATCGTGAACACGATCAGGTCTTCCTCCCCCGAAAAATTCGCATCCACCGCATCGATCAGTCGGATGAGGGGGATTTCAGGGGTGTCGTTGCGGACGGTGATCGGGATGATCTGCGCGTTCGGCCAAGCGGTCGTCAGGAAGGGAAGAAGCCCACGTACGCCATGCTCCCCCTTGAAGACGGCTTCATTCTCTCGGATCTGCGCTCCGAGGGCCTGCTTGAGTGCGGATTGTCCGGATGGGTCGTTTGGGATCGTTCGTCCTTGCCAGGTAAACGAGTGTGCCGGCAATGAGAATGGCGAAGTCCCTACGGAAAAATGGTCCGGCGACAACAAGACTACGCGTTTTGGGGCAGGAACGGAGCTTAAGAGCGAAGCGATCTCCCGTCCCGCGACCAGATGATGGGGGATGAGCAGGATCCGCGTCCCGCTTGCGACCTGATACGCTGATTTCGTTGCGAAGGAAGTGTTCACGAGAGTGGTTGGAATTTCCGTAATGGCGGACACGCTCACGCTTGGAGCGATCACGGATCTTCGCTCGAATGGATACGTGAAAGAGACGGCAGCGATCAGGGCTATCACGCCCACCGCTAAGGGCCAGATACGACGCATATGCTTAGGCGCGAGCAATGAGAATCGCGCCAGCCGTGACCAGCATCCCTCCAAGCGCCAGCGACCATGATGGCTTCTCTCCCAATAAGAGGACCGAAAACAGAATAATGAACGGCAGGCTCAGCCGATCTAGCGCCGCAAGCTTGGAAGCGGTCGTCTGTTGCAGTCCAAGAAAATAAAACAGCCAGGATAACGCCCCAAGTACGGCCGCAACCGCGATCCATCGCCATGCCCGCCCGTCAAGCGAGGGGAGTAGGCTGAATTTCTTGGTGACGAGGCTCGCCCCGACCATGAAGGCACACATCATCGTCGCCCGGATGGTCGTCGCCAGCGTCGAATCGATGCTTTTTAAGCCGATCTTGGCACAAATTGTCATGAGGGCCGCCGTCAGCCCGGCCAGGAGGCCGTAAAGGATCCACATAGGGGGAAAAGAAGGTATGTCGCCATGATACACGGGATCCCGCGCCCCTCCTATTGCATCCCCGCCAAATATCCGTACCATGGCAGCGATCCTATGCCCGCCCCGCTGCGCATCCTCGGAATCGAGACCAGCTGCGACGAAACCGCCGTCGCCCTTTTGACGTTGGACGGGGATGATGTTCGTATCGAACGTAATCTCGTCAGCTCACAGATTCCCATCCACCAGATCTATGGCGGGGTCGTGCCCGAGGTCGCCGCACGGGCACATGTTTTGGAAACGGTCAGCTTGCTGACCGAAGCCTTGGGCGACTCCTGGCGAGACGCGTTCAATGCGATCGCCGTCACCCGCGGTCCTGGCTTGTCGATGGCCCTCCTGATGGGTCTCGAGGCGGGGAAGATGCTGGCTATCCTCTCCGGAAAGCCGATTTTCGGCGTGAACCATTTGGAGGGGCACCTCGCGTCTGCTTGGCTGAATGCGGAGAATCGTCTTCGATGGACGTTCCCGCTATTAGCGTTGTCTGCTTCCGGCAGCCATTCCGAACTGGTCCTCATGAAGGATTTTGGCGCTTACGAACATCTTGCCGGCACGCGTGACGATGCGGCCGGGGAAGCCTTCGACAAGACCGCGCGGCTCATGGGTATGCCCTATCCGGGCGGCCCGCAGATCGCGACGCTGGCCGAGCAGGGACGCGTCGGAACGTTTCCCTTGCCGCGGCCGATGCTGACGGATCCGAGCCTGGATTTCAGCTTCAGCGGCCTCAAGACGGCCGTTCGTCAGCTGTGGGAGCGTTCACCCGAGATTTTTCAGGATCCCCAGGCCAAATCCGACCTCGCCGCGGAAATCCAGGCCGCGATCGTCGAGGTCCTCGTCGAGAAGGCGGCGCGGGCCGTCGAGATCCATGGCGTGCGCGGCGTCGTGCTCGTCGGTGGAGTTTCTGCCAACCTGCATTTGCGTGCTGAGATGCAAGCAATGCTGAACAAACGGTTCCCGGGCACCGCCTTTCTCCCTTCCGACCGTGCCTACGTTACCGACAACGCCGCCATGATCGCCGCCGCCGGCGCTTGGCATCTCCGTCGCGGCGAACAACATGACCCATTAACGCTCGATATTGATCCTGAGCTGGGCTTTTAATGACCTATGCGCAAAGAATTTTCCCTCAAGAGCCTTGCCGATTGGGATGAATGGATCCCCCAGATCGTTGACCGTTTGTTTCCCGGCGCGATTTTAGCGATCTCTGGTCCGTTAGGGGCTGGGAAGACGACGTTCACCCAAAAACTGGCCGCGTACCTTGGCGTGAAGGAGGTCGTGAAGAGTCCGACGTTCGCCCTGATGCGGACATATCCTCTTCAGCATGCGCGCCTGCATCGCCTCGTCCATGTGGACGCCTATCGTTTGGAAAAAGAAGCGGACATGCAAGCCCTAAACCTCGAGGAGGAACTTGAGGAGCCGGGGACGATCGCCATCATCGAATGGCCGGAACAGATCCCTTATTGGTTGACGGAGCGTGCGGAGCGGGTGATCTGGCTCACGATCGAGCCGAAGGACGGAGAGGAGCGTTTGGTCCGCTGGGAAATGCGGGAGGCGGGGGAGTAGAGAGGTCCTGGAAAAAGGCCTCGTATCCTTGACGAAAGATGAAATATTGAATATCCTGCGAATCTGTAGGGCGAACGGTCTTTCACCTCTCGAAAGGAAGGTTCTGATGAATGATCCTGTCCGTATCGACGATTCTTCTGAAGCCATGCCGGCCCTCAAGAACACGAGTCGGTATTGGCTCGGTTGGCGCCGGCTGCTCGGGTTCGTGATCCCCCTGGTGTTCGCTGCGATCTTTGCGCCGATCCTCTTCGTTCAAGTGCTTGATCTTTGGCGACGCGGCAACCCGGCCTTTCTGGTTCTCGGTTTCTTCCTGGCCATCCCCCTCGTCTTCGCGCCGTCGAATGTTCGTACGCTGCGGGAGATGTACCGCCTCTACCGGATCGCCAAGGATCCCGCCACCAACCTGACGGTGGGGCCGTTTGACCAGCGAGTCATCGAGGGGTTTCGGCTCGACCAGCGCATCGCGGCTTATAACCGCTGGTGCGACTCGTTCCGCGGGTACCTGGAGGACCGCCGCCAGGGCGTGCGGGCGCCGACCGTGAATGAGCCGGAGATCCTGGCGAAGATGGAGCAGGAGCGTGCGCGCCTGCTGCAAGCGTACGACGATTTTGCGTCCTATACGCGAAGCTCCACCCTCACGGAGATCATCGGTGGCACAACGGTTCGCGTCTCGGATGGGGAGGAGCCTCAACCCGCCCTGGGAGCCGTCGCTCTTCTGGGGACGAGCGATACGGTGTCCGCCCTGAGCCCGGCTACGATCGACGTCGAACGGGAAGGGTCGGAGGGCCACAACCGTCGCCCGTCCCGCTGACAGCGCCCAAGAGGGCGTTTTTTCTTCTCCAAAAAGGAGAGGATTATTGGAAGAAAAATGCCTAACACAAGCCAATATGCTCGGTTTCGTAAGGGCCTGGATCTTGACGTGGTACGGTCATCTGCTATGATCAACCCCCGGCCTATCTCGGCCTTGTCGAAAAGGAGAAATGCATGACGTTTCGTGCCCTGATTGTGCATCCGCAAGTCATCGATGCGAGTGAGGGGTGCATGCCTGCGCTCCACCGCTTCGGTGGGCTCTGTCTCATTTCCTGGGCGACCTCGCTGCTGTTCTTCACGGCCTTCATCCAGCTGCTTTCGATCCCGTTCGGCGTTTCTTCTGTGTTGGGGCTCCTCGCGAGAGGGGAGTCGCTCTGGAGCCTCCAACTCTTCCTGCTGTTCGTGACCAGCGTCTGTGGTCCGCTGATGCTCCGGCGCGCCTTGCAGCTGTGGAGGGTGGCGGAGGCGGTTCGTCGGGGGGTGATCCCTGTCGTCTCAAATGCGCGTGAGCGGGCGATGTTCGAGGCGTGTCGCCACCTCCGCGATATCCGTGCCTACAACGCCCTCTGCAAGCGGTTCTGCCTCCATCACCAGGCACATGCGTCTGCTGGGGGAGGCATGGTCATGCTGGTGGGTGAGGTGGCTCTTCTCGACCGGTTCCGGCTCCTGCGTGATCTGCTTATGAATGCGTCTGAGAGGTTCTCGGCGCGTCTGCACAAGCCGGAGGGCGGCCGGTGGGACGATCTCTCCTGGTGCGCCTCGTTCTCGGCGCAGTCCGATTTCGACCACCACGCCGCCCGCACGCGGTCGCGGGAACTCGAGCAGCAGCTGGACGCGCTCGTCTGCGAGCGGTATCAGCAGCAGGCGGCGTCCTAGCGGCTCTCACGTCCGATCACGGGCGTTTTTTCTTGTCTCAAAAAGTGATCGAAAAAAATCTCGATCGTGTCGAGAGAGGGTGAAGCGTCATGTTCCAGATCGGAATGGAGTAACCGTTTCCAGATGTGTCCGGCAGGTGTGGTGGTCGACGAGTTCGAGCGCCTCGTTTCCGCTAAAGATGCTTCGGTTGACCGTGACGTAGATCGCACCATCCGGATCCTGACGGGCCTCGGCGATGCGTGGGCCTTGGGCGTTGCGCTCGTGCCAGGCGTAGACCCGTACCGGCATGAAGTCGCCGTCGGAATAGCTGAGCGCGGTCGAGAGCGTCTGTGCGAACTGGGAAAGAAGGGCTTTCGCCTCGGCGAACGTGGGGTCTGGGTCCTTGCGGTTCGTGTAGGCCCAATCCTTTTGGAAGGCGAGCGTCAGGTCCGCGTACACCTCGTCGTCGACCTGCCCCTTGATCGCGTCGAGGAAGGTCTGGGCGTGGCGTGAGAGACTTGTGCGCTTCTCGATGTGCCGGTAGTACCGGTGCATCGCCACGAGCGGCAGGGCAGCCGACCAGGTCAGCGCCATGCCCGCCAGTCCTGGGAAGAGGGCGCCTTCGCCGAGGGGTTCCATGCGGAACGGTTCCCGCGTCGTGAGGTTCCACTCGATCCGGCCCGTGCGTCGGTTGATCGTGATCCGGAGCGGGGTCGGATGCTCATTCGCTGCCGTCGGTTCGATAAAGAAGTGGAAGCTTTGGAGCAGGTCCGGAGGTTCGCCTGCGGAGCGGGCCAGATGCTCTGCATCCGGTTCCGCTTGCCGGCCTTGGGGGATAGTCGCTTCCTTGTTGACGATGATGCGTTTGCCGCGCAGGCGGGGCGGTTCTCCCCAGAGATCGATGCCGAGCCGTCCGAGCGCGAGTGTGAACTGGGCCCCCATGAGGGCGATGGCACGGAGATGCATGCGGCCTCCTTTCCAAAGGCGCGCTAACCTTGGCCTAAATCGGGCTGTTTGTCAATCGATGCCGGTTCCTCACCGTCTTCGGTCGCAATGTCCGTATTCGCGACGGCTAAGACCTCTTCGACGCTCGTCAGGCCATCCAGGGCCTTCAAAAGACCATCTTGCGCCATCGTGACCATCCCCTCTTTTGCCGCCTGGTCGCCGATCTCGCTTTCTGTCGAGGTGCCTTTCAGGATCATTGCTTCGATCGTTGGCGTGATGGTGAAGATCTCGTAGATGCCGACGCGGCCCTTGTAGCCGAAACCGCCGCAGATGGAGCAGCCTTCTTTTTTTCCAGGTCCATAGAAGGCGAGCTTGTCCAAGTCGACCTTCGTGTTCGCTGCGGGGGAGATGGATTTTAAAATCGAGGTGACTTGCTTTCGTTGTGACAGACTCAATTCGAGCGGAACTTTACATTCCTTGCAGAGACGTCGAACGAGACGCTGGCCGATGACCGCATTCAGCGCTGGAGACAATAAGAACGGCTTCACCCCCATCGAGAGGAAGCGTGGAATCGAGCCGGCGGCGCTGTTGGTGTGGATCGTCGAGACCACCAAGTGGCCCGTGAGGGCGGCCTGGATCGCGATGTCGGCCGTTTCCAGGTCGCGGATTTCGCCGACCATCACCACGTCCGGATCTTGGCGCAAAATCGAGCGGAGGCCGGAGGCAAAATCATATTTCTTGCCGTGGTCGATCTGGCTTTGGTTGATCCCTTCGAGCTTGTATTCGACGGGATCCTCGAGGGTGATGATTTTTACCTCGGGGGAATTGAGCTTCTTGAGGACCGCATACAGTGTCGTCGTCTTACCGGATCCCGTCGGACCGGTCGTGATGATCATCCCGTTCGGCTTTTCAATCTGTTCCTGCAGCTGCTCGAGGGCCTTGCCGCGGATGCCGAGGTTATCAAATTCGAGCGCGATCGCCTTCGGACGCAGCAAGCGCATGACGACCGACTCGCCGAAGGCCGTGGGCAGGAAGCTGACGCGGATGTCGATCTTCTCTTGGGTGAGGTAAATGGTGATGCGGCCGTCCTGGGGCACGTCCTCGACGTTGATCTTCACGCCGGAGAGGAGTTTTAGGCGGGAAATGATCTGCTTCCAGGTCTCGCGGGGGAGGCTGGCGGCGTCACGAAGCAGGCCGTCGATGCGGAACCGGAACTTCACGTGCGCCTCCTCGGCTTCGACGTGGATGTCGGAAGCGCCTAACTTCAAAGACGCGCCGATGATGAGCGTCAGAATATCCGTCGTGTTTACGTCTTGGATGCGCTTGCGCAGGACTTCCAGGTTCTCGATCTCCGTCGCGAATTTCGCGAGGTCGGCTTCCTCGATGTGGTAGCCGTAGGTGACCTCTTTGACTTCAGGGAGGGCGTCGTAGAGCTTGTAGGCCGCGTTGAAGCTGTCTTCTGAGATGATGTAGATCTGGACGTGGGCGTGTTCGCGCTTTTCGATATCTTGGGCCAATTTTTCGACGTCTGGCGTTTTTTCGAGCGCGCCGACACGGATCTGATCTTTGACACGCAAGAAAATGACGGCCTTCAAGGCTTGGGCTTGGTCGCGCGGCAGAACGCTGAGCGCTTCCGGCGCGATGGGGAAGCCGCGGAGAATGATGTGTTCGAGGCCGAGGGCGGCCGCTTTCTGTTGGGCGAGCTTTTCGTGTTCGCGGAGCTTGATCGCTGACATTGTCTCCGCGAATTCCGCAGTCGTCTTGCTCTCGTTTTCAGCAGGTTTTTTTGCTTTGGGGGGAGGTCCAGAAACGGGTGGGGCCGTACTGGCGCCACCGGCCGGGGATGCGGCCTTCATGAGGTCCTCAATCGACGAGGCCTTGGGGACGGGGGTGGCGGGCATAGGTTAGGCGAGACGCCCTTTGCGGAAGAACCAGCGGTGGATCTTGGCGAGGGCCGTGCCTTGGACGAGCCGCATGCCAAGACCTTGCCAGGCCGCGTATTGCAACGTTGTCGCAAAGCTTCCCAAGAGAAGGAATGCGAGTAAGGCGCCTCCAAAGAAGACGACGTTCAGGATCGTGGCGGCAAGGGTGCTGTTCAGGAGGGCGGCCGAGAGGGTCAGAATGAGAAGCGGGACGCCGGCGACGAGATAGAGGGCGCCCAAGCCGAGGAACAGGGCGACGCCAAGGAAGAAAAAGCCGACTCCGAGCTCCAGGATGACTAACCAGGCGCGTTTCGTCTGCGCAACGGCGCGGGCCAGGCTCTCGAGAACGGAATATTTTTGCAGGATGAGGCTGTTCAATGCGAGCATGTGAATCGAAGTCAGTCCGATCACCGCGACAATGTAGATGAGATAGGCGAGGATGGAACCCGTGACGGTCCAGAAGGATGTTTCTTCGAGCGGCGTCGCGAAGGGGAGGAGGACGAGCGTTCGGAAGAGCCACATGAGCCCAAGCGTGACGGCATTCAACGCTGCCGTTTTCCAGAAGAACCGTCCGCCGACCCCCAGGCAGGCGGCGAGGGAGGGGATGTTGCCGCGCAAGCGAATGCCGAGCCCGTAAATGAGCCCGCCTTGCGCAATTACGGAGCTGCCTGCCGTGATGCCGAGGAGGACCAAGATCACGAGGAGGCCTTGAAGCCGACCGATGGTTCCAAGAAAGCCGAGCGCCTGTCCGATTTCACTCATTGGCTGCAGGGCCCACGCGAGCAAGCCTTGCGTGAAGGACGCGCCCGCCAGCCGTTCGGCCGCCGCTTCGCCGAGCTGGTTGAAAGAGCGGAGGAGGACGTCATAAATTCCTCCGGTATGCAGGAGGGCCGCAAAAAACCCCAAGACCCACAGGCGCGGATGGTGCCAGGCGGTCGAGAGGGATTCGCGGAACAGGGTGCGGTACAGCGGCGGGTGGGAAGGAGCGGGTCCGGGCATAAGGATCGAAGGGAGTATAGCACGGATGTCGTCCTTGGGAACCATTGGATGAGCGGCGTCCTTTTCATGGCGCGCATCTCGCCGACCTCGTTTCGTTGATCATTGACAGGAGGCTTCAAACATGATATCGGTAAAGAACGGATTTGGAGGAAAAACATGACGCAAGACGATCGTTCTCTCTCGTCCCCTGAGCTCGCGAAGGCCGTGATCTGGCATTGGCCCCAGACCTTCGCGGCCTGTGCGGAACACTTGCCCGCCGTTCTGAATTCCGCACGCCATACCTATGCCTGGCTCGTCCCGGCGGCGGCGTATAGCCGCTCCCTCTGCGAGGCTCGCAAGGACGTGATGCACGATTTCAGCCATATCGAGCGGGTCGTGCTGTGGGCCCTCCGTCTCTGGATGCGGGAGAAGGGCGGTCCCTGTCGGGATGCTGACCTCGAGATCGTGCTCGCTGCCGCGCTGTTCCATGATGCGGTGGTCAGCCGCAAGGATCATCCTGCGCGCACCCAGGATACGGAAGCGAGCGCCGTCTTGGCTGAGGCGTTCCTCCGTACGGCTGACTTCCCGGCCGCCAAGCTCCCCGAAGTCGGCCGGATCATCCGCAACTGCTCGTTTTCCCGGGGCGGCAAGACGGTGCAGTCGTCTGAGGAGGCCATCGTTCGGGACGCGGACATGCTCGAATGCCTTGGCGCCTTCGGTCTCGCCCGTTTCTTCGCGGGTGGGGGAGCGATGGACCGTCCTTTCCACGGGTTCTCGGCTGATTTCTTCGACCCGTCTCGTCCTCTGGAGCGCGGTCGCTGGACCTACGACGCGATCCTCGACCGTGGCCTGGCGGTCGAAGAACGCTTCTTCACCGAATCCGCGCGCGTCTTCAACGCGGAGCTGCGGCTCGGTGAGGAGATGCGCCGATTCCTCGCCCAGTTCGCTGCCGAGGCCAGTCACGTGGCCCTTCTCGATCAGGTGCTCGTCGGGACACGCTGATCCGCCCAACCGTTCCGGTGGGCTTTTTTCTTGAACGGTATCTTTTTGCGACACATGTGATTTTCCCGTATCATGGCTCTGTATGGCCAGCATCTCTTCCTATCTCCGGACCTTCCTCGAGTACATCGAGATCGAGAAGGGCCGTTCTCCGCTCACCATCCGGAACTACGAGTTCTATTTGCAGCGGTTCATCGATTGGGCGAAAGATCCGGACCCGGCGACGATCACGCTGGATACGATTCATAAATACCGCCTGTACCTGAACCGGTTGGAGAACCGAGAGCAGGGGACCCTGCGCAAGACGACGCAGAACTATCATCTTATCGCGCTACGTTCGTTTTTGCGCTTCCTGGAGAAGCGGGACGTCCCCACTTTTTCCCCAGAAAAGATCGAGTTGGCAAAGCAAGGGACGCGTGAGGTGTCGTTCCTGGAGAATGAGGACCTGGATCGGCTGTTGCGGGCGCCGGATGCCTCGGATGCCCGTCCCCTCATAAGAGCCCGAGATAAGGCGATTTTAGAACTGTTTTTCTCGACGGGCATGCGTGTTTCCGAGCTAGCGGCCTTGCAGCGTGACCAGATCAACCTCAAGCGTGATGAGCTCAGCATCCGCGGAAAAGGGGATAAGTTGCGGATCGTCTTCCTGTCCGGGCGCTCTCGCGCCGCGATCAAGGAGTATCTAGAACTGCGTGAGGATGAGAATCCGTCGTTGTTCATCCGTCATGACCGCGCGGCCCCAAATCCGGATACGATTGAGGATGCTAATCGGGAGGTTGGCCCCTTGACCCCGCGCTCCGTTGAACGTCTCGTTCGCTTCTATGCGACGGCGGCGGGGATCCCAAAGAAAGTCTCGCCCCATACCCTGCGACACTCCTTTGCGACCGATTTATTGATGAATGGCGCCGATATTCGTAGCGTGCAATCGCTGTTGGGTCATACCTCGATCACTACGACACAGATCTACACGCACGTCACGAATCGGCAGCTGCGGGACGTGCATAAGGCGTTCCATGGGGTGCGGCAGGATGGGCCGGACCCAGAAGAGTCTCCGACGGTTCCGAAGGCGGATGCGTGAACGGGAAGGATGGGGTATACTCTGCACATCTATGGTTGAACGCCCCTCGACCCTTCATCGTCGCCCGCTTCCTCAAGATGATGGGGATATCTCTGCCGTTCGGCAGCGTTCTGAAATTCAAGCGTCGCCCGAAGGCGTGCTTGAGCATTCTGAAAGGCTCAAGGAGATGGTCGTTGAGAGCCTCCTGAAAGATGCTGGAATCCTCGAGATCGTTCCTGTCCCGGGATCTGGATATGACGTCCGTATCGATTATCCAAAGCCTCTAAGGGATGCCGTTTTTTCGCTGTACGAAACTTGGATGCAGCCTTCTCTCCAGATCTTTACCCAATCCATGAGCGATAGCGCGGCTACCGGCGAACGCACGGAAGCGGAATTACGGGAGCGGCAGGTGCGGATGGAAAAGGGGATCGGGCAATCCCTCCACGCGTATATGGACGACCGACGGAAGGCGGCGAGCGAAGGTATCCGAACCCTGCCCGAACTGATGTCTGCCCAAGTCATGGCGTTGCGTGCCGTCGTGCAGCGGCGTCCCGATTGGCCAGAGCGGATGGATGAGGTCGCGAGCGGGATCTCTCGCAAGCGCAAGGTCGGCACCGCTTGGGAGCGCGTGTTGGATGATGAGCCTAATTGGCTGCCGTCCCTTAATCGTGCCCTTGGATTTGCCGGTGTGCCAGCAGAGGCCTTGTCCGCATCCGCTTCCGCAGAGCGTCACCTCGCGCATTTTGATGGGGCGCTTGTTCCGGAACCCGGCATTTTTGACGATCATCTCGGTGAGGCGAATGAGTTGGCGCGTGCCCAAGGTGAGACAATCCGTCAGGCCTTTACCAGTCATGCTGAGACGCGCGTCGCCGCCGTGCGTGATCTTGTCGAGCTTCAATCGGCCTTGCGGCAATATGTCGACCGTCTCAATACCGCTCCCGACTCGTTCGATCTTCCGAACGTGCTGGAATGGAAACAAGCCATCATGCAAGTCTCCAAGCAGATCATTCATTATGAAACGCGGAAGGGGAGCCTAAAACAGATGATCGACCAATGGGAACCGGATGAGCCCGTGCAGGCATTGGATACGATGCAGGCCTCCCATAGGGCGCTCAGTGAGGAGAATGGCAAACTCGTGGCGCATTTGCGTAACGTTCGTGAGGGGTATCAGCGGGTCGGGAAGCGACTTGAGGCCTTGGCGGCTATCGGCATTACCTTTGACGCAGGCCGACCTGTCGGACTCGCGGGCCTGCTGACGCTGGTGCAGTCGAAGTTGCGAGAGATCGCGATCCCGCATCCGCAGCGACCGCCTGCAACGTCATAGTCCTTTTTCGCCAATATTTCCCATGAACACCGAAGCGATCCAGCGTGACGTCAAGGCCGTCCAAGAGGTTGTGGCCGCGCAGCCGACCGTCAAGAAGGCGCTTTTGTGGTTGGAGATTCGGCATCTTGAGCGGGAACGCCTGCTTTGTGAGAGCATGCAGGATCTGGTCCGCGTCGAGATCTTTAGCGGCGTCCGTAGCGTCCTCTCGACGGCTTTTAGCTTGACGATTTTCGTTCTGCTCTATTCCAAGCTCATCGAGCTGGCCGGGTGGCTTGAGCGGGCGCGGACCGTGACCGTGCCGTTGCCGCCACCGATCGCGCGCAACGTGGTCCTCGACCTGTCTGGGTACGTCCCGTCCTCAACGGCCATTGGTTGGCTCGCGGACCTGCCCGTGATTGGTTGGCAGACGGCTTGGAAATGGGTCGCCGCCATCGTCGTCATCGTCGCGGCCGAAAAGCTTATCACCGGTTACCAGACGTGGCGTCGGGCCCAGTCGTTGCGTGAGACGGCGGAAAACCTCCAAGAGGAGATCCGGCTATTGCGCGGTTGGATTGAGAAAGAGGGGAAGTAGGGGTGTCGGCAGAAGGGTTCCGGCTTGTCTTTTTTGGTAAATTCGGGCACATTCCCGCTGTCAGGAGCGCGTCCCTGTAGCACAATGGATCGTGCGGCAGCCTTCTAAGCTGTTGATGATGGTTCGATTCCATCCGGGGACACCAGGGAAAACCCTCGTTTTAGGCGAGGGTTTTTGTTTTGGTGAAAACGCTCCGTTTTCGTTGATCTGTGGCGTTCAGGCCACCCCTCTTGACTTTTCTGTTTTTTCTGCTATGATTAGCCCTATCTTCGCGCCTCGTCGGCGCAAGAGAAAGGATCGAATCCATGGTTCGCAAGCTGTTTCTCTGCTTCGCGCTCGCGGGCGCGCTGGTCGGTGTCGCTCCGGCTGCCTCGGCCCAGCCTTCGCCCCCTCCGGTCGCACGTCCCCAAACCCCGCGCGAGCGCGCCCGTGAGCGCTACGAGGCGGCCCAGGCCGTCTACCGCAGCGCGCCTCTCCAGGCCGCGCTCCTTTACCTCGAGGCCTACGCGATCGTGCCCCGTTGCGCCCTCCTCTTCAACGCGGGGAATGCCTTCGAGCTCGGCGGCCAAATCGAACAGGCTCTCGAACAGTACCGGCGATACCACGATACCGCGATCGGGGACACCTGCACGACGGCTGAACGCGCAGATGCCGCCGCTGCCCAGGATCACATCCTGCGGATCGAGCGCATTCTTCGCAATCGTGCCCTCCGTGCCCAGCCCCGGCCCCTCGTGCCGCCGATTCAGCCGCCGCCGTCGCGCACCCTCCCGCCCCTGCGCTACCGCGAGGAGCGTGCCTCGGCACGGGTCCTTCATTACCTCCTCTGGGGCGTGGGAGGGGCGGGCGTAGCGTTCTCGATCTACTCCTTCGCGATGATGAGCGACAATCGGAGTGACGCCAACAACCCCGCGAGCGCTGATCCCGGCCGCAGTGGCCGAGCTGCTGATGACGCCCTCATCGGCGGTGCCCTGAGCCTCACGGTGGGCGTTCTGGCCGCCGGGGCCGGGACCTACCTCTACCTCGCCCAGCCGCGCCTCCGCTTCCCGATCCCCGCGGTCGTCAGCGATGGCCGCTCGGTCATGGTCACCGCCGCCGCCTCGTTCTGAGCGTGGCGGTTTTTCTTTTTCTCCCGCATCCTTGACAAAAGCCCTGGAAAACGCTTCAATGGCAGCTGTTCGCCACGCAAGGAAGGATCGGAAAGATGAACATCATTCTCATGGGCCCTCCCGGATCCGGGAAGGGGACCCACGCCAAGTTCCTCGCTGCATGCTACGGTCTCACCCACGTCTGCATGGGCGACCTGGTCCGTGCCGGTAACCAGGCAGGTGGGAAATCCTTCGAGGACATCGCCGCGCAGGGGAACTTTCTGCCTGACGACGCCGCAACCGAGATCCTGCGCTGTCGGCTCGCCGAGCCCGATGCCGAACGCGTCATCCTCGATGGGTATCCGCGCACGATCGAGCAGCAGCAGACCCTCCATGATGCGCTGGGTATGATCCAGGCGATCGTCGTCGACTTGCACGTTCCCGACCAGGAGGTCCTGATCGCGCGGATCGAGCAGCGGAGCGCCGCCGAGGGCCGCGCCGACGATGCCCTGGAGACCTTCCAGCGGCGTCTGCGGACCTTCAATGAGAAGACGCAGCCCGTCATCGATGACTACCGCCGATGGCTCCCGGGCCTGCTCATGGGTGGGTTGGGGCTGTACTTCCACCAGGTTCGTGCAGACCGTCCCATCTCCGAGGTTCAGGCCGACCTGCGCAAGGCCCTCGATCCCGTCTTCGCCCGCTCCGGTGACCTCTTCACCTGACGCCTTTCCTGGGGCGTTTTTTCTTTTTGACAAGCTGTTTTTTAAGGTCTACAACGGAAGCATATGATCGAATTCTTTCTCTCTTCCATCCTGTGGGTCGTGGCGGGGATCCTGCTGGTTTCCATTCGTCAGATCAACCAATACGAACGCGGCGTGAAATTCATGTTCGGGAAATTCCACAAGATCGCCGAACCTGGCTGGCGGCTCGTGATTCCTGTCATTCAGAGCATGCGTAAGGTGGATATGCGTACGAAGGCCGTCGAAGTGCCGCACCAGGACGCCATCACGAAGGACAACGTTTCCTGCAAGATCAATGCCGTCATTTACTATCGCATCGTCGATGCGGGCCGGTCCGTCATCGAGGTCGAGAATGTCTGGAGCGCCGCCTCGCAGCTCGCACAGACAACCATGCGTAACGTCGTTGGCGAACTGACCCTTGATGAGCTCTTGTCGGAACGCGACCAGGCTGCCCAACGCATCAAGGAACTGATTGCCGCTCATACCGCGAGCTGGGGGATCGAGGTCCAGGGAGTCGAACTTAAGGACATCGCCCTGCCAGAAGACATGCAGCGGACCATCGCCAAGCAGGCGGAGGCAGAGCGTGAACGTCGCGCCGTCATCATCAGCTCGGAGGGCGAGGTGATCGCCGCAAACAACCTGCAGAAAGCCGCGGAGATTCTGTCATCGAGCCCGGGCGCGCTGCACTTGCGCACCTTAAACGCGATCAACGACATTTCCAGCGACCAATCAAACACCATCGTCTTCGCCGTTCCGTTGGAGATCCTGAAGGCGTTCGACGCAATCAGCAAACGTTAGTTGATACCATGAAACGCTTTTTCCTCGCACTCGCGTTGCTCGCCCTGGCTGGTTTAGGTGCCGGTTGCCAGCCGATGCCGGAAACCCCGAGCACGATCCCATCTTCAACGCTTCCTGGTGCGCCGACGTCTACCGGTCTCGACAACGCTTCTTCGACCCTCCCGTTCGTCCGTCATGAGGATTGGAACATCACGATCCTTGGGGACGTGCGCCTCTACCATCCGGGAACGTCTACGCCCGCGACGCCTGGCTCGGATGAGGCGACCCGCGGCCTCATCGTGACCGTCGATCTTGGGACGGCCGTCGAGAATCCGGGGACACGTTCTGTCCCACGTCGGACCATGCAGATCTGGCGGCTCTCTCGCAACGATGCGGCGCTCGAGCCCTGCACCGACGCGCAGGTGGGGAAGCAGGGCATCCGGGCAGTCCGCATGGTCCAGAACCGGGCCCGGCAGTCCTTCTGCCTGCGCTCTGCGGCCGATGCGGGGGCGGGAAATCGGTTCGATACCCAAACCTACACGCTTCAAACGGCAAACGGCGGCTTTTCCTTCGTGTTCACGACCCGTTCGGTCGAGTGCCAAAACTTCCCGCGGCCGGAAGAGCAATGTCTCCCGTTTGAGGAGGCCCGGGATACGGCCCTGTTTGGGGAGATCATGGGGACGTTGCTCGTGACGACGGGGGAATTCTAGAAAAAACGCCCATTTTTAGAACCGCTCACGGACCTTTACCGGATCTTGCCAATTCCTGGGAATCCTGCTAGATTCCTGGGGCATGGTGGCCATGGTGTAGTGGTAGCACAGGAGGTTGTGGTCCTCCTAGAGAGAGTTCGATCCTCTCTGGTCACCCCAATAAAAATCGAGCTGGAAACAGCTCGATTTTTGTATTAGGGTGGATTTTATATGGAGGCCTGCTTTGTTTGTCAACGTATTCAACAGATCAAGAATGGAACAAATCCTTACTTTGTCGAAGAGCTTGAAACAGGATATGTCGTGGTTGGCGACTTTCAGTACTTTAGAGGGCATACCGTATTTATTTCTAAGGAGCATAAAACAGAGTTGCATCAATTAGAATCAAAACAGAGATTCGCATTTCTGAAAGAGATGTCCCTTGTCGCGGAAGCGGTTTTTCGTGCGTTCAACCCTCAGAAGATGAACTACGAGTTATTGGGCAATACCGATACGCACATGCATTGGCATCTTTTCCCAAGATATAAAGACGATCTCATATCGGGCGGTCCGATCTGGCTTGTTGATGGCAAGATCAGGAATAGCGAGGCAGCTCGTCCAAC
>CAZURG010000003.1:18271-31389 GCA_964623645.1 uncultured Gammaproteobacteria bacterium | reverse complement strand
GGCAACGGTTGCCATGTGCCCGAGCCGCCGACGCCGTTGACGATTCCAGCGCCGCTCAGGGTCTCAGATGGGTGCCAGATCGGTGGTTGTGGCAGTGAGCTTTGTTGCGATGCTTCCGTCGGGTCGACGGGCTGCATGTCGTTCTGCATACGGAGATCGACGGACGCGTGTAATGTGCATTTACGGACCTGTCGCGTACAAGCGAATGGTCGCTGCGGTTGGGATGAGAAGGACCTGACGCGTCGTCAGCAGTGCGTGGAGCGGGGAGAGTATAAAAAATAAGCGTCTTGATACGCCCGAGCGGTATCCGATCCATCGGATCCTCTTGTCTATACATCCGGAAAATAGGGCGTATCCATCGCCGAACAAGAAAAAAAATCGCCCTTTTGGCGATCAGTCGATGGATTTTGTCCGTCCACGGCTCACGAGGAGGGTCTTGGGGCGGTCCTACGTAGCTGTCGTTGTCCGATCCGTTGCCGGCACGAACGCGCGGTGTCCGATGATGTCCGCGTCCGAGCCCGTATCCTCCGTCTCGCTGACCTCGGCCGTTCCTCCGATGTACCTTCCCGGCGGCTGCGCATGGAGGTTGCAGCTGACGATCGCCCCGGTCTTCTCGCCACGGACCACTTCTGACGCCAGGACGTCTGGCTCCACGAGATACAGGTCCTTCGCCATTCGCTGATGGACGTCGGCGCGCCGCGTCATTTCCTCGGGGATCAGCTCGTAGGCGACTTCGCGCCCCGTCAGTCCCTCATGCATGCAGTAGCGTACGGATCCGGCCCGTGAGAACCTCCCGCGGAAGGGGAGTGTGTTGGGGTCCCGGAAGGGCTGAGGACGCTTCGATTCGTCGGGTTTATCGCTCATGATCGTTCTCTCTTTTCTTTCTGCCGTGACGTACGTCGCTCAGGCTTCCTCTCGTTCGGAGGTGACCAGGACCAGCCGTCCGTCGGGATCCGAGAGGAGGGAGGTGGGTCGGTCCGTCCGTTCGTCGACGTTCTTCTTGAGGATGCAGGCGGCGTCGAAGCCATTCTCGATGAGGCTGTCGCGAAAGGCCTCGAATGATGCTTCGACGGTGAGGGCGAGCGCCTTGATCTCGCGACGCGTGTTCCAATCGCGGGGATCGTCCAGGCCGAAGACGGGGGGAGCGCGGTCCGTATGGAATTCCACCCAGGTTGAGTCCTCCAGGACGAGCCCGGGATGGGTGAAGTCATCGATATGCATCCGGGACGGGATCAGGGCCTGGTAGAACTTAGCCGTCCGTGCCGCGCTTTGGCAGTTCGCGCGCAGGACCCGCCGATGCAGGCAGATCCGGTTGCCGTCCGGGTCACAGATCGTCCCGTCGACGCTGGTCTTCAGCCGCTCGTCGGTGTCCGAGCGATAGGCGCGCAGAACGGCGAGCGCGAAATTCGAATCGATCGCGGGAAACCGAAGTGCCGAAAGGGGGATTCCGTTGGCATCCGGGATATCGCTGACATTCAGACGCTTGCCCTGTCCCTCTTCGAGGTCGAGCAAGCAGGCCGCGTCCCCGTGCAGCGTGGCGGTCATCACGTGGCGATGCCGCTTGGTCCCATCCGTCCGCTTCTCGCTCAGGTCGACGTGGGCGGGGCGCGTGCCTCGAGACGCCGCCATCAACAGATGTTCGTAGAAGCGGAAGCTTGCGGAGATCTTGGCGCAGAAGACTTTGTGGGACTCGATCAGTTCGATGCTTGTGGTGCTCATCGTGACTCCTCCAGTGAGAAATCCTAGGCTATTTAGGGGATTTTGTCAAGCCTTGCGCTGGAGAGGGGCGGCCATTTTTTGGCATGAAAAAAAACGCCGATTCAGCGGGGGCGGGCGGTCGTGATGGGGTGGCGGTTCAATACGGGCCGTGCGTGAAATGTTTCAGCGGGTCGTCCGCGACCCCTTCGCCGAGCCTTGAGCCAGTGTTTTTATTGACAATTTAGCCATTTTATGGAATATTCGCCTAACCCGTCGCCCCGATGGGAAGGGTGACACATCCAGGAGGATCAGATGTTCGATTTCGAAATGGAGCGTCGTCTCGAGGCGCATGTTCGCGACGGTCGGCTGATGCCGGAGTACGACGGGCCTTCGTTTGCCCAGATCCCGGGCGCGGTCCGCTACCTGCTGGGGCTCGAGGACGCCTCGCCGCTCGCGAATGTCATGTCATCCGTCTCCGTCACCCCGCGCGGCACCGAGAAGGTGGTCGTCCTGCTACTCGACGGCTTCGGGTACTGGCAGTGGCATCGCTACGTCCACGCACACGCGTTCCTGCGCCGCTTCAACGAGCGCGGCCTGGTCGCTCCGCTGGCCTCGGTTTTTCCCGCCACGACCGCCGCGGCGCTGACCGCGATCCACACGGGGCTCACGCCGCAACAGCATGGCCTTCTCGAATGGATGATCTACGACGAGGGGCTCGGCCGGAACTTCTACACTCTGCCGTTCGCAGAGATCGATGATCACGCATCCCTCGTGGGCAAGGTTGACCCGTCGATCTTGTTCGATGGTCCGACCTTCTACGAAGAGCTGCTCGGGCATGGCATCCCCTCGTTCACGTTCACGAACCTCGCGATCGCGGGGACGGCCTACTCGAAGCAGCTCACGCGCAAGAGCGTCCCGGTCCCGCACAAGACGGCCGCCGACCTGGTCGTTAACCTGCGCCAGCACCTCGAGCGAGCGCCTCCTGGTCCCGCCTACTATTACGCCTACCACGAGTACATCGACGGCGTCTCGCATCTCTACGGCCCGCACAGCGAACAGGCTCGCGCCGAGATGAACGGCTTCTTCCACCTACTCCAGACCGAGCTGGTCGAGAAGCTTTCGCCCGAGGCCGCCCGGGGCGTGTCGCTGCTCGTTACGGCCGACCACGGACACATCGACGTCGATCCCACCAAGACGACCTTCCTCAACGACTATCCGCATATCACCAAGCATTTCCGGCGAGCGCCCGATGGTCGGCCGATCCCGCCCTGGGGGAGCGCTCGGGACTGCTTCCTCGCCATCGAACCGGACCGGATCGAGGAGGTGCAGCGGCAGTTGAGCGAGGCTCTGGCCGACAAGGCACTCGTCCTGCGTTCGGAGGACGCGCTGCGCCAAGGGTTCTTCGGAGCAGGGGAGCCGCATCCGTGCCTTCGTGGTCGCATCGGCGACCTGCTGATCCTGCCGGATGGGGAGGAGACGGTCTGGTACCAGCATTCTGGTGACAAGAAGAGCTTCACCAAGCTTGGCCACCACGGCGGCCGGAGGGTGGCTGAGATGGCGGTCCCGTTGGGGTGCGTGCGCATGGAGGATCTGGTGCGGTGAGGGCACTGCCCGGGCGTCTCGACAGGGGTCGAGCGGCTCGGGTGTTTTTTATGAGCAAGAAAAAACCCGCCGCAACGCATCGCGTTGGGGCGGGAGGTTAGCCGCGCTTGGGGCGGATGTAGAACATGTGTTCGGCCTGGTCCGACCGCGGGCCCTGTGTCTCGCGGAGGAAGCCCTCGAGACCGTAGGCCTCGAGGGCTTCCAAGACCAGCCGCGCTTTGCCGGTCAGGTCTTCGGCGCGCAGCGGCCGTTTCTCGCTGATCAGGGCCACAGCCAGGGTGCGTACCCCATCCGGCCTCACTCCCGCGATGTCCATCTGCGTGAGCGGGCCGAAGAGCTCGATGCTCGACGCCCCTGACGCCTCCGCCTCGGTGACGCACGCCTCGATCCGCTCGATGATCGCCTTCGCTTCCTTGCGAGGGATGTCGGCCGCCGCCCTCTTGGCCTCTGCTTCCGTCGCCTCGAGCTTCTCTGCCCAAGCTTTGCCGATCGTCTTCTTCTGCTCCATGGCGATGTTCTCCTTTACTGATGGGCGATCATAGCAAGAAATGCCCTTCTTGTCAAGGGTCCGATCATCCTGAAAGCGTAAAGAAAAATGACAGATATTGCGTGACGGGATGCGATCGCTCTGTGGCGTGATACGTTGGGTCTACGGTAAGGGAAGGAAGCTTGCCCTGATCGTGGTTCTCGAGGTCGATTCTTGCTTTTTCCTGGGTTTCCGCTATTCTCCCAACTCACCGTCCATCCCGAAAGGAACGTCCGTATGGTGCGCGCGCCCATCTATTGTCCGCAGTGTTCCGCCCCTTTTCTCGTCAGTGAGGCCTGGCCGAAGACCTGTTCGATCTGTCCCTACCAGGAGTGGGGGAATCCGAAGGCGGTCGCGGTCGCCGTGTGTGGGTTCGACGGGTCGGTGTTGTTGCAGCGGCGTAACATCCCGCCCGGACGTGGCCGGCTCGCGCTGATCGGGGGATACGTGAACGCACAAGAGACTCCCGAACAGACCGTCGCCCGTGAGCTACGTGAGGAGACCGAGCGGTGCGATCCGCATACCGGCGAGGTCATCCTGCGGGGGCTCCAGCTGGAGCCTGAGGCCTTCGAATCGTACGCGAACATCGGTCTGCCGGAGGAGAACCTGATCCTGCTCGCCTATGTGGCGCGTGCGTCCACGACGATGGCCGCGATCGCCGATTGGTGGTCGCGTACCCAACCCCACATCGACCGTCAGGAGCCGGAGACGATCTGGAATACCGAGGTCCAGGCGCTCAGTCGCGTCACGATGAAGGAGCTCGACCGGACGGACATCGCCTTCCCGTCGCACCAGGGGCTCATTATCCGTTGGCTCACGGAATGGGGGAGGGAGAGCGTGCAGCTCTAGCCGTATTGCGCAGGCGATTCTTCAGCGAACCGTTCCTCATTCTAGGACGGTTTTTTCTATATATGGGCAAAAGCGCATCCTTTCCTCAACGTAGGGAATTTTTGCATAAGAAAAACCGCATCTCATGGATGCGGTAGGGGGTTCAGGCCCCAAACCCGCCGAGGGTGCCGGCCGCGCTGGCCGACTTGAGGCCGGTCGCCGACTGCGAGGCCTGGCGGAACTTGGCGCGGATGGCGGAGGGGTTGTTGGCCGAGACCAGGATGTTGTCCTCCTTGATCCCCATGGAGCGGAAGACGGCCTTGAAGTCCGTCTTGCCATCGCTCACGCCGAAGCCCATGACCGTGTGCGTCTCGTTGTCGAGGGCCTTCATGACTTCCGCGACATCCAGGGCAGTCGACTTGCGCGAGTGCCGGTCGTCGCCGTCGGTGAGGAGGAGCGTCCAGGTTCTCACGCCGAGCGCGGCGTCGTCGAACGACTTCGCCTTCGCGATCACGCTCGCCAGGGTGACGAGCGTCTCGTCGAAGAAGGGCGTCACCCCGCCGTCGCGGAAGTTCTTCGTGTCCAGCCGCGGTACCTCCTCCAGGTACACGTACGGGCAGATGAGTACCCCGTTGATCGTGCGGATGGAGATGATGATCTGCCCCTTCTTCTTCGTCGCGAGCAGGGCGTCGATGATGGCGTTGACGCCCTCGCGCACCAGCTGGTCGTTGCTGACCTTGTCCACCGGGTCGCCGGGCTCCTTGTTGAAGATCGAGCCGCTGTCGTCGACCAGCACCGTGATGATGTCCACGCTGCTGTGCTTGTACGTCTCCGGCGTCACGCCGTCGCCCTTGCGGACGGTCTTGACGGTCGATGCGTCGACGAGCTTCGCGGTGACGGTCGCGTTGATGCCCGCGTCGCTGGCCGCGCCCGCGAGGAGGTCTTCGATGTTGATGCTCTGGCTGTCGTTGCTCATGGCGTCTTTCCTCTTCTTCTTGTGGGAGTGGTCTGTTCAGCCGACCGTGAGGCGGAGGATCTCGTTCGCGGCACGGTCGACCGCGATGAGACCGGTGTCGCTCGCCAGCAGGTCGACCCCATCGAGGGGTCGCGGCGACGCGAAGTGCGTGAGCTCGAGCGCGTTGTCCTTCAAGGCGAGCCGGGTGATGCCCGCCGCCGCCCCACTGAAGAGGCCGACCTTCGTCAGGCACTTGCCGTCGAAGCGCCGCATCCACTCGGGGGAGTTGGCGGCCTCGTAGGCGAAGTGATTGAGGAGCTGGCCGGTCTTGTCGAAGGCGGCACAGGTCTTGCGGCCGTCGCGCTGCTCGAGGAAGAGCCAGGCGCCATCCGCATTCCCGTATCCGTGGGCGTTCACGATGTCTCCCGGAGCCGCGAACGGGTGAGCCGTCTGTACGAGCGTCCGATCCCAACCCAGGTGATGGACCGCGTACCCCAGCTGCCCGTTCCGCGTGCTCAGGATGAAGAGGAAGTCCTCCTCGCTCCAGAAGCCGAGCGGTTCGAGCGCCTGGTCGATGTCGAGGAGCTGGATCACGGGCTCGGTGTTGCCGCGGACGAGCTTGAAGGCTCCGTCCCAGTAGACCGTGCCGTGTGCCGTCCCCGCAATCAGCGGGCCGAACGCGGTCGGGCTGACCTTCGGGCTCGCCCGCAGCTTGTCCTTCCAGCGCGGGTGGGTGATGACAGACCCGTTCTTGACGCCGAACCCCATCTGCGGTCCGCCGATCCAGAACCGGACGCCCTCCGTCTGTGGAAGAGGGAGGCCGTCCGACTCGTTGCGCCGCAGCGCGCGTCGGTAGTAGTCCGCGACGTGCGGCGTTCCGTCGATGAGCGAGGCCGCGAGGAGCGTTCCCTGCGTGGTCCGCAGGTTGTGCGCCTGCACGGTCTTGCTGGACCGCGTCGCGGTGGGGACCGGGGCCTGCACGATCGCCGTCTTGTCGAAGCTGCCGTCGTGCCGGTACCCGAGGCTCGCGAAGAGCGATTCGGGCGGTTCCGGCCGCAGACCTTCCACGAACACCATCTTGAAATACCGTTCCAGGATCTCCGGCAGCTCGTCGAGCGGCCGGGCCTGCTTTGGGTAGTTCACTTCGGGGTGGTAGACCGAGAGGCGGTGCTGCGGGAGGCCGCGCAGGCCTGGCGGGATGGCCTTGGTCTTGTCGGCGGGCTTGTGGACCCCGCCGTACGGGTGGATGAAGCAGAGGCTCTGGAAGAGCATCGTCCACCACGCGTACCAGTCGGATGCCTCGTTGTGGAGGTGAATGAGCTCGAGGTCCTTCTTGTCCGTCGCCGCACAGCGGTTGGGATCGACGTACTCCTGCATGAAGACCTTCGAGCGGAAGTGCGCGAACTGCATGCTGTCGGCATCGATGACGTGGGCTTCTTCGCCACGTACGAGGACGTTGTTCGCGTTGAAGTCCCCGAGCACGATCCCGCGCTGGTGCGCCGCTTTCACGGTCGCGCGCAGGTGGCGGAAGATCCGCAGGACCTGCTGGTCCGTCACGCCTGTCGCGCGCACGTCCCGGCTCTTGAACTCCATGAGCGGTCGCGCGCCCTTGATGAGGGGCATGGTGTAGCCGATGATGAGGCCGCTGCCCGGCTCTCGCACCAGTTCCCGCGGGGCGATGATCCCGGGAGGGAGGTCGCTGGGGAAGATGAGGAGCTTGCTCTGCGCGGCCATCAGGCGGATGCGCGCGGCCCGCAGGCCGTCCGGGTCAAAGTCATACTCGGAATCGTTCGGGCCCCGATAGATCTTGACCGCGGTGTCATTCGCGAGCTTGTAGACCCGGGCCTCACCGCCTTCCGCGAACGGATCCTTGAGCGTCACCGGGTCTTTCGCGAAGCCGATGCGTACGTGTACTTCCATGGGAACTCCCTTTCTTTTCACGTGTCCCAAGCTGAGCTTGAGAAGAAAAAAAGTGACGCACGCCTTTCCTCAATGTCCATCGAGAGCGGGGCGGGTCACCTGAGCTTCACTTGTTGAGGCTGCCGAGCCAGGTCATGAGGCTGATGAGTGCCTTGCCGCGATGCGACACGGCATTCTTCTCCTCGGTGCTGAGCTCGGCGACCGAGCGACCCGGATGGTCGTAGAACTCCATGATCGGGTCGTAGCCGAACCCGGTCTTACCGCGCGGCGCCTCGAGGATGCGGCCGGAGACCGACATCGGCCCCGTCGAGAAGAGGATCTCACCCTGCGGGTTGGCGACGGCGATGCTGGCCACGTAGCGGGCCCGCCGCGCGTCACCGGTCTTGCCGTTGAGCAGGCGGAGGAGGCGCGCGTTGTTGTCCGCGTCGCTTGAGTTCCCGTCCTTGGCGTTCGCAGGCTCGACCCCGTAGAGGGTGAGCTTCTGCGCGCCTTGGAGGATCTGCGCGTCGCTGAACTGGCCGAACCGCGCCGAGAACGGGCCGGGGAGGTTGTTGAGCCCCGCGACCTCGATCCCGGAATCCTCACCGATGCACCAGACGCCCCACTTCTTGGCCCCGTGGCGCGCCTTGATGATGGCGTTGCTGTCGTAGTCGATGCCGTCCTCGGGGGGCCAGTCGGTGATCTTCTCCCCCTGGAACATCTCGATCCGCAGGGTCTTGAGGAGGGCGTTGAACTCGGCGAGCTTGCCCTTGTTCCCGGTGGCGATCGCGATGCGTTCGACCTGGACTCGTGCGGCGTTGGCCATGGCGTGTATCCTTTCGTGTTGTCGATGGTCAGACTCAGAACCGTTTCTGAGCCTGTGGAGACTTATCAGATTCCGTGGGTCGCGTCAAGGGTCTCGTGTCATCCCGTCTCCTCCGCCTCCCATCGGATCCTCGCCAGGGCGAGGGTCGTATCGTCTTCCAGGAGGCCGCGGCGGATCTTGCCATCCTGCACCGTGACCCGGTTCGCCTTGGCGAGATGTCGCCGCAGGTGGTCCGGATTGGCGAAGAAGGGATCGTCGAAGACCTGCATCAGTGGTCCGATCTTCGTGCTTGTTCCCGGGAACTCCTTCTCTTCCGCCTTGGCCAGGTCGGCCACGCCGTCCGAACCGATCCCGACCGTCCGGATCTCCGAAGTGGGGAACTGCCGCACCTGGAAGTGCCGGAGCGACGGATCGAGGTCGAAGATCTCTGAGCCGATCTCGCGATACATCACGTAGGGCGGGGCATTCACGAGGTGCGGTGGGGGATCCTTGAGGAAGGGGCCCAGCACGGTGACCTCGTCGTTCACGATCTCCACGCCGTCGCCGAAGTGGAAGACATGGGTCCATTCAGGGGTGATCATGAACCCCGTGATCGTGAAGAGGAAGCTCTCGATGATGGTCTCCCGGATGTCACTTCCCAGGGTCCGTGCCAATCTGCAGAGGGCGTTGATGAGGTCGCGAGCGACGAACTCCCAGTCGACGGGCATGGATGAGAACGTCCCTTTCTCGACGTCCCAGCTGAAGAGCTGCTGCGCGAGGTAGCGGGCCCCGAGCATGGCTCCTAGCTCACTGTTCCCCTTGCTGCCGCAGCCGTCGCACACGATCGCGACCGCTCCCTTGCCGGGCGCGTAGCGGATCGCGACCGCATCCTGGTTGTTCCGGTTGGTGGGCATCCCGGGTTGGATGTGCTCCATCCCGGCGACGCTGGCAGATGCGATATCGATGATGAGGCGCCTCTTTTCTTCCATGTATCCTCCGGCGGGAGCTTTAGTCTAAAAATGAGCCCTTGTCAAGCCTTCTTGGACCCGTCTCAAGAGAGGGGGAGACGGTATCTGTAAAGAATAATAACAGTTTATTCGCCGTTTCCCCGGGAGGGGGCAATCCTTTGCTAGCCTTTCTCGTGAAGGATCCAAAGCGGACGTCGTTCCCGCACCCCTTCAGAAGGACCCACCTCCATGGAACCCTGGTCTCCTCTCGTCTCCCGGGCCAAGGCCCTCGCCGTTCCCTGTTCGCCGGCCGCTCTCGAAGGGCTGGACCGTCTCCTTAACGAGGCCATGACCCATCCCCGCAGGCAGATCGTCGTGCCGCCGTCCCTGGACGGCCTCTTCCATCTCGCGGCCGAAGCGGACTTCCTCCCGCATCGCCTCGCGCGGGCCCACGGCTACGATCTCCACCATTTCCAGCTCCTCGATGGCGACGAGCGGCCCGCCCTGCCGACGGGTAGCGCCTATGGTGATGCTGTGCTCGAGCTCGACGCGGTTACGCTCCTCTCGGGCTACGATTCTGCTGAGCGCTTCACGCAGCCCGGCTGCGTGGTCTGGTGCGAATGCCTGGCGGCCTGACGGTCGCTATTTTCTTCTCGCAAAAGGGGACTCACATGACGAAACTCCAAACGACCTTCCATCCGGTCGGCCTCTTCGACGTGATCCTGGCCTCTGTTCCTCCGATCGATGATCGTGCATTTCTCGACGACGAGACGATCTCCTGGTTCCTGATTCGACGGACGGAGACGCTCAACGCGTTTCACGGGTGGTCTGATCAGATGATCATCGTCCTCAGCGAAGCCGCGCCCCGCGGCCGCCCCCTCGATCCGCTCTGGACGCAGCAAGCGAAGGGGAGGATCATCTTCGTTCCGGAGGAGGCGACGATTGATCTTCCTGAAGGTCCCATCCTCGAACTGAACGTGCGTCTTCGCCTGTTCCGGGCATCGCTGACCAGCTCCTGAAGTTTCGTTTACATGGATGTATCCGTCTACCGATCCTTCGATCGGTTTTTTGCTTGCGCGGATCCGTCGTCTGGCATCAAGGGGAGCCGTCCGGTATGCTGATGCATGACTATTACACGTCCTATGCCCTCCGAAATTCCTCGACCGATTCAAGAAGTCATCCCTGCTCAAGCCTCTATCGCCGATGTTCGTGCGCGTGCCCTGGAACTCGTTGACGAAGGCGATATCCTGAACGCCCTCAATCTCACCGTCCGTTGTCTTTGCCCTGAGAAGACGGATTTTGCGCTTGACACCGCCGAGTACGTCGAAGTGGACTGGGATGCTCAGGATGGAAAGGATCCGATGATCCAAGAAATCATCAACCAGGCGCTCGCCTTGTCGCAAAAGAAGTCAGCGGAAATCAAGAAGGGGATTGCCGCTCTCCTCACACCATTGACGGATGATTATGATGACGAGCCGCCCCGCGCGGCCGCCCCGCTTCCGACCGCGGAACACGCGCCCTTTTCCCCCGATGCCCATCGCGCCGCCTTGATCGAGGCGCACGTCGAGCAGAATATCGCCCTGCCTCATGAAGTGAAGGTCTGGCTTCTCAAGCTTCTCGCCACGTTCCCAGATCTCTTCAAGGATCCTGAGACGAAGGCCCTCGAAGTCGTCTATCAGCCAAACGCCCAGTACGCCCCTGCCAAGTTCGCGCCAATGGTCGTCATCAATTTCAAGACGCGAGATGGCGGTCGGAGCAAGTCCTTTCGTGAAGCGCATCTGTCGAAGTAGAAAAAACGGTCACTCATCGAGGGTGACCGTTTTCGTTCATTGCACGTGTCTCTAGAAAAAACATTCCCCAACCACGTGGGCTTGGGGAATGTTCGGAGCGGCTAGCGCTTCTTCGAGGCCTTTTTGGCCGGCTTGCGCTTGGCGGCGACCTTCTTCTTCGGAGCGGCCTTCTTCTTCGCGGCCTTTTTCTTTGCTGCCATATGGAAAGGGAAAGAGCTACGTCCCGCTAAGGTACGGAATCGATGTTCGCTGGCATGCGACCATGCGTGCGATCATGTCTGCAGTATAGCACACATATTAGAGTGTCAAGAAATTTTTTGTCCGCAACTGTGGATGAATTTTTTTTGTGCCGCATGCAGACGAAATTTTTTCGTGAAGCGCGTCTATGATGTTTGGAAGCGTTTCCAAAAGAAAGAAAAAATCCCCAGCGTGTCGCTAAGGATCAAAGATGATGAGGCCGGAGCGCATGGCGCCGGCAATCAGGATCGGGGAGCGGTCTCCGAGAAGATGTTCCAGTTCGTTTTCGGAGAGGGACTGCTTCCGTGCCAGCTCATGCGCGGCTCTCGTCACGAGCGTTTTTCTCCGTTCGATGAGGAAGCAGGCGATATCGTAACACTGGTTCAGTATCAGTGTTTCTCGCGTGCTTGGCGGGTCGACGAAGGCCTTTCCAAGGTCGATCTTGCGTCGCGCGACCTCCTTCCAAGGGGCTGCCGTTTGCGGGAAGGAGGCGAGGAGCTCTCGTATCTCCTGACGGACGGCGCGGAGGTCGCTCTGCGCGTCTTTCACTTTGAATGTCCCATGCAGCACCGCTTGTCCCGCGATCCCGCCCATCCCGACGGCGAGATGTGCCCACCGGTATGCTTCCGTGTCCGATTCTCTCCAGATGATTCGACAGCGTCCGCTCGTTCCGCTCACGCTGACGAGTTCTATCCGTTCCAGTTGCGTCGCATGCCAGGCGACGTACGCGTGCCCGATCTCATGGAAGGCGCTTTCGCGCTCATCTTGCACACGTGATACGAGACGGGAAGCACCTGCCTTCTGCGGATCTTCTTTCATGAATCCTCCTTTAGATCGCCTCATCAGGCGCGCCGATCCTATGGCATAAAAGAAATTTTGTCAACCGATCCCCATCGTCGTCTTGAGGTTTCCATTCGCGCCGTTTCGAGCGTATCCCGATGTGTTTTGCCTTCGCGGAATATTGACATGGGCTCCGATCCTTGCTAGCGTTTTTTCCGCTCTCCGAATCGTTCGCGAGAGCGATCATTCCACGAAAGGACGTATCCGATGCCCGATCAGTCGAAGCTCCAGAACCCCTGTCCCGAGTATCTCCTCCGGATCGCCTGCTTCGATGCGTATGCCCTGGCGGTCGAAAACCTCCGGAGTGACGACGCGACTCACTGCGAGCGTGTTACGGAGATCGATGTTGCGGCTACCTACTACCGCCATCCCTACCATGGCTTCTTCCATAACGATCGACGAACGGGACGCCCCCGCAAGCCGATCGAGCCCAGCCAGTACTCGGATGATGCCGAGAAGGCCATCGCCAACACGCGCGTGTTGATCGCGTACCGTCCTGCCGAAATCACGCGTCTCCACTTCGCGAACGCCCAACATGAGGAATTCGTCTATGGCGGGTCTCGAAGCGGCTATGCGGGCGGCTTCCAGGCTCTCCTCGAGACGACGCATTCCGGGGAGGAGCTCCTCGCGAAGCTCAACCCCGATTCCTGCCGGAACGGGGCATGCATGGGGGTAGGACCGGTCGGGATCCTGCCGAACGTGGCCGACGCCCTGCGGGTCGCCGCCGTCCAGGCGAGTGTCACGCACAACACGCGCTGTGGGATTTTCTGTGCGCGCACCATCGCCCTCGCGGCGCACTACGCGTTTTACCATCCTCGTGACGAGCGGTCGCGGCTCCGGGAATATCTCCTCGACCATCGCGATCTCCTGGGCGAGCGCTTCGATGATGAGAAGGACTGCGGCCATTCCCATCTCTTCACGTCGGTCATCGAGACCCCGTGGGATGATCATCACGGTGTCTGGGAAGGATCCGGCCTCCCGCCGATCGGGC
>CAZURG010000003.1:0-18261 GCA_964623645.1 uncultured Gammaproteobacteria bacterium | reverse complement strand
CTCCACCGTCCAGGCGGCCCTCACGCTCGCAGTCCCCGCTGAGCCGGCGCACGATTCCATGATCGCTGCCCTTCGCCGGTTGCTCCGCATGGGTGGTGACACCGATTCGGTCGCCGCCGTGGTCGCCGCGCTCATGGCACCCTGGCATCAGGATGAGCCGCTCCCGGACTTCCTCGTCCGTGACCTGGAGTGTGGGAGCCCCAAGACGGGCGCGTTCCGCCTCCTTGGCCTCGGGGATACCCTCGTTCGCAAATTCACCTGAAATCGCCCCATCCGCTCGCAGGCGGCTCTTTTTTATTCTAAGATAAGCCATTTTTAGACGATTGACAAAACGGGCCTTTTCTGGTATTATGGAAGTGGATAAGAACGTGCGCAGTCCTTCCAAGTCGGGAAGCGGCGTAACGCAAACGAGTATCCGTTTAAGTTCATTTCCGAAGAGTTACTCTTCGCTTCCACTACATGGCAGTCAAACTGTTTGTTGGCGGAATCCCGTACCGCATGACTGCGGACGAGCTTCGCGCCACGTTCTCGCAGGCCGGTGAGGTCACCGATGTCTTTATTCCGATGGACCGCATGACCGGTCGCCCTCGTGGTTTCGCCTTCGTTGAGATGGCGACCCAGGAAGGTGCCGACAAGGCCATCGAGATGTTCCACGACCAGGAGGTCGGTGGTCGCCGCATCGCGGTGAACATCGCTCGCCCTCTCGAGGAGCGTCCGCCGCGCGCCCCGCGCCCGCAGATGTAATCTGCAAAAGCCACACCCGCAAGGGTGTGGCTTTGTTTTATAAGAAAGACCGCTGCCAAGCAGCGGTCTTTTCATTTTTTTCTTATCGGAGCGCTTCGCGTAGGAGCTCTTCCGCCTTCTTCGGGTCCACGCGGCCTTCGGTCGCGCGCATAACTTGGCCGACGAACCACTTCAGAACGGGTTCTTTTCCTCCGCGGACCTGTTCCGCTTGGCTGGGATTCGCAGAAATGACGTCAGCGATCGTCTTTTTTACGGACTCTTCGTCGCCCGTCTGTCCCAAAGCGTGCTCTTCGAGGAGATGGGATGGGTCGGAGCCGGTTTCCACCATCAGCTGGAGGAGTTTTTGGGCGTTCGTGCTATTCACAGTCCCTTCGCTCACGATCTGAAGGAATTCCGCCATGTTCTCGGCGTCGATGCGGGCGTCCTTGAGGTCCAGGCTCTTCTCGGTGAGGATCGGGGCGAGCTTGTTGAGGAGCCAGTTACTAAGGAGCTTGGCGGACGCGACCTTGTTGCGTTCGAGCAGCTCGCCGGCGGAGGCTTCAGATGTGTCGCGCGCTTCCATCCAGCTGCCCAGCTCGCCCATGACCTGTTCAGCGAAAGCGCTCCAGCCACGGTCGAGGAGTTGGCCGGCGTCTTCGGTGGTGAAGCCGTATTCGTCCGCGAGACGGGCGCGGGCTTCGGCGGGGAGTTCGGGGAGGCGAGCGCGTTCTTCCTCGCGGATCGCGACGAGGTCGAGCTCAGGAAGGTCGGGTTCGGGGAAGTAGCGATAGTCAGCGCTCGTTTCCTTGCTGCGTTGCGAGACCGTCTCTTCGCGGACGTCGTCCCAGCCGCGTGTTTCGGCGGCGGCCTTGCTTCCCTCATTGTAGAGGGCGCTTTGGCGTTGGATCTCGAACTGGATGGCGCGTTCCACCGAACGGAACGAGTTCATGTTCTTGATTTCCACCTTGGGATTGAATTCTTTTTGCAGCGCGTGCCCTTCCTCGTCGATCGGCAGGAGGGAAACGTTGGCATCGCAGCGCATGTAACCCTTCTCCATGTCGGCATCGGAGGCGTGGATGGCCCGGAGGACGGATTGGAGCTCTTGCAAGAATGCCTTCGCTTCTTGCGGGGAACGCATGTCCGGATCGGTCACGATCTCCAAAAGGGGTGCGCCGGCGCGGTTCATATCAACCAGGGTCGCCCCGGTTTGGGGATCGTGGATGTTTTTCGCGGCGTCTTCCTCAAGGTGTGCGCGGGTGATGCCGACGTGGCGGATCCCGTCCTTCGCGAGGGCGGAGGGGATGGCTAAGGCGCCGCCTTCGACGATCGGTTGGTCGAATTGGGTGATCTGGTAGCCTTTCGGGAGGTCGGGGTAGAAATAGTTCTTGCGATCGAACGAGGCGCGGTCGCGGACGGTGCCGTTGAGGGCGAGGCCGGTGCGGACGCCGAGGCGGATGGCTTGCTCATTCACCACGGGCAAGGCTCCCGGCTGGCCGGTGCAGGTGGGGCAAATCGCGCTGTTGGCGGACGCCGTTTCGGGGACGGAGGGGCAGCGGCAGAACATCTTCGTGGCCGTCTTGAGGCGGACGTGGATCTCAAGGCCGATGATGGGGATGTAGCGGTTCATGGGACCATGCTAGCAAGCGCTAATCGAAACGGCTAGGCATAAAAAAAGCCCACCTTTTGGGGTTTGGTGGGGCTTTTTTCGAGACCTGTTTTTAGGCGGATTTTTGCGTTGCCGGGACGTACGTTTCTTTGAGGGACTTGTAGAGGAGACCTTGAGCGATCGCCAGGAACGGGGCGGTGAAGCTCGTAAGGAGCACTTCCTGGAGCTGGTTGAGGGCGAAGCCGCGGAGGGAGGACGCGCTCAGGTTGCCATCGATCAGGAGGCTGCGGGAGAGGCGGGCGACCTCGCCGGTCATCGCGCCTCCAAAGAGCAGGTCGAGGATGAGCGAGAAGATCATCAGGATTAGGAACGACAGGATGAGCACGCTGATCACGGCCAGGAGCATTCGGCCGACGATCGGCCACCAGCGGCCGCGGACGAGGGCGTAGGAGCCGTAGAGCGCTTGCAGGCCGCGCTTGTCTTCATCGATGAGGATAAAGGTGGCGAAGCTGAGGGCGACGGCGAGCCAGAGGCCTGGCAGGACGAAGGCGATCCCGCCGCCGAGGCAGGCGAGTCCGTAGAGGATATTGATCAGCAAGGCGGGAAAGAAGAGGTTCCAGCCGATGCGTGGGTGCGTCGCGATGTAGCCTTCTTCCTTCGGGTCATGTGCGAGGGCCAGCTTGATGAGGCGGATCGAGACCCAGACCGTCACAACCAGGCTGAGAGCCCCGTGGACGAGTGAGTTCACCCACCAGACGGTGCTGAGTTCGAGATTGATACGCGAGGAGGTCAGCAAAAAGAGGAAGCCGACCTGGAAGAGCGTGGGCAGGAGCAGCCAGAGTGAGACCTCGAGGAACCGGCCCAGGTGTTGGGTGTACCGTTGCCAGGCCAAGCCAATGAACCGGCGCACGGGAAGGAGGGGAAGCATACCGGCCCATGATACCAAAAGCGCGGCCACAAAAAAACGGCCTCCCTTAGGAGGAGGTCGTTTGGGTTGGGGCCGTGATGGCGGGGAGGTGACGAAGGGCTTCGTAGAGGCGGACCGAGAAGAAGATCGCGGTCGGGGCCAGGAGGAAGCTCGTGAAGCCGGCATTGATGATGGTGGTGAGAATGGTGCCGAGCCAGCCGTTGCCGAAGATGCCACCGACGATCGCCACGATGATGCCCATCACGATGCTGGCCAAGAGATAGACGAGGAAGAAGACGAAGAGGACGCCGAGGATCTTCCAGAACCGACCGTCCGTCATTTTCCAGGACGATTTGAGGGCTTCGAGGCCGCGCTTGCCTTGGTCGAGGAAGGTCGTGCCGCTGAACTGGAGGCGGACGCCGAGGAAGATGGCCGGAATGAAGGACAAGAGCACGAGGAGGCCGAGACCGGCATTCAGTGTGCGCAGGCTGTCGACGCCTCCACCAAATAGCGCCGCGAAGCTCGCACCCGCGAAGGCGATGGTGGCGATCAACGGAATCGCGACGGTTGCAAGCCCTTGTAGGATCGCGATCAGGATTGCTCCCGGAATTTTTCCGAAGCTCGCTTTCGGTTCGACTGAACCGGTTTCCTTGCGGATGATTTTTAGGGCTTGCAGCGTGTAGTGTGATCCGTACCAAACGGCGAGGCCGAGGATGACGAGACCGAGCACGATGCTTAAAATGATTGCCCCGACCAATCCTGCTCCGCTCATGCCTGCACCGCCCATGCTGGCGATGGTGCCTGCCGTGTCATCGCTCATCGAACCAATAGAGAGGAAGGCGATCGGCGCGAGGAGCAGCGGTACGGCGACATACGAGCCGAGGGCGCCGATGAGGTTGATTTTCCACAGGCTTTTCGCGTTATCCAACATGTCCTGAATCGCGGGGCGGATGATGTCCCAGGATTTGGGGAAGGGGTGCATATGGCACGTAGGATAGCATGTACGTATGGGCGTCACAATATCCTCAAGTGTATAAAAAATTCCCTAACCTTAGGGAAATTAGAGGCTGTCGGCGAGCCTCCGGATGATCGCTGAGGCGATCTCTTCCGGGGCCTGGTCCGCGTTGATGATGTGGATGGACGTGCCCCGATCCTGGAACGGCTTGTGCAGTTCTGGGGCCAGGTACATGCCGCGCACGCGTTGCTGCAGGGCGAGGTCACGCTCGAAGCGATCCTGGCCTTCGCGACCGGCGAGACGCTGTCGGGCCACTAGGGGATCGAGGTCGAGGATGATCAGATCGTGGGGGGCGTGGCTGAGTTCGAGCTGGTTGCCTTCGAGGGCGAGGATGGTGTCGATGGCCTGGGCGATGTTCTCGCCGTTCATAAGGCGCGGGGCCTGGTAGGCCAGGGAGGAGGCGAGGCCACGGCTCATGATGATCCAGTAGCTTTCGTTCGCCTCGAGGAAGCGGAGGAGGAGTTCCTTGTAGAGCCGCGCCCGATCTTCGGCGTAGAGTCTGGCCTCGTCCATCACGGTGTACGGACGGCCGGAGCGCAGCAGCCCGTCCTCGCCTCGGATGGCGGTGCCCGTGGGCGGGGAGTGGGTGGGCTCGCTGGCGATCAGGACTCGGGCAGGGCTGATCTCTTCGAGGGTGGGGAGCCGGCCGTAGGCTTGCTCGAAGATGGTCACGTCGAACGGCTCTTCCGTTCCGAGACGGTCGCAGAAGAACCGGGCGATGAGGTTGATGACGGTGGATTTGCCGGCCCCGTCACCCCCTTCGATGACGATGATGCGTTCTACGGGCATGGTCTGACCTCCTTCGGTCGGGTGTAGGTGACGAAGCAGAAGCCGGGGTGCGGCTCGCTCGCTTCGAGGTGCCAGTCGTCGTAGGCGGGGAAGAAGGCGTCTCCTGCGATGGTGGCGTCGATCTCGGTGAGTTCGAGGCGGGTTGCGAGGGGGAGCGCCTGATGGTAGATCTCTGCGCCGCCGATGATGAAGATGCGGGGCGCGTGATCGCGTGTGAGATGTTCCAGCGCCGTTTCCAGCGTTCCGAACACTTCTGCGCCCGTAATCGCCGTGACCGATCGTGACAGGACGACATTCCTTCGTCCAGGGAGAGGACGGAAGCGGGTGGGGAGGGACTGCCAGGTCCGATGGCCCATGAGGACAGGCTGCTCCCAAGTGAGGGCACGGAAATGGGCTAGGTCGTCGGGATGGGACCAGATGAGCCCGCCATTCCGGCCGATGCAGCGGTTTTTCGCGACGGCGGCGATGAGGATGAGTTCCATGGGGTGACCTCGTATGAAGAAAGGCCAGGCCGCACCGGTCGGTGTGGGCTGGCCTGTGGGGTCAGATCGCTTCGCCGGTCTTTTGGTTGATGATCGTCTGTTCGCCACGCTTCAGGTAGAAGCGGTCCGGCGTGCGGTCGATCTTGAGGGGGAAGGGAGGGAATTGTTCGGGCAGCTGGTCGGCGGCCGCGTGGATCTCCTGGCGGACCGTCGCGTGGACGTCGGCCTTCGAGCGCAGCTCGAGGAGGTACACGAACGGGCCCAGGAGACCCCGCAGCTCGTACGGGACGAGGGTCCCGAGCGCTGCGTAGGCCTGACGGAGGAAGGGGTCGCCCTCCAGCCGCTGCAGACGCTTGCGCTGTTCCCGCAGGACCCCTTCGACGTGCGTCCGGAGGTCCGGGGTCAGCACGTCGAGGTACCAGGAGTGGATGTTCCCCAGCGGGTTGATGCAGGGGATGGGGATCCGGCACGACCGGTGCCGGTGCAGGTCACGGAACGACCCGAAGTCGATCTGGCCCGTGAGGGTCACCTCGGCGATGCCGGCGAGTGCCCCGATGATCTCGGCGCGTTCCGGTCGCTGGTGGAGGAGCTCGAGGAAGCGGTTGAAGCGGACCGTGTTGCTGTCGCGACGGTGCACCTCGAGCCGTGTCGTCTCGCTCCCGAGCACCTGGTACGGCAGCGTCTGCTGGACTTCGCGGAGCCAGGCGTCCGTCTCGGGGCGGCCCTCGTGCGAGAAGCTGGCCGCGTAGCGCTGGGTGAGCAGCGTGAGCAGGTCGTTGGCCTGGGCCCGGACGAGCGGGTCCGGATGCTGGAGCTGCTGGCGCAGGTGGTCGTTCGCCTGGCGCACGTTGGTGCTCCAGGAGTAGCTGGTCGAGCAGCCCACGGCCAGGAAGCCGCGAGCGATGTCGAAGGCGCGGGCGTTGATGGCGCGCACGTGCTTCTTGCGCTCGGCCTCGGCGATCTTGGGGTCCCATCCGTCCTGGGCGACGAACGGGAAGGCGGCCGAAAGGGCTGCGCGCATGTCGGCGTTGACCCGCTCGTAGAGGGCGAGCCACGCGTCCTGGATCTCTGCGCCCAGGGCGCTCTCGAGCGGGTTCCAGCGGCGTCCGGCGCTCATGTTGAGGTAGCGCGTACTGCACTCCTGGCCGTTGTAGAGCGGGGAGTCCTGGATCTGCGTCGGCAAGTAGAGCGGAACGCCCTCGATGAAGAGCAGGACGTTGGCCAGGTCGCCGATCGACCGATGTCCGTAGCCGACGTAGTAGTCCCGGAGGAGGTCGGCCGCCTTCGCGTCGCGCTCGTTCCCCCCGTTGACCTCGAGGTCTTCCTCGAAGGCGGCGAGGACCGCGTGCAGGCTCTCGTGCGCGGGCGGGTCGAGCCGTTCGAGCGCGCCCGCATCATCGAATCCGAGCAGGCGGGCGAGGCGGAGGCGGGTCTCGGGCCGAAGGGCGGCCAGCCGCTGCTCGTCGGTGCGGCGTTCGCGTTCCGCCATCTCCCGCAGGCGCGTCTCGATGCTGAGCGGACTGCGGGAGTAGAGGGCCTGGAGCCAGGCGGCGGTCTCGGGCGGGGCGCCTTCGAGCAGGTAGACGTTCCAGGGCTGGGACGGATGTGCCAGCTTGAAGAGCCGGAGGTGCTGCGTGCGGACGACGATCTGTGCGCTCATGGGATCTCCTTCGGGCGTGGGAATGGGCAGGCTCTGAGCCTCGTTGAGTATGAAAACCGCGCCACCCTCGGTCAATCAAAAGATGGGGATAGGTGGGGGACGGGTAATTTTTCTTGAAGATAAGGGATTTTCTACTCGATTGGCCCATTGACACGCGCTCGAAAATAGGGTAGATTAAGGGACCGTCTCCCAACGAAGAAGGAGTCCTCATGACCATCTTCCACGACGTCTCTCTCGTTCCCCCGCCGGCCTTTGAGGCCGCGTCGGGCCTGGGGATCGTCCGGCGCCTGCGCGCGCTCCTCGAGCGCCTCGTTCTCGAGCGTGGGCACACGGACCTGACCTTCGACCTGCCGGATTGGTTGCACCAGGCTGACAGGCATTTCGCTGTTGGCTATGGCGAATCCGATGAGTTCACCAAGGCGATGGACTCCGGGGTTACGGGCGCGGTTACGTTTCTTCTCGCTCAACCCCGTGCCGCGGAGATGCCGATCGGAACGCCTGGCCCGTGCGTGACGCTTTTCGCCGCCTACTTCACGACGGATGGGGGCGTTTACGCCGTCCGCGCCATGACCGTCACAAGCCTGGGAACGATCTCCGGGGTGAGAAACTATGGCGGATTCAGCCGTCTGCGTGCTCGTCCTTTGCTTGAGATCGTCGGCCATTTCTCGGTTACGCACGACGTTACACTCGACCAACTCGACCGGCTGATGGCGTTTCCGACAACATCTACGGCGGGGCCCAGCGTCTGCTGCTTCTGTGGCGGGCGGCTCGTGGATCGTTCGGTCGAGGCGAAGCGCCGCGTCTACGGCCGTTCCCTCCGGTTCCGGGTCGCCGCACCCCATTGCCTCGCCTGCGTGCGGACGTACCTCTCCGAAGCGCACATCCGTGCGGTCGACCTGCACGAGCTCGCCAATCCCTATTGGCGTGAGTGTGAAGGGTTCCGCGTCTCTCTGTCGGAGACGCGCGCTCTCGAAATCCTTCCCTGGCCGCCGAACGACGCGATCAGATTCAGCGCTCGTCTCCCGAGCGGTCGTCGCACGGATGCCTGGTGGGCGCGGATCGGCGAGCTGGCGCGGCAGGAGCTGGCCCGCCTCGCGGTCCCGATCGAGTTCCTCTGACTGCCGCTGCCCGGCCCGTTTCCGAACGGGGCCGGGCGCTTTTTTATACGCTTGAGCATGTTCAAGCGGTTACTCACAACAAACAGCCTGGACCGTCCAGGTGTTTATTTGGTGAGTTTATTGAGGGTTTTTACGCGCCTGTCGTCCCGAATCCGCCACGCGCTTCGCCGATCGCGTCGCCTTCTTGCCAAGTCGCGCGCAGGATCGGCAGAAATGCTCCTTGGGCGAGCCGCGTCCCCTTGGCAAGGCGGATTTCCTGGTCGGTCGTGTTCCAGTAGTTCACGAGAACCTCATCGGTTGGTCCGCAAAAGTCCTGGTCGATCACCCCGACGCTGTTGGCAAGCATGAGACCTGTCTTTTCAAAGGTTGATGAGCGCGCGAAGAGGAAGAGCCCGTACCCTTCGGGGATCTGGAAGACCAGTCCCGTCCGGCCCTTGGCGCTGCCACGGGCGGGGACGGTGAGGTCTTCCACGAGCGGCAGGTCGAACGCCACGGCGCCGGTGGTTTTGTAGGCCGGCAGTTCTGCTTCTGGATGCACGCGCGTGATGCGAATCGGGGCGGAGATCATGTGCGGGCGGACAGGTGGAACGATTCCAGCAGAGCTTGCGCCGACTGAAGGAACTGCTCGCGCGTCCCGTTGTTCGACAGGCGGTACTTGGCCCGGTTCATGACGAAGGGGATGCCGCGTTCGGTGGGCGCCTGCTCGTCGCTCAGGAACTGTTCCCAGGTGAGGTTGGCTTCCGTGGCCTTCTCGCCACGCTTTTTCATGCGCTCATAGCGGAGTTGGGCGTCCGCCTCGATCGCCACGAGATGGAAATGGGGGAGCGGTTCGAGGGCGACGACGTCTTCGGGGCGGCGAATCCCGTCGATCACGACAATTTCTTGCGGCGAGGCCAGGGCGGCGGTCTCGATGGCGTAGGAAAACACGTCCTCGCCAAATGATTCGCGTAGCGCCACCGATGCTTTAATGAAATTCTCGCGCGTTTTCTCGATGGCTAAACGGCTCAAAAGATCCCCAATCACGGCGCTAAAACGGAAGTATCCCGCGCCGTACTGTTGGGTGAGGATATCTGCCAAGGTTCCCTTTCCGCACCCCTGCAAGCCGACCAGCCCAAAGAGCAATTTTGGCATATAGCGACCAGTGTAGGAATCGGTCCGTTATGCGTCGAGGGAGGCGTCAAGGGGATCGTTGGGGACGATTTTTACCGCGCGAACCACTTCGCCAATCGCGGCCCTTCCTGCATCTGGTAGTTTGAACCCAAATCGGATCCGTAATGCTTTTCCGGTGCTTCAAGCAGCCGCTCATACGTCATGAGGCAGATCGGTTGGCCGTCGCGCAGGATGAACGAGTGGCTATAGGCCTCGATCTCCAGGACGCCGATGGCGCCCCGCTTTACATCCTCCGCGTGCCACCCAAACCCTGGATCAAAAAACCCCGCAAAATGGGAACGGAATTCACCTTTGCTGGCATCATACGCCATCATCTCCGCGGCGTGGGTTGGGGGAATCAGGATCTTCTCTTTTGTCGAGAAAATATAGAACTCGCCAGGATGGATGGAGCACGAAGCGTCGTCCGTGCGCGTGACCGGTTCGAAGAAGTCCGTTGCCGGATGCGTGAAGACGTGTGTATCCAAAACGTGCTCATGCCCCTTTTTCGCCCGCCAACCGATCTGCTCGTAGCTCGACAGGTCGATGGTCATCGTCACGCCTTTGCCGACGGTGTCCGGCCTGGCCGCAAGCGGCTGGCCGTCCAGTTGACGTAGGAGCTGATGTTGGTCATAGGCCAGGCGGTGCTCGGTCCGGTTCAGGGCCGATTCCCCCGCGAACAGCCGCAATTGATTGATACGATCCCCCGGATGCACGCGCACCGCGAACGACATGGGGATGAGCTCGATCCAGAGGGGGCCGTGATATCCTGCCGGCACCTCATCAAACGAGGAAACCCCGTCCGCGAGCAGACGCCCACGCAGATTGATCCGTCCCGAGGAACTCTTATTGCTGCTCCGGGCATGGAGGAGTTCGGGGAGCGCCAGGGATTCGTTCAACTTCACCAAATAGACCGACCCAGTTTTGAGCGGTTCCGCCAAGTCATGTGTTTTGATTTTGTGTTTTTGGGCCATCGCTTCAACCGACTCTCCAGCAACCGGAAGGGCGGACCCGCGCACTTCAAAACAGACGTCGCTCAAGGCTAAATCAAGCGAGGAGGGCTGCAGATGTTCGGAACGTGTTCCAACGAGATATCCTGCCTCCGCTGCCTGTTTCAGGAGCTGGTAGGGAAGGGCGCCGGTTTCGGGCATATGGAGGGGAGCCTATCAATTGGGTTGTTGCGTTGGCAACCTGGAGCGCTAACGCATGAAGGGGTTGCCGTACGGGGAGCTATTGGATCGGATAATGAGCGATATCTTCAACGTCTCCACGCTTATTGTAGAACACCAGTTCAAGGGACCAATCATCCCTAGGATCGACGCGATAAAGTCCTACGCTCATTTCTTGGGCATTACCTTGCCAAAAGACCATGCGACGTAGATCCGGATCCTGATAGCACTCGTCTTCCGTCACTCTCCAGCGCTCGCCATGCGTCGCGAGGTGGTCCGTCGCTTTTTGCGCGATCCGCTCCAAGGCCTCTTTCTTCTCGGCTTTTTCTCTCCGTTCAGCCTCGGCCGTCTGGCGGCTGCGCTCGACCGTTTCCGGCGATATACGATATGCGTAGGCGTGGTTAAAGGCGGTAGAGATTTCCTCTGGCGGTTCAATGAAACGGTGCCGTCCACGCAGTGAATCCGCTGCCTCTGGGGAGTCTTCCATTTTTACGTCCGAAGGCGAGAACACGAGGGAGCTTTCCTCATGATGAATGGCGTATTGAAAGCGGATCACCAGCCCTTGGCGAGGGTCGGGAACGAGTTCCTTTCCGCCCCATTCCGGATGCGGATTTCGCACGAGCTTCTCAAGATAGGCTTCGAAGATGCCCTCGGGCCGTTTCTCTGTTCCGAGACGCCTGTCGTGTTCAAAGACTTCTGTGATTGACCAGCCCGCACGCTGTAGGAAGCGCTCGATCAGGAAGTCGATGACGAATGGCCGGTCGTATTGGGCATCGTCTCCGTTCGCCATTTTCGGTTCCTCATGAAAGATCCTTTCGTCTGGCCGTCCGCCGGCGAGGTCTTCGAAGAGCAATTCCGCGTATAGCTGCTCGTCGTGTCCGCAGCGGTTGAGCTCGATGATCGGGTCCTGCTGGCCGCGGACGGTTTCACGCATATAGACGCATGGTAACAATCAAGAGAAGCCTCTTGCAAACGGAAGACAGCGCCTTATTTGCGTCAGAGAACGTAAAAACCGCCCGAAGGCGGTTTTTCTTGCTTAGACGAGCGCTGGATCCACCTTGATCCCCGGACCCATCGTCGAGGTCACGGTGATGCTCTTGAGGAAGACGCCCTTGGAGGAGGCCGGCTTCACTTTCTTCACAGCTTCCAAAAGCGTCTGGAAGTTCTCGAGCAGCTTTCCTGCATCGAGCGAAGCCTTGCCGATCGCCTGGTGGAGGTTGGCGGTCTGGTCGTTCTTGAAGGCGACCTTACCCTTTTTGATGTCCTCGACCATCTTCTTGACGTTCGTGCTCACCGTGTCGGTCTTCGGGTTCGGCATGAGGCCCGCCGGACCGAGGAGCTTCGCGATCTTTGCCATCTTGGCCATCATGTCAGGCGTCGCGACGGCCACGTCGAAGTCCATTTTTCCGGACTGGGCGATCTCGGCGATGAGCTCTTCGCCACCGACGATCTCGGCACCGGCTTCACGGGCGTCCTTTTCCTTGTCGCCGCTCACGAAGGCGATGACTTTTTTCGACTTGCCGATCGAGTGTGGGAAGATGATCGTCGCACGGACCTGCTGGTCGCCTTTCTTGATGTCGATGCCGAGGTTGATGTGCACTTCGATGGTGCTGTCGAACTTGGTGGTGGCGGTTTGCTTCGCTAAGGCGAGAGCTTCTTCAGGTTTATAGAGCTTCTTCCGATCGATGTTCGCCTTGAGGGCGGTGAACCGTTTGCTATGGGCCATAGTGGTTTGGCGGAAGCTCTTTAAAGAAAGGCTTCCTTCCACGTTAGGAATTAATAGGCTTAGGCTAGCCTAATAACCTTATTTTGTCAATAGAACACTGTCTCCCGGTAGAGGGGGTGGGGCTGCGCCCCACGGGCCCGCCCTTTCCCGCTGTGAGGGCCGGTCCCCCGGCAAGGCTCCTTTCGGGCGTCGCGATGCAGGCCGCTATGTGGATGGGGCTCATCCTTGCGTCCTTCCTGAGCGCGCGACGCCCGAAAGGAGCCTTGCCGGGGGACCTACAGGGGAGGGGAGGTAAAGGAGGAAGAAAAAAATAGAAAAGAAGAACTCCAACGGTGATGTGCGTGCCGCATTCCCGTGGCCCTCTCCTCGCAGAGAAGAACGGATTTGACGCCTTCTCTCCCTCTCATTACCGTACTCGCATGATTTTGCGTCGTTCGCTCAAGACGTGGTCCAGCTTTCTCTAAAGGTGAGTTTTTTTCGAAGTTGGTTTCTTTTTTGCTTCGTTTTCTTTGTTCTCAATCATGCCTGCGCGCAGGCAGAGTAAGGTGGTGTCCTATGGCGAAAACATCCGTGTTTCTCGAAGGGTTTCTCGTTTCCTGTCACGTCGGGGTGCCGAAGGGGGAGCGGGCGGTGCGGCAGACGGTGCGGCTCGATATCTCGTGCGAGCTGGGGGCGGTGCCGATCCGGCGGGATGTGCTGGGGGAGACGCTGAACTATGCGTCGATCCATCGTGAGGTGCGGCGGCTCGTGGAGGAGCGGGAATTCGTGCTGCTCGAGACGCTCGCAGAGGCGGTGGCGCTGATCTGTTTCGCGGACCGGCGGGTTTTGACAGTAAGGGTGGAAGCGCGTAAGCCGGATAAGCTCGCGGACTGTGCGTTCGTGGGGGTTTCGCGGACGTTCGATCGATCGGAGGTGGTGTGATGAAGGTGTTTCTCGGTCTCGGTTCGAATCTGGGGGCACGTGAGGCGCGGATCTGGCAGGCGCTCGAGCGGCTGCGGAAGGAGATCCCCGACCTGGTGGTCTCCCCGTTCTATCAGACGCGGCCCGTCGGCGTGACGGACCAGCCTGCATTCCTCAACCTCGCCGCCTGCGGGGAGTGGAAGGGGACGGCGCCTGAGCTGCTCGCGTTCGCCAAGCGAATCGAGGCGGACCTCGGTCGTCAGCCGTGCGAACGGTTCGGTCCGCGGGAGATCGATGTCGACCTGCTCGTGGTGGAGGGTGTCACGCTGGCAACTCCTGAACTCAGCCTGCCGCATCCGCGCCTGCAGGAGCGTCTCTTTGCCCTGCGGCCGCTCGCGGATCTCGCGCCTGACCTCCCGGTTTCCGTGACGGAGACGGCTGCGGAGCGGGTTTCCTCGCTCGAAACGGAAAGCGATCCGGAGGCCTGTCTCCTGCATCTTCCGACCATCCCCCTCAACGAGCTCTCGCCCTGGTGGATTCGGCAGGCGCTCGAACACATGGGGGCGTTCGTCCTCGAACGTGCTTTCCCTTCCGAGCTCGCGCAGACGCTGATCCATGAGGCGCGCACGCAGCTCCGCCGTCCGCTCGAGGAGAAGCGGCGGCATGACAAGATCGGCCTGTGCACGGCCGGATATACCCGACCCGGGCTCGAGCACGTGGGTCGGCATGGGGCGGATGTGGAGCGCGAATTCTGGGATGTCCTCGCGCCGCGCCGTCAACAGAACGTCTTTCCAGACGATGCGCCCGCCTTCCGACGGAGCGCCGAAGCCTCCCATGAGGCGCTCGAAGCGATCGCGCTGGCCTGCTTTCTTCATCTCGACCGTGCGGCCGGGACGACGGTCGCGGTCGATACAACGGAAGGCGAGCACATGCTCCGCTGCAGCCGCTACCTCACCAGCGGCGACCCGCGGCGCATCCTGTTTCCGGAGCATCACGACTTCGGCCTGCTGACGCTCTACGGCGGTGGGGCCGCTCCTGGGCTGGAAGCGGAGTATGCGGGCCGCTGGCATCCGTTGCCGGCCCTGCAGACGGCGGGAAGCGTCCTCGCCGGGTCCGGAAACCTGCTCAAGCTCTATCTCCCCACCCTCGGCAAGGTCTTTCGCCATCGCGTGACGGCCGCGAACTTCTCGGAAGATGAGCGTCTGTCCTACAGTCTCTTCACCGAACCGAATCCGGAGGCGATCCTGCCCAATGGCCAACGGGCGGGTGAGCGGCTGAGGAAGTCGGTGCAGGCGATTCGGCCGGGTTCCTGACCCCGTGTTTTCACGGGGTTTTTCTAACTCAGAAAACTCCATGAACGGCGAGAGCGGACTGGGATTTCCTGGGTTAGAAAAAAACGCGTGGTGCGCGTTTCAGCAGTGGATACCCATGTCCTTCGGCATGCTCTCGGTCGTCTCCGTCCACACGGTGGTCGTGTAGTCGAACCGGCCCGCCTGGAAGGCTGCCTGCGCCACCGGGTCCTTGGTGGCGAACCAGGCGTACGCACAGGGGCGCGAAAAAACCGCCCGAAAGCGGTTTTTCCCTTACCCAACCAACTCGATCCCCATGTTCTTCGCCGTCCCTTCGACTTGGCGCATGGCCGACTCGATAGACGTGCAGTTGAGGTCGACGAGCTTTTTCTCAGCGATCTCGCGAACCTGGGCCTTGGTGACCTTGCCGACCTTGTCGGTGTGCGGCTTGGCGGAGCCCTTTTGGATGTTGGCGGCCTTCTTCAGCATCTCGGCGACCGGGGCCGTCTTGAGGATGAAGGTGTACGAGCGGTCCTCGTACAGGCTGATGATGACCGGGACGACCTCGCCGGCGCGGTCTTGCGTGGCGGCGTTGACCTTCTGACAGAATTCCGCGATGTTCATGCCGTGCTGACCGAGGGCGGGACCAAGCGGGGGAGCCGGGTTCGCCTTGCCACCGACGACCTGAACCTTGATGAGGGCCTTGATTTTCTTTGCCATAATGGTGATTCACACGTCGCGCCCATGTTGAATCAACGGACTGGGGCGAGAAGCGTGCTCGGGCGGACGAGCCTCCCCGGTCCTGATGGGGGTATTAAAGCAGGGAATGGGGAAAAAGGCAAGGGTTGGGCAAAAAAGGAAAAACCCGACGGGTGTCGGGTGGTGGGGTGCTCAGCCTGTGGCGGTCAGCTTGTCGATCTGATGCAGGGCGGCGCTCGGCAGGGCGATGATCAGCTTCTGTGTCCCTTGCCGGATGTGCAGCAGGTGCATTCCCGCGTCGCGCAGGGCGTGTGGGCGCCTGTGCCCCGCCGTTTCGATGGTGATCCCGATGGTAAGTACCAGGTTCCCGTGGAGCCGCTCGCTCCACATGAGTCCGTGGTATGTCTGCCCGCCGATCGTCAGGCTGACCGTCTGCTGATCTGCTCGTACTTCGGGGAGGTTCGCTGCGGGCGCCGGAGTGATCGTGAGCATGTCACCGGGAACGGTCCGGGCCGTGAACTGGCCGAGGAGCTTGGGATGAACGGCCCCTGTTGGACGTGTCGGGTGGGTCGCTGTTGCGGTTGCGTTTTTTTCGGGCATGTAGGCCTCCTTGGCTTGCGAACGCTAACAGAAAGCACGAGATGCGTCAAGGTTCGGCCCTAACGCGGATTCCTCTGCAAACAAAAATCCCGAGAGGTCTCGGGAAAGCGCTCATCGCCCGGGCTTGGGGGCGGTGGCGTCGTTGATCCGCTTGATGGCGTCCGGTGAGAGGACGATCACGATCCGCTCTTCGCCGTAGCGGATGATCAGTGGGTAGAAGTTGAGGCCTCGGAGGATGTCCGATTTCTCCTGGCCGGGGGACTCGATCGTTAGGCCACCGCGCAGGTCGCGGGTCTTCTCCACCTTCCCCTGCCAGGCCAGGCCGTACACGCTCAGGCTGGCGAAAGCGACCATGACGGCCGTTGCGCCCGCGTTGGGATGGCACATCCCGTGCTTGTCTGGCCCGGGCAGGGACAGGTGGACCAGCCCTCCCGGAACGATCCGTTCCGGGAAGAGATGCTCGTCCATGATCTCCTGCCGTCGTCCGTTCTCTGCGGTCGCCTGTTCTTGCCGCTTGCGTTCGTCATCTGCGTAGTCGTGGTCAGCCATCGCCTCTCTCCTGTGTTCGGGGTTGTACTCGGTGATCCGTGCGGAAGCGATTGAAGCGCCTTTTTGCGGAAATGTCAACAGCCGACAGAGCAAGAAAGAGAAAAACCCGAGGGGTCTCGGGGGGGGGTGGTCAGGTGTCCGTGGCCGCCTTGATTCGCAGGACGGCTTCCTCTGCAAGCGCAACGACGTAGACGTCTTCGCCGAAGCGGATCGTGAGCGGGTAGAGGTTGAGGGCCTTCAGGACCGGCGATCCCCTGTTGCCGCGGGAATCGAGCGTGAGACCGCCAGTCAGATGGATGATGACGGATCCGTCCGGCTCGGAGCATTCGCCTTGAAGGGCGCCGCTCCACAGGATGCCATAAGCGCACTCGCCTTCGCAGCAGACGGTGATGATTTCCCCCGCCGCATTGTCTCCGGGAGGCGGTTCCCCGTGCTTGTGGGAGGAGGGGTAAGTCAGGGTGATCTTGCCGGAAGGGACGGCTCGCGGGGCGAAGATGTGGCTCTTCCCCGGCTTTTGCTTGTTGCGCCCTTCTTCATTCCGCGGGGCGTTTGTTTTGCTGCGCGTCCGGTTGCGGTCGGCGTCTTTGGGGTGAGCGTGGTTGGTCATGATCCGTCCCGTTGGTTCCGAATTCGATGGCTGCTGGGCTACTCTAATAATCCTGAGTGCGAGAAATGTCAAGTCACACCGTATCCGTGGGTGTACTAAAAAGAAGGCCGCGGCCTTCTTTTTTTCTAGATCTTCCGCACCTGCTGGAAATCCAGTTCCAACGGCGTCTCGCGGCCGAACATGTTCACGAGAACCTTCACCTTTCCGCGCTGGGCGTCGACTTCGCTGACCTTGCCCTCGTACGTCTTGAAGGGGCCTTCGACGATGGTGACCGCGACGCCTTCGCTGAGGTCGACCGTCGTCTCCGGCTTGGCTTCGGTCGAGGTGACGCGCTTGAGGATCGCTTCGACCTCTTTCTCTGCGAGCGGGGTCGGGGTGGTGCCCGTGCCGATGAAGCCGGTCACGTTGGGGGTGTTGCGGACCACGTACCACGATTCGTCATTCACGATCATGTCGACGAGGACGTAGCCGGGGTAGATTTTTTCTTCGATGACGCGGCGTTTGCCGTTCTTGAGGCGGACTTTTTTCTCTTTTGCGACGAGGATCCCGAACACGTAGTCTTGCATGTTCAGGGTCTCGATACGCTGCTTGAGGCTGTCGGAGACGTTCTCTTCGTAGCCAGAGTAGGTGTGGATGGCGTACCAGCGCCGTCCGTAGTTTGCGACTTGTTTGGCCATATGGGTGTGGAAAGAGCGAAGGGGGTTAGCGGGTCGGAGAGCTGGTAATGACGTTGTCCGTCTCCTGGCCGGGGGTCACGGGGACGGCCTCCGTCGTGATCTCTGGGGTCACTTGTAGAGAGTCCTGCGGGATCGTGGTGACGGGCGCTTGTGTCGCGGTCACCGGGGTCTTGCGCGTGATGAGGGCGCGGATGCCTTGCTGGAGCCCGCTGTCGAGCAGGGCGAAAAAGACCGCTGCCACTAAGCTTACCACAACGATAAGGGTGCTGTAGCGGATGACGTCTTGTTTGGTGGGCCAAACGACTTTTTCGAGCTCTGCTTTGGAGGAGCGGAGATAGCTCACAAATTGCTTTGCGGGGTTCATAATCTAAAGGCGATTTTAAAAGGCCCGAGAGGCCTTATTTACGAGGAAAAAGATAACATCTTTGGGGTTTTTTGTCAAAATGAAGAGAAGAACGGTGCCTCCCGGCAGAGGGGTGGGGCTGGCGCCCCGCGGCCCGCCTTTTCCCGGGAGGGAGGGCCGGTCTCGGGCCAGGACGCCCTCTTTTTCGGTTCGAGAACTCGCCTCTTGTTCCCGGGATGGAAGCTCACGCACTCTC
>CAZURG010000002.1:0-85821 GCA_964623645.1 uncultured Gammaproteobacteria bacterium | reverse complement strand
GGCGAAGCAGATGGTTCGCGGGGAGTTCCGCGCGGCTCGTCTTGGCGCGATACCGCGAGTGGACGACGGGAGGCTTCTTGGACCGAGGCTTCCCCGGAGGAGCGTCGGGAGGCGCGGGCATCGCCGGATCAGGCACGGCGGGCGAGACGGGAACGGGCGGAACGGCGACAGCCACCTCACCAGGGAGAGTCCCGGGGAACTCACCGCCAAAGAGCTCATCCCACAACGCGTTCACGATCGTGCGACGCATGAGGGCAGGATCCGTCGGCGGATCGGTCCGTACGTGGGCGACGATCTCCTCGAAGGTCGTGCGCGTCACGTCGTTGTGGTCGCTCAGGACGCGACGGATGCGCTCGATCTTCTCCTGGATCGGGGGGCTGACGGTCGGGCCAGTGGAAGAGGTCGGGACGGCGGACAGGGGTCGTACCTTGTCGATCATGCGACGAACATCCTTTCGTGTAGCGAGATCGTGGAGGGTGGGCAGTGCCTCGGGAGCGTCGGGAATGGGCTCCTCGATGGCCTCATGGCCACGGACCAACCAGGTCCGGGACCGGTCCATGGCGACCAGAGACCGCGACGCGAGCTGCGCGGGATCCCTCTCGTCCGCGAGGACAAAGAGGAACGCCCGCATCCGCGCCCCGGGACCGCTCGCGTACGTCCAGCGGTAGGCCTCGGAGATGGCGAGTTCGGCCGGCTGCAGGGCCGAGACGATGTGCGTGAACGCGGAAAGCTCACGCAGGGAGACCTTGAACGGGTTGGCCGGATCTCTCCTATCCGTCGCCGGAGGCTCGCGGCGGTGACGAGCCCAGAGAAGGGCCCAGAAACGCTCGATGGCGCGGCGCCCATCCTCATCAAAGCCGAACTGCCGGAGGGCACGACGGGCGACCCCCGGAATGTCCTCGAGCGCCACGTTACGGCGCGCATCCGCCGTCACAAGGAAGAGGAAGCGGGGGCCACGGGCGCGCTTCAGGAGCGGCACGACCTCCCGCATGCCCGCGATGGAGGTTTCGACCGTCCCATCAAGGTCGCAGTTGAAGAGGTTGATCCCCGTCTCGACGCCGCACATCTGCTCGAAGACCCGGCGGAACTGGCCCAGGTCCCCGCGGCAGTGACGCACGTGCGGGAGCTCACGCTCGAGCTGAAGGCTGCGGGCGCGCTCACGCTCGACGACGAAGATCCCCTCTTCCGGAACCCCCTTGCCCGACAGGAAGCGGATGTCCTTGCCTTGGCCGCCGAGAGTCAGGCAACGGAGGTCGGACGGACTCAGATGGGCTGCCCCGAGGTCACGGGACAAGAGACCGAACACGAAGCGCAGAATCTCATCTTTTGGAGCAGAATCGTACATGATGCCTCCATCATGGCAGGAAAACCGAAGCCGCAAGCGGCTCGGGCGATCCTGTCCGAAATCGGGGATTTTGTCAAGGGATCGATGGATCGGCCCATCTCATAGCCACCCGCCCCCCCCTTGACAAATCAGAAAAATCCTGTCTAGATCACGCCATCTCGAAGGGCGCTGCGGCGCCTTTTGGGAATGGCCCTACGCAAGACCGAAAGTGAAAACCCATGGGCAAGAAGCATCAGACCGAACGCGCCGAGGAACTGCTCAAGCGGCAAGCGCTCGTCCTCGAAATGTGCCGGACACAAACGCTGATCCATCGGCTCGTGACCGAGCGCCTCAAGGAAGAGAACGAACCGCTGGAAACCATCGCCCGCCGGCTCAACAGCAGCGGGGTCGCGCTGAAGCGCTTCACCGACCGCGAAAGCGCGATCACGGACCGGGCCGCCCTCCTCCCTGGACTACTGGCATATGCCCACGGCAGCAAGGCCGCACAGACCCTCCCGACGGAAGAGCGGAACCTCCTCGCACGAGCGCAAACGCTCTTCGATGCCTGCACGAAGATGGGCGATCGCAACTGGTCACTCACCCGATTCCCGGAAAAGGTGGTGAACCTGTTCTTCATGGTCCAGGAAACGCGCGTGCGGATCTGCCGAGAGTATCGCGGATGGATCTTCGCGGCCGGATTCGGCGAGCAGGCGGCGCTCGTCACGGACTTGCTCGAGCTGAAGAACCAGGCGCTGAAGCAGCTCGAGATCCCCGAAGTGGCGGACCGCCTTCTCGACCAGCTCTGCGACGCGCAGCTCATCGATCGGGTGAAGGCCGCCGAACAGGCATCTCAAGACGAGCTTGAGCGATACGCCGTCCACGCCCGCAGGGTCCGGGACGTTCTTATGCCGAGCGTCTACAAGGATGGCGGAAAGATCGCCAGCGCGCTCGGGGAAGCGGCGCACTTCGTCAATGAGATCTGCAACCCGCGCAACAGCCACACCAGCATGGAGCAGATGCGCCGCGTCTTTCTCATGCTGGTGGACCTGGCAAGCAGGCATAACCGGCCGATTCCTGAAGACCTGCTCCCGTTCATCGAGCAGGAACGTCTCCAGGCGACCGTGGACGTGAGACGGATGAGGGCGCGTCCCGCGACGGAACTGCGTGCGGATGAAGACGAGCCGGAGGGGGAACGGAACGCGAAAGAAGGGGTGGGAACGGAATCCTCCCTCGATCTTCCGCCACGAGAACCTCCATCCACCCCTCCGCCTGCACCGCCGCCCGATGCACCCCCGCTCAATACCCCGCCCACACAAGAGCCAGCGACCACCGTCGATCCGCTGGCCCTGCTCAGGATCATCGACACGGACATCCTGGAAGCGGAGCTGGTCCGGCGGGGACGGCAACCGGAACCGCCTCCCCCGCCGACGCGCGCCCCCAAGTACGGGATCTCGCTCTTCGAACGGTCGCTCACGCTCCTGGGGCCGCTCGTGGACCTCGTCCGGGCCAGCGTCGAGACGGAGCAGGTGGACCGCAACGATCTGCGCGACATGGCCAGGCTCTGCCAACAGATCCTGACCCTGATCGGGGCGGACAAGGATCCAACCATTCAACACCACGGGCTGGGACATCTCAGCCCTGAAGAAGTCTTCGGAGGAAGAAAGACATGACAAACGGAACGAAGCAGCACCGCCTGAAGACGTCTGGGCGGGTCTACCGGGACCAGCTCGCCGGCAAGATGTACGGCCGGATCGGCTGCATCATGGAGCTCGTGCGCAACGGCTGGGCGGCTGGAATGGCCCGCGACCCGGAACGGGCGACGCGCTGGAACCATCGCGAAGCCGCCGAGATCGAGATCTGGCTCGAGAAGGGCACCCTCCTCATCATGGACAGGGGCCTTGGCTTCACTCCCCTCGACCTGGAACGCTTCTTCCACTTCGGACCGAAGCGCGACGAGCCGCTGCGCAACGGCGGCGGCAACCAGAACCAGATGGGACGCATGGCCGCCCTGGGACTGAGCGGCGCGCGCGACGGTGAAGCGATCGCGCACTGGCTGACACGAACCGCGGCGACCGGCCCCGTGACGCAGCTCACCATCTCGGAACGGCTGCTGGAGGCGGAGATCGGGGCAGAAGAACGGACGCTCTCGGCAGACGATCCCCTCCTGGGGCGCTACCGGGGCATCCGCGGTTCCTTCACGGTCGTGGTGATCCCCTCCCCGATCGTCACGGCGAAGGAACTCTTCGAGAAGCTGCCCGCGCGCCTGCCGCGCGGGGCGGATCGGGCGGTGAAGATCGCGCTGAACGGCGAACCGCTGTCGGCCCCGCGCGTGAGCGGGACCCCGATCGCCCTGGGGAGCGGGATGCAGACCGCCTTCCTTCACGCGGAAGCGGCCACGGAGGGAAACGAGGACGGGATCGCCCTCTGTGACGAGGATTCCGGCCTGCCGATTTGCTTCCTTCCGGAAGTGCGGGTCAAGATCCATCCGCTCAACCGACCGGACGTGACGGGCTACCTCCGTTACCCGGGTCTCCTGGCCCACATGGAGAGCAGCCGCAAGGGGCTCGATAGCGGGTACTGGGAGAGCGAGGAGGGCGCAGCGCTTTACCGGCTGCTCACCAGCAGGCAGGCCCGCCAGCGGATCGATGAGCTGGTCGGTGACCGGACGGCGGCGCATGGCAAGGCGGCGGAGACCTTCAAGGAGGTATGCGAACTGTTCGTCGCCGCCTTCGGCCCGGCGAGCGGACGCGGGAACCGACCGGAGGGAACGCGGCCCCCGTACCCAGAACCGGAGCCGGAACAGAAGCCGAACCCCGACGCGCCCCCACGCGAGGGAGGAACGGGCGGAGGTGGCGGTGGCGGTGGCGGAACCCGACCGGGACGTTCGAAGACCGCCCGGTTCCGCATCGGCAACAAGGACTACTACTTCGAGGGCGTCCCCAACAAGGGCAATCCGGAGTACGCCAGCCTGAGCGGCGACGGGCAGGCTATCGAGATCAATCACGAACATCCCTTCTGCGAACGGCTGGGGAGGGCGGAGTTCTTCTTCTTCGCCGTCCAGGAGCTCACGGGGGCCGTCGCCAAGGACCTGGAGAACGGCGGCAGCCGCACCCCACGCGACGCCCGCAAGCGTCAGGTCGAGCTCACGCTCCAGGCTCTGTCCAACGCCGGCCGCCGCAGGGGCGGTTGAACACCCTAGGACCCTTCACCGGGTCCTTTTTCTTTTGCCGGACCGGTTGACAAGAATCCTTTTTTATGGTCAAAATGCCCCATCCCCTTCCTTCGGAAGCGGGAACAAGCCCATAGGAGCATCGATGGACACGCCCAACGCTCTAAGCCATGCGCCCGATGATGGCGCAAATGCGCTGCCGACGACCCCTTCCGCGTTCGCGGGACTAGCCGGTCCGAACCCGACCCTGTATGACCTCACCGCCGAACGTGACCTCCTGTACGAGGAAGTCGAGCGCCTGAACACGCTTCAGCACGACTTGGAAAAGGTCTCCGCGCAACAGAACGAGATCATCGCGCGGCTGACCGAGGAAAGCGCCGCCCGGCTGAGGCAGATCGACCTGCTCGACAAGGAACTGCAGATCGCGAAGGCGACCGCGGCCCAAAACCGGGCCCTCGCGAACCACCAGGACCAAGAGATCACGCGGCTGAACAAGGAACTGAAGCCTCTGACGGAGATCGCAGAGCAGTATCGAGCCCTCCGCAAGACCTGCGAGGCCCAGGAAGCCGCCCTTGCGAAGGGAAAGCACGAGGAACAGCTGCTGCGCGCCTGGATCGAACGCGTCGAAGCCGCCAAGAAAGCGGTGGAGCGCTCATACGACGAGCTCAAGAAGCGAAAGGACGCCCACGAGATGGCGGCCGCCGAAGAAGCGGTACGGATCGCCGCCGCCGAACGGACGGTACAGCTCACGGAACGGATCGAGGCACTCGAGGCGGAATCCACGCAACTCGCTGTGGCCCGCAATGAGGCGACCATCGCCCTCGAACGGCTGAAGGAAAAGATGGAAGGCATGCGGCGCACCGCCGACAAGCAGGCGCACGCGGCCGCCCATCTCGCGAACGCGCAGGCGGAGATCGCACGCATGAAGGAAGACCGCGCTGCCTACATGGCGACCGCGGAAGCCCTTCGCGAAGTCGCCGAGCGGGCCCACGCCGCGGAGATCCATAACCTGCAGGTAGAACTAGCCGAAGCCCGTCAACAGGAAGAGGCGCGCCCGACGACCATTCCGGCCACATCACTGAACACCTCTGCCCGATCGGCACGATCGGTCAACGTGACAAGCGAAGCGGAGGTGGCGGCGGCCCTCCAGGCACACCGGACCGCCCTCCAAGAGGCCAAAGACCGTCTGGCGGAAGCGCATGAGGCGCAGGCCGCGGAACGGAGCCGCCTCATGAGCCGCAAGCCGACGCTCCTGCAGGCCCTCCGCAAGGCCGATGGGGAGTGGGCGGCGGAACTCCGTAGCGAACGAGCGCAGCTCGAGGGTCGCCTCACCGAGATGGACCAGTCGCTCGACACCTTGCGCGCGACCTGTGACGAACTCACGGAGGCGTGTGAACGACTCGAACGACGCCTCGAAGCCCTGCGCGAACTCGAGACCCCCCTGGCCCCGAAGCTGCTGGCACCGCCATACCTCCGCCCGCCGCTCGCCCAACCTTCTCCATCTGAACGTCCGATCGCCCCAGCTCCGACCGCACCGCCACCAAAGGCGACAAGGAACGCGGCGGCGGCAGAACAACGCCCATCCTGCACCGAGGAAGAGCGGCTGGACCTCTTCATGAGACTCTCGGACAAGCATGGCAATACGCATGCCGGGGCGTTCCTCTTCCTCGCCCTGGTCGAGCTTCTGCCCGAGCAGGGCGGGAAAGCGAGCGCCGTCCTCGCTCGAGCGCAAGAAGCAGGCCTCTGCCGGATCGGGAAGAAGGCGTTGGCGGATATCCAACGCCACCTCCAGCACGCCCCGATGACCATCTGGCTTCAACGGGATGGGATCGACCGAAACAAAGAATGGATCTACAAGCGCACACGCGCGGCCGCTCCCTGGCCGGAGTTCGTGGACAAGCCGGTTTTCAATGCGGCCGAGCGCGAACGCTTCCTGGCCGCACAGCCGAAGACCGAGTGAGCGCCCCTGCCCCGAACGATGTTCGGGGCTTTTTCATACGCAAAAAAAGCGCCGAGCTTAGGCGCTTTTCCGAACATGATGTTTCCGCCACAACCGTCGCCACGGGCTATACGCTAGAAAGATTGCCGTCCCCACGAGCGCCGACCAAGCACCGAGCAGGAGAAAATACAAGAGCCAGCAGGCTTCCTTCAAAAACAGGTACCGCGTGCTCCAACGATAGCAATCGACGCCTATGAGGCCGGATTCCTGGACGCGCTTCGCTTCCATCTCTTCCAACCGGTTTGAAACGGACGCGTGCATGAAGGTGAACCAGACGGCGACCACCCCGATCCATTCGATCCGACCACGACCAGAAAGGAGCGCGGTCGAGGCGAGAACCAGAAACACGAACGCCGCTTCGACATGCCAGGTACGGCAACGGAAGAGGCGCTTAAGCGCTTCGACGAGACGGACGAGAAAGATGAGATTCATAAATGAAAGATTAACGCGGCATCCCCCAAGCAAGTTCTTGGCGACAGAGAAGCTCGGCGGCACGGGTTGGCTCCGCCATGAGTTCCTTAACGAGACGCTCCATGCGTACGCCTTTCACCGTGAGCGTACGCGGCCCCTCAGAGGCTTTTGCGAGGACTACGTCGCCCGGCCTGAGGATGTCCTGCACCCACAAGGCGAGTTCGGGAGTATCCTCGAAGATGTGCACGTCCGTTTCCGGAAAACCGGCGGAGAGGGCGCCGGCGCGATAGGCCTCGGCCTGGGCACCAGCCACACACAACTGGTCGATCCCCAAACGGGCCGCTTCAGCCCCGATCCGCTCATGTAAGGCCGCAGAAGTTGGACCCAGCTCACGCATCTCCCCCAAGCAGGCGATCTTGCGTTGGCGCGAGGGATCGAGGGCTAGAGAGGACAGATCGCGCAAGGAAGACAACACGGAAACCGGGGAGGCGTTATACGAATCATCAAGCAGCATCGTCCCTTTGATTCCAGGAATCAGACGGACGCGACCCGGCAGCGACTGAAACCCTTGCGCGCACGCCGCGATGATCTCTTCGGCCGTAAGATCGAGCGCCAAGCCCGCAGCCGCGGCAGCCGCTAGGGAAAATGCGATCGAGCGTCCGAAGACGCCCGGGAGATAGACGGTATACACATGCTGTAAGATTGCTAACCGCACCTCCAATCCAACAGGAAGCCGGCCGGTCGGCGTTTCCTCAAGACGGACATGGGTTTTCACAACTTGAACATCCGCTTGCACAGACGTCCCGAACGTCAGGACATGGCCCGGGTTTTGGTTTCGCATGGCGAGGACGCGCGCATCATCCGCATTCAGGACCATGGTCCCGCCCGGCAAGAGGCGACGCACGAGGGTGGCCTTTTCCTGGGCGACGGCGTCGATCGACGGATAATTGGCGGCATGGACCGGGGCCCAGTCCGTATCCTCTGGCGTGACGGCCGTGATGATCGAGAGCGACGGCGGGGCAATATCCGTCAGAAGAGCGAGGTCGCCTGGATGGTCCGCGCCCATTTCGAACACGAAGGTCTGGACACCCGTCTGACGGAACCCAAAGGCATGCAAAAAAGCCGTCCACAAGAGACCCGCCCAGACGAATGGTGAACGGCCGGGCGCCGGACGACCAAACACGGTCAACGGCACGCCCATCTGGTTGTTATAATTCTTCGCCGTCACGCGGACCTGCGGATGCGTGTCCGCGTGCACGATGGCGGCCAGCATCTGCTTGGTCGAGGACTTCCCCACTGAACCGGTCACGGCGATGATGAGCGGCTGTTCACGGGCTAAGGTTTTTTTCGCCATCGCGCCTAAGAGACGGGTCAATGCGTCAAGCAAGGATTGCATAGGAATTCGAGCATAACACAGGGTCAGAACAGGGCGAAGAGGCCGGAGGGGATCAGTTGGTGACGGCCGGGGGCGCGACCGGAGAGGGTGGGATGAGCGGCTCCGGCTCGACGGATGGCACGACCGGGGCCTGCTTGATGGGTCGCTCGGGAGGGATCTGCAGGTAAGAAACGAGGAACTTGGCCATCTCCCCAAAGATCGGGGCCGCCGAGGATTCGGCGAATTGGACGGTCTGCGGGCGGTCGATCTTCACGAGCATCACGAACTGTGGTTTCTCGGCAGGCACATACCCTACGAACGAACCGATGGTTGCATCTGCAAGGTAGCCGCCATTCGGGTTCGGGATCTGGGCCGTTCCTGTCTTGCCGGCGACATAATATCCTGGCACGCCTGCGCGCTTGCCGTGCCCATTCTCGACCACATCCACCAGCATCGCAGAAATCAGATGTGAGGTCCGGCTCGAGATGATCGGACCCACGACCTGCGGCGCGACCGGCTCCTTTCGGCCATCCGGATGGAGGATCGATTCGACGATCCGCGGACGGTACATCGTTCCCCCATTCCCCAACGGGACATAGCTCATCACCATCTGGAGCGGCGTCGCGGCCAGGCCTTGCCCGAACGAGATGGTCGCGGCGAAAATCTCGCCAGCCCGCTTGAGAGCGGAGACGTCCCCTTTCACCTCGGTCGACAAGGGGACGCCTGTCCGCTCGCCAAAGCCAAACTTCTGCACGTAGGTGCGGAAGAGATCCTTCCCCAATTGCCGTTGCACGTAAATCGTCCCCGTATTGAGGGATTTCTCGAGGACATCGGTCATGGTCTGCGTCCCGTGGGCCTTCTTATCGGAATTGCGGATGGTGAACTGGTCGATCTTCTCCTCCCCCTTGTCGACGTAGGTCGAACGCGGCGTGATCTTGCCGCTATCGAGTCCGGCCGCCAGGGTCACCGGCTTGAAGATGGACCCGGGCTCGTACTGATAAAAGATGTTCGGGTTGTTGAAGAGCGCGATATCCTTGACGGTCCGGTACGAGGAGGGATCGAAATCCGGGACCGAACACATGGCGAGGAGCGACCCATCCCGCGGATCGACGATGATCATGGACGCACCCGTCGCCTCGAACCGCGCGACGGCCTCCTTCAGCTTTGCACACGCCTCGTATTGAATCCGCCGGTCGAGGGTGACGACGACATCACTCCCGTCACGCGCTTTCGTGAGCTCGATCGAGCCGGTAGTGAGGCGGCGCCCTTGTGCGTCACGCTCCGCCTCGATGGAACCGGCTTGGCCTCGTAAAACATCATCAAAATACCCTTCGAGACCGTAGCGACCGACGCGTTGGTTCTGGTCATCCAAGGAAATGAACCCCAAGATCTGCCCGCCAATACCGGGCTCCGGATAGAGCCTGGCCGCGCCGGCCTGCACGCCGATCCCCGGCAACTTGGCGGCACGCAGCTCCTCGACGCGCTCATACGAAGCGTCCCGCTCGAGGACGAGATAGGTCGTGGTGGGAGCAAGCAATCGGGGCAAGAAATCCTCCTTCGGCTTCCCCAGGATCTGGGAAACGCGCTCCGCGACCGCCGCCCGATCAGGCATCTCACGGGGGACGGCATAGATCTGCCAGGCGTCACGGTCCTTCGCAATGGGATAGAGACGCCCATCGGCCCGGTCGCGCACGTAAATCGTCCCACGACGAGGCGTAAGAGCCTTCTGCAGGGCGTGCTGGTCGGAGGCCAAGACCTGGTATGACGCGTACTCGACTACCTGCAACTGGAAAAACCGGGCAATGAGCAGCACGCCAAGAAGGACGCAGCCGATCGCCAAAAGCAGCAGGCGCGTCGAGGAGACGCCTGCGCTCGGCCGAGGACTTCCACCACCGCGCGCCGAAAAGGGACGGGACACGTGGGAGAGTATAGCGTAAACACCCGTTACAAGAAAACAGATTAAGAAAAAACACTCCGAAGGGAGTGAGTCGCCTCAGGCGAGGCCGAGCAGGCGGGTGACGAGGATGACCAGCCCGTAGACCAAGACAACGACGAGGATCGTGCACGGCACGATCACAGTCGACCACACCAGAACGAACCGCAGGCGAGACGGCCGCCGCCTGGCCGCGATCCCGGGCGCGAGCTCGGAGACGGGCTGATAGCCTACATCCCCAGGGCGAGGCGGCTCCCCATTGGCGGCCCGGATGAACGCGCCAATCGTCCGCCCATCCGCAAGGCGGGCGATGGTCCTCTTGCCGAACCCTCCTTTCGGCTTCTCTTGCTCTTCCTTTTCCATAGGCCTCCGATATAGAGAAGGTAACCCCTTTTTTCCGTTTCTGTCAATAATCGAGGGGGCGGAGCCCCTTGTCGTACGAACAGCCCTTCAAAAGCAAAAAATACCCTCACGTAAAGAGAAAGCTACCGCTCCGTCCGCACCCCCGCGACCACGGCCGCAAACAGGAAGGCCTGTGCCAATAGAAAACACCAAAGTAACAGGTAGACGACCGCCGAGCCTGTCCCAAACAACGAGAACAGGGCCTTCGTCTGGCTGAACGAACTGATCAAGACCTTCGCGAAAAGAAGACTCACGAACACGATCCCAGACGCGATACTCAAACGACGCAACGAGGGACGTTCCCGCGCCAGCGTGCCATACAAGACCGCAAAGATCCCCGTCGACCCCAACAGCGCCATCACCGAAAATAGGATCGGCCAGAAGGGCGGGATCCCCTCCCCGAACACCAAGCGTTTCACGATCGGCCCAAAGAGGATCGCGCTCGCCAGCAGAAAGAGGCCACCGACCACGAAAACGGTCAAGGCGCCTAACGCGAAGAAGGAACGCAGAAAACTGCTCAAAAAATACGAGGAGGACTCGCTCCGTTCCTCGTGGCGATGCCAGATGATGGTGAGGCAGCGTTGCATGTGGCGGAACAGGGCCGCCGAGCCGATCGCCGTGAGGAGCGCGTTCGCGAAGATCGTCGGCGCACCGCCCTGGAAGAGGTTCGGCTGCAGGAGGAGAGCCCGGATCGCCTCCGCTGTCGCACCGCCCAAGGCCCGTACCAGTGTCGTATAGATCTCGCCGCGCACGACCCCCATCCCGAACAGCCGGTCGAGCAGCGACAATAGCAATACAAATAATGGGGCGATCGAGAACAGGGCAAAGAACGCCATGGCCGCCCCTCGCTCCCAACACAGGGCACCACGCCAGCGAAACAGGACGGTCTGCCAAAAGGACACCTTGAGCATCTGTTCCATAGTTGCGCTGAGTATAGCACACCCCGCCGCTCCCTTTACGCATGGTATACTTCCGTCATCGTCCCTTCTATGAACCATTCGCCCTGGCTCCACCAGCTCGAGCGCACCCGCGCCCTCTACCGCCTCGACCAGCACCGGCAGGAGGACCTGGTGATCGTGGGCGGCGGCATCGCCGGCCTCATGACGGCCGCCTTTACGCTGCTGCGCACGAACCGCTCCGTCCTCCTCATCGAGGCGACGCGCCTCGCGCACGGAGCGACCGGACACAATGCCGGGCAGATCGCCTCGTACTTCGAGCGCCAACTCCCCGACCTCGTCCGACAGTTTGGCCCACAACGGGCGGCGCGCGCCGTGGAGAGCGTCGAATCCGCCTGGGACCTGCTTGACGGCCTCAAGGACGCCCTCGCGCTCCAGACCCCCATCCACCGCTTCCCGGGATACGTCGGCTTCCGCGACCAGGCCGCCCTCGCCATGTTCCTCAAGACGGCGCGCCTGCGCGAGGAGCTTCGCCTGCCCGCCCTCCCTCTCTACCTCGTGGAGGAGGCCTTGCCGAACCTCCACCTCCCCCGCAGTGCGGATGGCTTGTTCACCGCGCTTCCCAGAAAAGACGTGCTCGGCCTCATCGAGACCACGGATTCCACGTTTATCGGCGTCCAATCCGCCAAAAAAGGCGTCACGAACAGCGCCGCCCTCACCGAAGAGATCGCCGCCACGCTGCTCCAACGTTTTCCTGAACGGTTCATGGTCCTCGAGGAAACGCCCGTCCACACGATCACCTTCCACGAACGGGGTGCCGCCATCGATACCAAGCTACGTTTTCAAATCCAGGCGCGTGACGTCATCCTGTGCACGAACGGATTCGAGTCGTTCCACCTTATTGGGCGTGACGGCGCCAAGCTCGACCGCCGTTTTCATGACACGGTGCGCGGCATCATTGGATACATGGCCGGCTACGAGACGCCTGCCGCCTCGCCGACCGCCATCAGCTACCTCGACACGAACTATCGTGAAGAATCCGCCTACACCTACCTCACGCGTCGGCCGTTTTCGCATGGCAGTCTCGTTTGCTGGGGCGGTCCAGAACGTCCGTTGCCGGAAACAGAACCGTATTTCCGCACCATCGCCGTCCCCTCGGAGCCGTTACACGCGCTAAAAGCCGCCGTGCGCAACATTCGGCCGCATGACCAAAAAAAACCCTTCCTCTTCAAATGGCACGGGTTGATGGGCTACACGAAGCGCGGGGTACGGGTCGTAGGCCAAGACCCCAAGGAATCCCACCTCTATTACAACCTCGGTTGCAACGGCGTGGGTATTTTACCCTCGATTTATGGCGGGTCTCGCCTTGCGGATCAGATTCGTGGAAAGCAGCTCGAACCGTCGATCTTTGATCCGTAACCCTTGACATTTCGCGCGACTTATCGTATAGAAGACGCACAAGGAGAACCCATGGCAAGCCATTCCGACCGTACGCTTCCACCCGATCACTACGCGGTCTACGTGGACGATCGGACGATCCCCTTCGGGCGGGCCCCGAACGCCGAGCGCCCCGAAGGTCACACGGAACTCCCGTCCACGACACTCAGTCTTCTCAGCGAGGCGGATCCTGTCGCCCGGACACCGCTCGTGGCGTACACCGCCTTCGAGCGGTGGCGCCCCCTCACCGAAGAGCTGGCAACCCTGCAGCCCGACCCGGGCGTGCGCATCTTCTACCTCTACACGCCGCCGACATTCCCCTGGCGAGTGACTACCGAAGTCGACCTGGCGTCCACTCGACGAACGGATGCCAGCCCGAACGGGTACCGGCCGCCGCTCCCGATCGAGACCTGGACCTTCGCCGTCGCACACCCGGACCTCGCTGACTTCATCGCGCCGGGCGTGACCGTCGAAGCGGCGGAAGGAACGTTCTACCCCCAAGTTGTCCGCCTCCCGAACGGCAAACGCCTGCTCGAAAGCGTCTACGACGGCCCGCAGCCGCGGACGTTTCGACTGCTCCTGGTCCGACGCTAACCCTCGCAAACCCGCAATTGTGCGGGTTTTTTTGTCGCGCCCCCGCCCGTTGACCCTTGACAGAATCTCTTGACGCCTGTATACGGAATCGCTTCACTTGTCCGGCGACCGCCAGAAAGCGGCGCGGAAAGGGGTGCATTCGCACCATGAGCAGCAAAAAACACGACTCCGCAGAGATCGGGCAGCAGGATTCCCGTCGGCTCACGCTCTTCGACCGGGCCAAGCACGGGGCCATCGCCGGATGGAAGGCGGTTCCCGGCGAAGGCGTCGAGGTACGCGCGAACCCTCGCGGATTCGCGCAGGCATGGGTGGCCGTACCGATCGCCGCCAAGCCCAAGAACCCGGATGAAGGCAGCTCACCGGCTTTCGTGCCTGGGTACGAGCAGCCGATCCTGATCGAGGACCTGGGCACGATCATCATCGCGTCCGACGCAGAGGGACGCGTCGCCCTCGTCAACAACTACCGGTTCATCGGGCCCCGTCTCGCCGACGCGCCCCCGAGCGGCTACGTCCGGAACCTCCTCGAGGGGGACCGCTGGCGAGAGCTGGCCGAGGGTCTCGGCCAGTGGAATCTCGAGTGCCCACGTGGGATGCTCGATCCGAGCAAGGCCGCTAGCTCCCCCATGCAGGTCGGCGGTGACGTGAGCGGGTTCGTGAAGGGTGTCGCGCGGGTCGAGGGCCTCGAGGAAGGCGGCCTCGAGCTCGAAGACCTGCGCCTCGTCGGGTGGATGAACACCAACACCACCTTCTTCGCCCATCCGCAAGCGGTGGTCACGGCACGGATCGCTCGCATCAACAAGCAGGAGCCCGAAGCGTTCGAACACATCGGCGCCCTCCAGCTCCTCTCTCCCGCGGAGCTGCGTGCACGCATCGACGCCGGCACCCTCATCGACGGCGTCACGCTCGCCGCGCTCAGCATCTGCGGCATCCACGTCCCCCGGGGCACGCGGGAACCCAACGACCGCTGACCCCCCCCCTCACGGCCTCACCGATCTCAGATCAGGTAGGCCGTATTTTTATATTCGTGCGGCTTGATGCGGCTCCTCACCTTCCCAAAACCCACCAGGCCACGAGCAACGAAAACGCAATCCGGTAGACACCGAACCAGGTAAAGTCATGCGTACGCACATACCGTAGCATCCAACGGATAACCATATATGAGACAAGCGCCGATACGGCGAACCCGACGAAAATCAGGTCGAGGCGATCCGCCGTAAGCAACGCGCGCTGTTTCCATAAGTCATACGCAGCCGCCATGCCAATCGTTGGGACGGCAAGCAGGAACGCATACGACACCACGGTCGCGCGCGGCAGCCCAAGCGACAAGCCTCCGAGGATGCTGGCCGCGGATCGTGAAACACCCGGTACGATCGCAAGCGTTTGCGCCATTCCGATGAGCGATGCCTGGCGATGCGTCATGCCCTCGACGGGTAGGATCTTTTCTGGGATAGGGCGCGCATGTCGCAACCACCGCTCGAGCACGATGATGAGGATGCCCCCAACAAGGAGAGCTCCCACCACGATCGATGGGCGCAGCAAATATTGCTTGACCAACCGATACAGCAGAAGCCCAATGACCGCGGTCGGAAGAAAACCGGCAAGCACGCGGGTCCAAACCCCTCGCTTCAACCATTCGCGCCAGGTAAACGCGAATACGGCCGCCATGGCCCCCGCCTGGATCGCGATCGCGAACGTTTGCGAAAAGGCGTCGGTCAGCCCTAACCCCTCCGTCGCAAGGAGCAGGTGGCCCGTCGATGAGACCGGTAGGAACTCGGTGAGCCCTTCAATCACCCCCAGCAGGATGGCGTGCCAGAGCAGCATAAAAACGGCTATTTAGACTTAGAACGGCCAGGCCCGACCGGTCATGACAAGGTCACGCCAACGGGCGAATGGGAGGGTAATTTCGGGGATTCCAACGGCATACGGGGTCACCTCATACTGTTGAAACACGACCCGCATCCCCGTGGGGACCAGGTAGAACGTCGTCGAAGTCGAGAGGCCGGACTGGTTCGTTTCCCAAAGCGTGCGGGCACGGGTCGTCCCGCTGTTCACGAACGCCTGGATCCTTGTCGCGCTCTCCTCAAAGAGGCCGTCGCGATATTCACGGAGAAGGTCGTTGCCGACCCGTTGCCCAAACACGGGTGCCACCTCGGGACGGATGACCTGGTCGATCTCTAGCGGCTCTCCCGTCTGCAGATCAAAGACATGCGCCGCACGGAGGACGCTCCCGTGGGCGCCGCCGGTGTAGGTGGACCGGTCGGCCGTAAAGGAAAGGTACCCGTCGCGGTTGAAGGTGACGGCAACCGACGTGTATTCGCTGCGACGCAGGAACCCTCCCCCCTCCTCTGGGACGCCGAGGTCGCGGACCTCCTCCTCAAGCTGGTTGCGGCAGGCGCGGAGATAGTCTTCCTTCACCTGTTCGGCCGTCTGCGGACCACCGCGGCGATACTCCTCCCACGCAAAGGTTACGGGCGTCAGAAAGGCACGACGGATTTCGGCGTTCATGCGTTCTGCTGCGCCACGCGAAACGGGACCAGCTGGCTGGACAACGGGATACATCAACGAAAAGTCGCAGGACATTTGCCGGGCGGCATCCTCCCAACGACCCTCCGCCCGTTCGAAGGTCAGACGAGCCGTCGTGGTCGCCGCATCCGTCAGCCGCAGCGGATAGGTGCGCGAACCCATGGCCATGGTGCCCGTGGCCGCATTCCCCAACCATGTCGCGGTCGCCGTCGCAACGATTTCGCCATCGGGACGATAGGCCGTCAGCAGGAGCTGGTCGGTAGAGGTCGCAACCTCCCCGTAAGCCTCATAGACGTCGGCTGCGGCGTAGGCATACCCATGGACACGGTCGTCTATGGTCAGCTGCCAGGCGAGGAGCGACTTTCCTTCTCCCCCCGCAAACGTCACAACATACGGCCGCGAACGGTCTCCCGCAAACACGGGCCCCGTCGACGAGGACGTCGACGTCGGAATGACCGACGGGACCAGGTCTGCGAGCCTCTGTTTCCACCCCTGCAGCGAAAAGAAGCGCCAGGCGAAGAAGGCAAGGACGATGATTCCGGCGAAGACAGCGAAGCGACGTTTCATGCTTCCAGGCTAACAGATTCTTCCCGCCCTGAACACCGTCGATAAACGCTAGAAATGGCAGGCCGCACCCCCATGCTTCTCCACGTAGCGCTGGTGATACTCCTCCGCGCGATAGAACGGACCCGCGGGGACGATCTCCGTAACGATCGGACTCAGGTAATTAGCCTGTGCCGCGGCTTTCGAGGCTTCGGCGGCCTGGCGTTGGGCCTCATCCAGGGTAAAAACGGCGGAACGGTATTGGCTGCCGACGTCCGGGCCTTGGCGGTTGTAGGTCGTGGGGTTATGCAGCTTCCAAAAACGGTCCACCAACTCACGGAAGGAAACGCGCTCTGGGTCGAAGGTTACGCGGACGGCCTCCGCATGGCCGGTCGTGTCCGTACAGACGGCTTCATACGAGGGATTCGGCACGGTCCCGCCTGTATAGCCGACTTCGGCATCAACGACGCCTGGGATATCACGGAAGGCCTGTTCGACGCCCCAGAAGCAGCCGGCGGCGAACATCGCGTGTTGGGTTGGTTGCGGCATAATGGATCTATTTTAGTAAAATTAACCTACTGACGAACCGCCCCGCCTGGTTTCTTCGCAAGGAGATACCTCTTCCGTTCCGCAAAAGGAAGCTTCTCTAACGCGTACCGCAGCATCGTCCGCGGCATCACCGCCGCATGCGCATCCAGAAACGTCCGCAATCGCCCCACCTCCCGCTTCCCCGCCTCACGCAACATCCAGCCAGCGGCTTTATGCATAAGGTCTTCACGATCCGTAAGCAATCGTTCGGCGTATTCGAAGCACGGATCCAAATCCCCCAGCCGCATCCAACCAAAGGTTGCGAGCATGGCCATGCGGCGGTCCCAAAGCGTCTTCGAACGAAGCAGTCTGTCCATCTTTCGTTTCCAGGCGGATGAGGGTTTCCAGCCGCCGAAGATGACAGGAATGCTGGTATCGACCAAATCCCAGTTATTGATCGCGGTGCGGTGAGCAAAGAGCCAGTCGGCGAGTTCGGCTTGCGCCGTAGGCTCTTTCAAGCGTCGGGCCTGGTTCGTGAGGACGATCAGCGCGAAGAGGCGAATCTCATGCCATGGCGAAGCGAGCAATCCTTCCAGGGCTTCACGAGGCAGCGCCTTCGCCTCCCTGGCAAGGAACCGCAATCCGGGGACCGTGATCCCCAAAAACCGGTCCCCTTCGCCATATTCCCCCGGGCCGGTACGGAAAAAGCGCTGGGCGTGACGCGCCCGAGCGGGATTAGCTTCCGCCAACAGGCGCTTAGTCCAGGCGGACGCGGAAAGAGGCGTCGCCATGCTTAGGCCTGGAGCGCCTTCACGTCGGCGAGGACCTCTTCGGCGTGCGCTTCGGGCTTCACCTGCGGGTAGACCTTGGCGATCTTGCCCTTGGGATCGATCAAAAAACTCACGCGGTTCGTCCCCATGTATTCGCGGCCCATGAATTTCTTCTTGCCCCAGACGCCGTACGCCTCGACCATCTCCTTTTGTTCATCGGCGAGCAGGATGAATGGGAGCTGATATTTCTCAACAAACTTCGCGTGTTTCTTGACGGAATCGACGCTCACACCGAAGACGGTCAGGCCGAGCTTCTTGAATTTCGGGAAGGAATCGCGGATCCCACAGGCTTCTTTCGTGCAGCCCGGGGTGTCGTCTTTTGGGTAGAAATAGACCAATGCCCACTGCCCCTTCACTTCGGCGAGCGTATGTTCCTGACCGTCCTGGTCGAGCAAGCGGAAAGCGGGGGCCTTGTCGCCAACGTTCAGCATAGGGAAAGAAAACGAGAGTAATAGGATGACGATAGCAAGCCTACCCGGAAAAGGCTAGCCGGATTTTTGCACGTTTATCACGCGTTTAAGGGGATTTTTCGACGGGACACCGCGCCTTCCCTTTTTTGGCGTCCCTTGGTACGGTAAAGGCAGACTTATGAATACGCGTTCCAATATCCAGCTGTTTGCCTTCGTGCAGGCGTTGCAGGCCGACCTCCGCGCGGAGAAGATCGACCGCGCCCAGTTCGATTTCCTGCTCGGCGTGTTCCTGCGCAAGGAATTCAACCTCTTCCTCGGCAAGCAATTGCAGCGCCTTGAATTTCACCCAGCATCGAACGGCAAGAACCTGCTCTCATTCTCCTACCGGCGCGACCGCCAGCTCAACCATGCCAACTGAAGTCCGTAAGCCCGAAGAGGCGCTCGCCGTCAGCAAGAAAGACCTGCCGCTCATCGATGAGACCGTCACCGCACATTTGTTGCAGATCTTCGGCAGCCAGACGCAGGCGTACATGCCCACGCAAGCGCAAGTCGACCGAATCCTCGCCCTGCAAGAGAAGGAGATGGACTACGCGCATGAGGAACGTCGTCACGTCTCACCGAAGCAGAAGGTCCAACTACTCGCCTTTTTCGTGATCACCGTCGTCTTCCTGACCCTCTTTTTCGCTTGTTTATTTTACGCGCCGGAATACCTAGGTGAAGTCATTACGGGCGCCATCGCCTTCGCGGCCGGATCAGCGGGCGGCTATGGGATCGCCAAGGGAAAGCAAAAGCAAGCCGAAGAATAAGCTCGTATGCGCCTCCCCCAACGAACCTCCCAACAGCTCCGCGACCAGGACACGAGCGACGACGTCGTCTATTTGACGCCAGAAGGTGCGGAAAAACTGAAACGTGAGCTGGAACGGATCGAGAAAGTCGATCTTCCCGCCGCCCTTGAATCGATGCGTTTTGCCCTGACCTTGGGGGATTTTTCGGAGAATGCGGAGTATCAAGAGGCGAAACCGAAACTCGCCCGGCTGCAGGGCCGCGTCATGATCATCAAGGACCGCCTGAAGCGCGCGATCATCACCCAGGCGAGCGACGATGGGCGCGTGGCGATGGGGTCGACGGTGACGGTTGAGGTGAATGGGAAGGAGCGGACGTACCAGCTCGTCGGGCCGCACGAGGCGAACCCGTCGCAAGGGAGGATCTCGCATTTGTCGCCGGTGGGGGCGGCGTTGCTGAACCGGAAAGTCGGGGAAACGGTGCGGGTGGAGAATGAGAGCGGGGGGACGGAGTATCGGGTAGTGAGGGTGGAGTAAAAAAGATTCCATTCCAGGAAAACGTCGGCGTGGGGAGGGGTAGAGCGCAGTACGTCGTCTCAAGTTATATCGTATCCACACGAACAGTTACATTTCTATTTGTGCCAGGATTTGGATCAGCTAGTTTTTTTCCAATATCTATCTTCGCACCGGAAAAAGGCTGCCGACGTTTTTCAATTGGCAACAGCTCCTCGACAAAATCGACAATCTCTTTAACCTTTCTGAAAATTTCTTTAACATCGTCTAAATATAGCTCATTCCCTTCCACAACCAGCTTTCCCTCGTGTGCAAAACCATTCCTAGCCTTACAAAGCTTCATAAACGCGTTCCAGTGATCAGGCAATTCCTTCACTAATGAGCGTCCACCAGATACAAGCGGCAGAAGATCCTTATACTGCTCAGCAACCCGATACCGCTGCTTGTCAGTAAGCACAGACCATATTTCACGCGAAGAGGCCGGCATTGCCTCTTTTAAAATATCCAACGCATGTTCGACCAGCAATTCCAAAGCGGCGTGCATTAAGAAAATACAGGCACCGATTTCAGACATCATGCTCTGCGCATCCAATAACAGCTTCTCATACGGAAGCGGAGCGTACGAATCGGGCAAAGATTGAATTTGATTCCATATCGCCTCGGATACATGATTCGCATTAAACTCTATGTTACCACACCGAAAATCTCGAAATAATTCTTTATCTTCCGGCAGGAGAGTGCCTTCGTCATCAAGATACGTAATTCTAAAATGGCTTTCATTCGGAGTAACATTTTTGACGTAGGGCGACCTGGTCAGGCTTCGGATCTTGCTTAGAAATGAGTTCAATATCGCAAATATAAACTCTGCCCCAGGATCTATTCTCTGTGGCTCTTGACCCCTTTTCCGGGAAAAGCTATCCGCCTGAAAATCAATTTGAATTAAAGTAGATGGACCGCCTCTACGACCCCCAATTAAAACCTGATCAAAAAAGGTCGGATCCGATACCGGTTCCAAATCCTCAAGAAGGTCGATGGGTGATTTTTCGGAGAAAAGATCAAGATCTTGTAGCAGCAGCTTCGTCTGATAAGGCGGGTGGATCGTAACCTGATAAGAAGCGACTGTCTGTTTTATCGGATCAAGCCTTGCACCCTCTGGCACAAATACCGTATAGGGCAAAAGAATTCTAAAGCGAGCAATCATAGCCGTACTTCACAGGAATAAGACAACCAAATTTAACTCATATTTATCAAATACATGGCCACATCACAACCAAAATGCACGTGAAGCAATCAATCATGCGCCCATCCCCGCCAACCTCCCCGTCGCCCACGACGCCTGCAGGTTGAACCCTCCGGTAAACCCATCGATATCCAAAATCTCCCCCGCAAAAAACAATCCGGGGCAGATTTTCGATTCCATCGTACTCGGATTCACCTCATTCAACGGAATCCCCCCTGCCGTCACGAACTCGTCCCCTGCCCCGCGGCCCGTCACGTCGAGCGGAGCGGCCTTGAGCCAGGCGACGATGTGGAGGAGTTCCTGCTTGTTCACGTCGGCCGCGTTCTTGTGTTCGGGAGCGCCCGCCTCTCGACAGAGGACGGTCGCGAGGGATTTCGGGACGGCGAAGCCCAAGACCGTCGCGAGGGCCTTGCGGCCGTTCGCGCGGAGGAGCGTCTCGAGGCGGGCACGGAGCGCGTCGGCCGTCTCATCCGGAAAGAGATCGAGCGTGACACGCAGAGGCTGCTGCACGTCATACGCCTCGAACGCCACCAACGACGAGACCGCAAACACCGCAGGACCCGTGATACCTTTATGCGTAAACAGGAACGGACCGGTATACGTGTGCACATTCCCCCGGTGTGCCGTGACGGTCGCGCGCGCGAACGACAGCCCGGCGAGCTCGGCGGGCCAGGTCTCCTTCGTGAAAAACGCGTTCAGGCTCGGCGCGAGGGGCGTGAGCGTGTGGCCCATGGCTTGCGCGAAGGCATAGCCGTCGCCCGTGGAGCCGGTATGGCGATAGGCCTGGCCGCCGGTGGTGAGGATGACGCGGTCGACGGCGAGCGGTTCCGGCCGGTCCTTCAGGAACAGGTGGAACCCGTCGGACGCCTTCTCGAGTCGGATCACGTTTGCCTTCAGCCGGGCCTCAACATTCCCCCTACGGAACAGCCGCTCGAACACGGCCACGATGTCATGGCCGTCGTCGGATTGCGGGAAGGCCCGCAAATCCTCCTCGATCTTGAGCGGGACGCCGTGGGCCTCGAACCAGGCGTAGACGGCTTCGGGCGGGAACTGGTGGAAGGCGGAGAGGAGGAACTTGTTGCCGCGGGGATAGCGCTTGAGGACCTCGCGGAGATCGCGCAGGCCGGTCGTGACGTTGCAGCGGCCGCCCCCGGAAATGATGACTTTTTTCCCTAAGGCATCATTTTTTTCAAGCAAAATGACCCGTACTTCCGGGTTTTGCTCACAGAGGGTCGCGGCGGCCATGAGTCCGGCGGCCCCGCCTCCGACGATAGCGATGGTCATAGCCAGGATGATACCGCAAATCGCCTATCCATACTCTTCTTTCGCGGTCCTCATCTCTTTTTCAAGCGCTTCGATGCGATCGTGGGTCGCAAACCACTGGGCTTCGGCAGCCATGGAAGCCTCTTCAATAGCCTTCAGGCGCTTGGCCTGGGCAATGCCCTGCTGGAGCGGCTGCTCGGCGTAGGCACGGAAGATGGTCTCGCGTTCGCGCACGAGGGCGGCCATTTCCTTCTCGAGGCGCTCGAGGGCACGCTTCTCTTTTTGCTGGTCATGATAGACGTCAGTCTTGCAGCGGACGTACGGGGCTTCGCCTTGGTTCTTGTCCTCTTCCGCGACTTCTTCGCTGAGCTCAATCTGCTCATGTGTCTTCAACTCATGAACGTAGACCTCATACGGGTATGGATAGCGTCGGATGAGACCGTTCTTGACCTCCAGAATCGTCGTCGCGACTTCGGCGACGAACGTCCGACTGTGACTCACGAAGAAGATCGTCCCCGGGAATTCCTGGAGCGCTTCGGCGAGGGCTTCGACCGTATCGAAATCGAGGTGGTTGGTGGGCTCGTCCAAAATAAGCACGTCATACCGGCCCAAACAGATCCCCGCCAAGCACAACCGCGCCCGTTCGCCACCAGAAAGGACGGAGATCGGCTTCTCGAGATCGTCCTTGCTGAACAGGAAATTCCCGGCCATGCGCAATAAATCCTCGGGAAGGACTTCGCCAGCGACTTGGGAGAGATAATCGCCCGCGGAACCGTGCTTAGGAAGCATCTGCGGGACGTGTTGCGCATAATACGCGACACGGAGGTTGTGGCCCCACTTATACGTTCCCTCAATAGCCGGAAGATCGCCCGCCAGCGTCTTCAAGAACGTGGATTTTCCTTGACCGTTCTCACCCAAGACGACCACATGGTCCCCACGATCGATCTCAATATTTATTTCACGCAGGATCGGACGGTCGCCATACCCCACCGACAGGTCGCGGCAAGTAAGCGCCGTCCCCTTGCGTAACACGGCAGGTGGCGGCAGCTGGATACGGACCGTCCGTAGCGAATGCTTGATCTCGATCGTCTTCAGGCGGGCGATCTGCTTCATCTTGGATTGTGCCTGGATGGACTTGCTGGCGCGGAAGCGGTCGACGAAGCTTTGCAGGTGGGCCTGTTGCGCCTGGATCTTTTTATTGTGGCGGCGGGCCTCTTCAAGACGCTGCTCCTTGTTTTCGAGATACGCCTCGATATCACCAGCGAAGAGGCTCACCTTCCCATGCTCAAGCTCAAGCGTATGTGTACACACATTTTTCAAGAATTCCCGGTCATGGGAGACGAGGAGAAGGGCCCCACGGTATTGCCGCAAGACCTCTTCCAAAAGAAGGACGGTCTGGAGGTCAAGATAGTTGGTCGGTTCGTCGAGCAGGAGCAGGTTCGGTTCACGCGCCAAAACGCCCGCCAAACGGACGCGCATCTGATAGCCGCCGGAAAAGGACCCGAACGGACGCTCGAGTTCGACGGGAGTCAAGGCAAACGAAGCGGCGACCTTGGCACATTCCCAAGGCTCACGCCCGGAAACACGGACGAGATAGTCCCCCACCCGCTCCTCGGCCGGGATCTGCTCGTGCTGTTCGAGATAGCCCAAGCGCGTCGTAGGATGAAAGACGATCTGGCCACCATCGACGCTCTCCTGCCCTAAGATCATGCGCAATAACGTGGTCTTCCCTGCCCCATTCGCCCCTACGAACCCCACCCGCTGCCCTTCCGCGATGGAAACCGTAGCCTCAGCAAACAGGCGTCGGGGGCCGAACGCCTTTTCCACCGCCTGAAGCTGCAGGATCATGGCCATGGGGAGGATCATGCCAGAGATGGGGGAAATCGACAAAGGGACAGGGCTCTGGATCCGTGGTATGCTGCACGCATCTTTTTCTTTACCTCTCTTCTCTATGATAGGAGAATCATTCCGCCAACGTTATGACGCGGACGCGTTCGACCGACGCACAACCGTATCCACCGCACCATCGAGAGCCCCCGAGCGGGGGGTGAATGCATCTTACGGGCGCCCAGAGACATCCGACGTGCACACGGAACGCCTCCGCCAGCAGTTCACGGCAAACCTCCGTGAAGCGGAATCCGTCTTATGGGAGGCCGAACGAAATCTCGGACAAATCGAGGCGCGCGCCGGACAGAGCGGCGAAGTAGACCTAGACGAATGGAATGACGCCCTGAACGCCGCGCGCGACCTAGCGACCGTCGTCGTCCGGATCAAGAAACAACTGGATCGTTTCGTCAGCTGAGGCCGCTTTTTTCACCAAACCCACGCCGAAATGGCGTGGGTTTTTTTTCTTACGGCCGCTCCCCCATCGGTGGTACGTTCGGTCGCAACTGGATCATCTCCGCCGTAACACTCCCATCCTGGTTCGTCGCCCCATTGACCGTCACCGTCACCCCGGTAGCGACATCCCCGATCATCCCGTCCGCCATCTTGCTTACGCGGGTGGACGTGCTGTAGAACACGATCCGCGAACCGCCGTCGCGCAGCTTGAGCGTAAGGGAATTCGCATCTTTCGTGAGGACTTCCCCAGCGAGCAGCCCCATCCCATTCGGCGCGCCTCCAGCCCCACGTCGAGCGGCAAACGGCCCGTTCCCAGCACCCAAACCCGCCCCAAAACGCATAGGCCCAGCGGCTGGCGCCTTCGCCTGCTGATACCGCATCCCGCCATAGAACGATCCACCCAGAAGAACGATCCCGCCAATGACCAACGGAGCAAGATATTTTTGCATAGCTGATAGGAAGAATGAAAGAACTAGATCATCCCGACCGTGCCTCACTCGTACCGTAAGGCCTGAATCGGATTCAGGCCCGCGGCTCGTCGCGCCGGATAGAAGCCGAAGACGAGCCCGATCCCCACCGACACGCCGCAGGCCAGGAACACCGAGCTCCAGGCGACCGTCGTCGGCAACTGCGTGAGCGTCTGCAGTAGCCGCGCAATCCCATACCCAATCAGGATCCCGATCAGGCCGCCGAGAAGCGTAAGGAGCACCGCCTCACCGAGGAACTGCCCGACGATCTCCCCTTTCTCGGCCCCGATGGCCTGGCGCAGGCCGATCTCGCGCGTGCGCTCGGTGACGGTCGTGAGCATCATGTTCATGATCCCGATCCCGCCCACGAGGAGCGAGATCCCCGCGATGGAGGCGAGCAGCGTCGTGAAGGTGTTCGTGACGCTCGAGGCCGCGCTCACGAGGTCCGCCTGGTTGAGGACGCTGAAGTCCGCCGCGACAGGATCGCTGATCCGATGGCGTGAAAGCAGGACAGAAGTAATTCCGACCTGCGCATTCGCCATCGCGTTCGCATCGGTCGCCTGCACCGCGATGGTTCCGACATTGTCGCTCCCCGCGAGGAACGTGGCCGCCGTCGTGAGCGGAACGAGCACGAGGTCATCCTGGTTCGCGAACCCGGAACCGCCCTTCGCTGCCGTCACGCCGACCACCGTGAAGAGCAGGCCGTTGATGCGGAGCTGGCTGCCGATCGGCGAGGCGTCGGCCCCGAACAGGTCGTCACGGACGGTCGGGCCGATCACGGCGACTTTCGCGCGGGAGGCCAGTTGGGATTCCGAGAAGAAGGCGCCGGTCTCGACCGTGACATTGCGGACGCCGAGATACGCCGGGGTCGTACCGACCACTTGGGTATTCGTGTTCGTCCCTTTCGCCGCGAGCTGATATCGACGGGAAATCTCCGGCGCGACCGCCTTGACGCCCTCGACCCCGGCGAGAGCCTTCGCGTCCTCATACGTCAACGTCTGAGCCGACCCTCGCCCGGCACTCACCCCTCCCCCAACCCCGCGCTGCACGCCCGGCATCACGAGCAGCAGGTTCGAGCCGATCGATTGGATGTTCGATTCGATCTGCGCCTTCGCTCCCTGCCCGATCGAGAGCATGGCGATGACCGAGGCGATCCCGATCACGATCCCGAGCATGGTGAGCCCCGAACGGACCTTGTTGGACGAGACCCCCAGGTACACTTCCTCAAGAAGATCAGGCAGCCTCATACGTTTGGAGACGACGGTCTTTATTCACCCGATCCTCGACGAGCGCCCCGTCACGGATCACGAGGATCCGCTCGGCATGCTCGGCGACATACGGCTCATGGGTGATGAGAATGATGGTCCGGCCTTCGGCGTGCAGGCGCTGGAAGGTGCCGAGGACAATGTCGCCCGTCTTCGAGTCGAGGTTCCCCGTCGGCTCGTCGGCGAGGATCAGGGCCGGATCGTTCACGAGGGCGCGGGCGATGGCCACGCGCTGCATCTGCCCGCCAGAGAGCTGGCTCGGCGTATGCAGGTGGCGCGATTCGTCGAGCCCGACCGCCGCCAAGGCCAACCGGGCCCGACGCTCACGCTCCTCCTTCGGGATTCCCATGTACACGAGCGGCAGGCAGACGTTGCGCAGGACGGTCGCGCGCGGGAGCAGGTGGAACGACTGGAACACGAAGCCGATCTTCGTCTTGCGGATCGCGGCCAGCTGCTCAAGCGGGACCGACGACACGTCTTGCCCGTCGAGGCGATAGGTTCCCGTCGTCGGCACGTCGAGCGCGCCGACCATGTTCATGAGGGTCGACTTGCCGGAACCCGACGGGCCCATGATGGCCACGAACGCGCCCTTAGGCACGGTAAAGGAGATGCCGCGCAGCACTTGGGTCACCTCCTTGCCCGTCTGGTATTCCTTCCGAATGTCATGAAGCTCGATCATAGACGTTAACGGGGGGCTGCACCGCCGCGAAAGACCGCGCCGCCACCTTGCCCAGCCCCACCCGTGAGACCAGGAATTCGGACGGCCGCCCCCGAGCCGCCGGCAGCCCCCGTAGAAGCGGTTGTGACGTTCGGGTCAATCGTTCGCACGACCACTTGCTCACCGACCTCCAGGCCGCCCACGATCTCCGTAAACTGGTCGTTCGCGAAGCCGACCTGGATCGAACGGGCTTCGGGCGGAACCTCGGAAGGGATGCCTTGCGCGGCATTCGCGGACGCCTCCGTGGCCGCCGACACGGCCAACACCTGCACCGTCGGCTGGCCGCCGACCTGTTGGATCGCCCCGTTCGGGACGGCCAACACGTCAGGACGGACATCGGTGATAATGGAGAGGGCAACGCTCATCCCCGGTTTCACGCGCGCGTCCTCGGTGAGGAACGCGACCTTGACGGCATAGCTCACGACGCCCTGGCTCACGGTCCCGAGCGTGTCGATTTGGCTCACGGAACCCGCGATCTGCAAATCCGGTAAGGCATCGAACGTGAGGGTAGCCTTCTGACCGACCTGGATCTTGGAAACGTCGACCTCGTTCAGCGAGACCGTCGCGATTTTTGCCTTGGTCAGGAGCGATCCCAAGACGGTCGAGGGCGAGGCCTGGTCACCGACCCGCACGGGCACGGTCGCCATGATGCCTTCAAAAGGGGCGTATATGGTGTAGGCCTTCAGCTGTTCCTGAGCGTCGGTGAGGCGCTGCTGGGCCGATACGAAGGAAGAGCGGCGCTGTTCGATGCCGTTTTGGGCCGTGGCAAGGTCAAGTGCCGTCGCGCCCTGTTGCAGCTTCGCGAGGGAAGCCTGCGCCTCGGCGAGACGCTCTTCCGCCGTCGTGATCTCGTTCGGCTCGGCCCCGCGCTGCACCTTCTGGAGATTGAGTAGCGCCTTCTCGACCGCAAGGCGCTGCGTCTGCAAGTCGGTCTTCGCCTGGTCGAGGGCCTGGATGGCGGAGGTGACGGATGTGCCTTTCGAGGCGACATCGCTGCGATCAGAACGCACCGAACTCTTGAGGGAATCGATCGTCGTCTGCGTGAGCGCACTCGACGGGACGAGCACTTGCGTCAATGTTTCGGCCTGCTGCAAGAGCGGAACGAGCAAATCCAGCGCCGTCCGCCCGCTTCGCAGGGCGGCATCGACGTTTGCCGGATCCTCACCGGTCGCGCGCAGGGCATCGGCCTGGCCCTTGAGGGCCTGCGCCGACGTCTGTACGCCCTCATATAGGTTCCCGCCCGTCTGGTTCGGGTTCATAACCGACACGAGGCGGCTGTATTCGTAGGAACCGTTCAGGTTGCTCTGGCCGACGACGCGCAAGAGCTCGTCGAGGTTGCGGAGGGCGGTCTGCACGGTCTGCGAGGCGCTGCGCGCGGTCGGGACGGCGTCGTCGTAGGCGTCACGCAGCAGGTTTGGCGTCTTGCCGTCGGCGGAGAGCTGCACTTTCTGCTGTTGGATGAAATAGTCCTGCTGGGCTTGTTGGACGTCGGCCTGGTCGGGACCGGCGCGCAGGTCGTCGAGCGCACGACGGGCCTGGTCGACGCTGTGGCGCGCTTGCGTAAGCGCGACGGCATCCGGCGGCAGGCGAAGCTTCTGGAGGGAGATTTGGGACGATTCGAGCGAAAGGCGCGCGTCGTTCACCGCTTGGGCCGCATCGCGGACCGTCTTTTGGGCTTCTTTCGGATCGATCGTAAAGAGGACCGTGCTCGTCGAGACGGTCTGGCCCGGTTTCACGGAAACCGTTTTTATCTGACCGGAGACGGTCGGCTTCAGGTCGAGCTGGTTCTCGCCCGATACCTGGCCGCTCGCCGCGACGGACGAGACGAGCGTCTGCCGACTGGCGGAGGCGACGACATATCGGAGCGGCTCTTTGGAGGCAAACGGGTCGGCAACCTTGTAGCCGACGCCGGCGAGGACCAAGACGAGACCGGCTATGGGAAGTTTTTTCCCGAAAAGGGAGGAAAGGGGGTTGGGCATACAAGAGGGACCAGCGACGCCGGAACCAGTCGCGGCGGGCAGGGGTCAAGGACACACCGTAGGCAACGGGCATCGGAAAGGCAAGCGCGCGCTTCATGAATTCTTCATGAATAAAAAGAGGTCAAGGTAAAAGAAAAACGCCCGGATGCGGACATCCGGACGTAGCGACTATCAGCGGCGGAAGGCCGTCGCCTCGAGGAAGGCGAGGGCGTAGCCGGCGGCGCTCCAGAGCTGCTCGGCGGCGCCGTACCACTCCCCCGTGCGGGGGTCGATCCACTCGGGGAAGGTGGGGTGACGGTGCAGGGTCCGGAGGTGGTGGGCGGCCTCCTCCCCCTTCTCCGCCCGCAGGAGGGCCCGCACGACGAAGGCCTGCACGAACGGCCAGACCACCACGCCGTCGGTCGCCTCGATCACCTCGGCCTCATCGGGCTTGCCGCCGTGCGCGGCCTTGTGCTTGCACTTGATGGTGACGCCGTAAGGCGTGTCGAGGTCGGTGAAGACCTGGAGGGCAGCCTCCCACAGCGGACCCGTGTAGAAGAACGGCCCACCGTGAAGGATGATGAAGGCCGCCCCGAGCGGGTCGGGCCGGTCCGAACCGGGGTAGTCGATGAGCCGACCAGAGAGGACGGCTCCACCCTCACTCCGCCCGCTCGGGACGAGGAACGTCTCGTGGATGCGCCGGATGAGGTCGTTGATCTTCCTGAAGTCGTCCCGGTACCGGTAGACCCGAAAGAGGATCATGTTGTTGCTGAGGAGGGGCTTGTCGCCCAGCTCCTCGTGCATGGTATCGCGCCAGTCGGCGCCGACCATGAGCCCGTCGCGCATGAGGTGCGTCTCGACGTAGGCGAGGGCCGCCTCGAGCTGGGGGCGCCACGTCTCGAGGAAGCGCGCGTCCCCCGTCACGTGGGCGTAGTCGTACATCGCGAGGAGGTAGCAGACCTCGGAATCCCGCGTGCCGTCGGTGAGCTCCCAGAGCGCGCCCTCCCGGTAGCGCTTGAGCATGAAGGGCTCGCGGCCCGCGTCCTGCTCCTGCTTGAGCTTGCGGGCGAGCCAGGCGGCCTCATCGTCGAGGAAGACGATGGGGATCTGCCCGTTCGGCCGCTGGAGGCGGCTGACGTTCTCGAGGTGGGTGCGGACCAGTCCGTACTCCCCGAGCTTGAGCAGGAGAGGCAACAGGAAGTAGGCCGCGTCCCGCATCCAGATGGTGTTGCCGTAGCGGCTTTCCGCGTCCGGGCTGGCCCAGATCCCCTTCGGGCCGCGGGCGCGCCGCATCATGTCGAGGGCGTACCCGAACTTGTCGAGCGAACCGGGAAGGGCGAAATTCATGTCCAGTGCCATGGTCTCCTCCGTGAAAAGGGCACCGACCCACCGTGGGCCGGTCCAACGGTCGATTATTAGCAGATATTTGGGGGCGTGTCAAGGGGCGAGCGAACCAAAAGAGGCAGGAATATGCCGATTTTAAGGGATTTTTTACCACGAACGAAGAACGGCGGAGATCGAGCCACGCAGTGACACGGCCCTTTACGCCTCCCCGCCAATCACCCAAACTACCCCCATGCCTTTCTTCTCCCTCCTTTTCAAATACCTCGGCTATCAGATGGGCACGCAGATCAAAGGGACCCTCGCGGCGACCATGCTGGCGGTCCGGCCATACATCCAGCACTTCGGACTGGGGCTCGCCTGTTTCGTCGCGGCGGGGATCTCGTTCTTCGTGACGTTCCTGTTTTTCCTGGCGGGGTTCTTCCTGTTCCTCATCCAGAAGACGGACTGGAGTTTCGCGAGCCTCTGGACGGCGCTCGTGGCGGGGATCATCGGCGCGCTCTGCGCGACGGGTGGGGTCCGCCTCCTCCGTAAGCCGCTTCCCCGGTAACCCGTATGCTCTCCCTCCACGACCTAAAAACCGCCTTCCGCGCCTGGCGGGCGGACCAGGCCTCGTACCTGGCGGCGGCGCTCTCGTACCATGCCGTGTTCTCGCTCGCACCCCTCCTCATCGTGGCGCTCGGCATCGCGGGGGCGTTGTACGGGCAAGCCGATAACCAGGCCGCCTTCCTGACGATGATCGGCGATTTTTTCGGTCCACAGACGGCGGGGCTCGTGACCTCCCTCTTGGAACAGCAGCAGTTTGCGGCGCAAAGCGGCTGGGCGGTGCTGATCGGCATCGGGATCACCCTCTTCGGGGCCATCAATGGCGTGCAACGGTTGCGCGAAGGCGTGAACCTGATCTGGGACGCGCCGAAACGAGCGCGTACGACCTGGGAAAAGATCTCGCACTACCTCCTCCTGCTGTTCTTGCTGGGAGCCACGGGCGTGCTCTTGCTCGCTTCCCTTGCGGCGAGCGCCATCCTCACGCAAAGCAACGCCTTCCTGAGCGCGCAATTAGGGATCGACCTGCTGTGGCTGCTGCCCATCGGCAACGCGGTGGTCTCGCTCGGGGTGATTACCGTCCTCTTTGCCGGCATCTTCAAATACCTCCCGGATGCGCGCGTCCCCTGGCGGGCCGTGTGGCCAGCGGCGTTCCTGACGGCGGTCCTGTTCAACGTCGGGAAATTCGTGATCGGGTTCTATCTTGGGCGGACGAGCATCGCGTCGTTATATGGCGCGGCGGGATCGTTAGCCGTCTTCCTCGTCTGGGTGTTCTATGAGGCGCAGATCTTCCTGTACGGCGTGGAAGTCGTGAAACAGGAGACGAAAAAACGCCTGCACGAGCGGCAGGCGGACTAGTCGGCGAAAAGCGGGGGCGCAAAGGCCGACCGATACTTGTCACAGAAGAGACGGGAGCAACCGCACCCAGCGGTCATCATCTCATGGAACCGAAGCGAGAGGCGGCGCAGGTCCGAAGCGAGCTGACCTTCCCGCATCTCATCCCGCTGCCAGCGAAACGAAAGGAGCGCAGGAAATGCCGGATCCTGTCGATGCATCAGCATTGGGACCACCGTCCGCAGGAGAGCGGATGCGTAAGGGAGCTGGGTATACGCATGCTTTTGGCCACACGGCCAATCGCACATCTCTGCGGTGAGCATGAGGCGGCGGACGACGCGCTCGAGCGGCTCGTCGGGACCGCCCAGGAACCAGACCACGAGAGCCGGAGGGAGCGGCGACGGGAGAGGTGGCAGCTCCCCCTGGTCATGGGTGCGGAGACCGCTTTTCGTGGCGGCCCGGTCCTCCTGATGAAAACGGATGAGCGTTTCATGAAGGATTGTCAGTTCGCGTTCGAGATCTTGGCTCATGCATGCCTCCGGGGCCAAGAATGGCAACGCGCGTCCGCCCTGTCAAGCCTCTGAGGGTCATTGACAACGTAGCTTTTTTCCCTAAGATGAGACAATCTTTAGGGCTCGCCTAAGCCCTCAAGAACCCCGCCCCTTCCACCCGAAAGGCCCGTTGATGGACCCCGAAACGCCGAACCTGCAGCTCCTTCCCTTCCTGCGCGCCTACTGGAACCTGTCGCGCGCGCAGCACCGCCGCCTGGCGATCGCGGGCCTGATCATCTTCGTGATGCAGGCCTGCAGCGCGCTCACGCCGGTACTCATGACCGACTTGCTCATCCGCGCCAGCCGCCGCGGGCTCGAGGCCTGGCCCAAGACCGCGGCCGAATGCCTGGCCCTGCTCGGCCTCTACACCTTCGTAGGCTGGATCGAGATCCCGAAGTCGCAGCGGGTCCGGCAGGCGGCCGCGGAAATGCAGCACACGCTGCGGTCGCGCCTGCTGCGCCGCCTTCTTGCCTTCGACGGAACGTTCTTCGAAACGAACAACGTCACAGGCCTCTATGGGGACCTCTCCCGAGGAATCGCGCGCATCGGCGACCTCACCTTCCTCGCGGGGCACGACCTGGTGCCCCTGCTCTTCCTCACCCTCACGACGGCCTGCGCCATCAGCTGGTACGACCGGCTGTACCTGGCCATCCTCGCGCCGGCGACGATCACGTATATCGGGGTGACCGTGTGGGTACGGGCCTCGACGGCCGTCTCGCGCTTCCGACGGCACCAGTTGGACCGCGGTACGGATCGGCTCATCGGCGGGGCCCTCGCGAACGCCCGCACGGTCTGCGCCTACAACCAGCAGGAGAACGAGATCCATCGCGTCGAGGAGCGCCAAGCGGCCGGGGCCGCCATGCTGTACGCCGAGTACCGCGGCTACGACCGCCTCAAGCTCTGGCGCCATGCGTGGGTCGGGGCGGCCTGCATCGCCTGCCTGGGCGTCTGCCTGTGGCGGATCCGGCACGCGCCCCCCGCGGGCCAGGCCCGCCTCCTCGCCGAAGGGCTCGGAGCGCTGATCCTCACCGAACGGCTGTTCCGCGCCTGCTCGGGGATCATCGACATCTTCGACAAGTTCGCCGAAGGGTCGGCGGCGGCGCAATACGTGTTCGCGCTCCTCTCGCAGGAGCCGACCATCACCGACCCGGAGGACCCCGTGCGGCTCACCGACGTGCGCGGGGCGCTCTGCCTGCAGGACGCCTGGTATGCCTATCCGAGCGCCCCGACGGTCGCGGCGCTGGCAGGGATCAACCTGTCGATCCGGGCGGGCGAGATCATCGGCCTCGTCGGCGCGTCGGGCGGCGGCAAGTCCACGCTCGTGAAGGCGCTCCTCCGGCTGATTGAGCTTCAGAAGGGCCACGTACTCCTGGACGGGATCGACATCCGCCGGCTGACGCTGCACGACCTGCGCGCGACCATCGGCTACGTTGCGCAGGAGACCGACCTCTTCGACCGGACGGCCGCCGAGAACATCGCCTACGGCCGCCCCGACGCGACCCGCGACGAGATCATCGCCGCCGCGCGCCAGGCGCACGCCCACGGCTTCATCGAAGCCCTCCCGCAGGGATACGACACGCGCATCGGCGACCGGGGCGCGCGCCTGTCGGGCGGGCAACGGCAGCGCCTCGGCATCGCCCGGGCCCTCCTGTGCCAGACGCCGGTGATCCTCCTCGACGAGGCGACGGCGAACGTGGACGTGGAGGGCGACGCGTCGATCCACGAGGCGATCGCTGACCTGGCCCGCGCCGGCCGCACGATCATCGTCATCGCGCACCGCCTGGCGACCGTGCAGAACGTCGACCGGATCGTCTGCATGGAAAAGGGCCGCATCGTCGAGATCGGCACGCCGGCCGAGCTCGCGCGCGCCAACGGGCCCTACGCCCGCCTCAAGCGTGCGCACGAGCGCTTCGAACGCGGCCTCCCGGCCAGCAACTGACCCGACTGCGCTTGGTCGGGTCTTTTTTTGTTTGACAGGATCTTGAGGAGGGATACCGTTAGGGGAAGACTCCCTAACCCCTTTCTATGAACCATCCTCACCGGGTTGCCGTGGTTGCTTTGTCACTTGGCTTCGCGCTCGCGCCCGTTCCCGAAACGGCTCAGGCCGCGACGCAAACGCTGACCGTTCCCTACGTCTCGCAAGTCCCCGATGGCACGTGGGCCCTGCCTTGGAGCGAGGCCTGCGAGGAAGCGAGCATCCTCATGGTCCGCGGGTTTTACGAGGGGCAAGCCGCGCTCGCGCCCGCCGACGCCAAGGCTACGATGCAGGAGATGATCGCCTGGGAAGACGCGACGTTCGAGAAGAACACCGACACGAGCGCGGAAGAGACGCTCCGGCTGATCCAAGAGAAAGGCGGTTTTTCTGCGGAAATTAAACGAAATCCGACCGTTGAGGACCTGCGCGGCGAACTCGCGGCGGAACGGCCGGTGATCGTCCTCATCGACATGTACGCACTCTATGGCACGCGTCCCGAAGGCGACTCGTTCCACGTGGCCGTCCTCACGGGATATGACGAGACGGCAGACACGTTCACCGTCGTCGATCCCGCGAAGGACGGCGCGCAGACCTATCCGAGCGCGCGCCTGATGGGAGCCCTCCATGATTTCAATCCGGCCACGGGCGAGGCCGACGGCGAAGCGACGGTCCTGTTCACGAGCAAGACCGTCGCTGCACCCGGAAAGATCGGCGCACTGCGTTGGCTGCTTGGCTGGTTCGCGGACCTGTTTCGCTAAAAGCCCCACCTAGGTGGGGCTTTTTTCGGATGGCTCGTGGTACGTGACCGCGGCGCCGAGCGGGCTTTCCGCGCGATAGGCACCGTCTTCCTGACGTGCGAGCCAAGCGGTCCCGAGCGGAACCTTCCCGTGCCCGCCGGGTAGATCGAGCATGTACCGCGGCAAGGCGATCCCGGTCGTCGTCCCCTGCAAGGCCCGCATCAGCGCGATTCCCGTTTCAATCGCCACGCGGAAATGGCCGGTGCCGCGGGCGAGGTCGAGCTGGTGCAAGTAATACGGAACGACGCGGACATCGGTGAGGCGCTTGAAGAGGGCGCGCAGCGTCACTGCGTCATCGTTCACGCCGCGCAAGAGCACCGCCTGGTTGCGGACGACGATCCCCGCATCAACGAGCGCGGCGATGGCGGCGATATTTTCCGGAGCGAGCTCACACGGATGGTTGAAATGCGTGACGACGTAGACGGGATGCGTCGCGTCCATGGCGCCGCGCAACAAGGAGATCAGGCCAGGCGTGATCCGCGACGGCAAATTGACGGGCACGCGGGTATGGATCCGGATCCGCGTCACCGTGGGAACGGCCCGCAGTGCCGCGAGCCACTCCTGGAGCTGCGCGTTAACAAGCGTCAGCGGGTCACCGCCGGTTAGGATCACCTCATCGACCTCGGGATGCGCGCGCAGGTACGCGCAGACGCGCTCACGGTCATCGGCGGTCGGCCCTGGCGTCGCCTGGCCCGTCTTGAAGCGGCGGAAGCAGAACCGGCAATATGCGGAACAGAAGAACGTCACGTACACGAGCACGCGGTCGGGATAGCGGTGCGTGAGGAACGGGATGGGCGATTTCGCCTCGTCACCGATGGGATCGGTGAGCTCTTCCGGAGAGAAATCCAGCTCTCGCGCTTGCGGCACGGTCATGAGGAAGAGCGGATCCTGAGGGTTCGCGAAATCGATCAGCTTGGCCGTATGCGGCGTGATCGCGAGGCGCATATTCTTGAGGACGGCCCGCATGGTCTCGCGTTGGGCGATCGGAACGAGGACATCCAACTGATCGAGGGTGCGGATGGTCTGGGCGAGCTCTTGTTGCCAGGGTTCCATAGGAAATACAAAAAAGCGTGAGGACGGACAAAAAACCAAAAAAACAGCTTCCCTTAAAGAAAAACAGGTGGATCATCGATGAACGATCCGCCCCGGCTAATCCCTTTCAATAAAAGTGAAATACTGAGAAACGCGCGCACCCACCAAGCATGACAGGCGGACGCTTAGGCGGCAAAATTATCAGCTTCCCCCCGTGAGGCGGGACGGACGGCGGAAGACGTGTTTAGGCGCGCCAATACCTGTCGTTTCCGGTCTGGCTCGCTGGCCTGATAGGCCTGCGTCCGACGGTTGCATTCCGTGACGAAGCTCGACCATCCTGCCTGGGCCGACGCGATGCGGGCGGCATCGGGAACGTATTCGTCCAACGAGACGCGATACGGAACCGTGTCGCCAGGCGTGCGCTCGAGACCCATGCCGGAAGCGACACGCTCCTCTTGGCGGAAGCGACGATCGGCGAGCTTCACGAGCTTACCGCCGAGCCAACGCGCCAAAGCAACCTGGTCAAGCGACATGTCCTCCATGCTGAAAAACGGGTATTCCTTATGGACGCGGGTCAGGACATCGTAAATCGAATGCTCATCAGGGCCGACTTGGCCGATCTGGCGACCTAAATACAGCAACCGATCAAGCAATTCCCCGGCGTTCGGCTTGCGAGCGAACTTACGGGTGAGCGTGAGCCAGTAGATGCCGAATTCGATCTTTTCGTTGAGAGCATTGAACGTGAACGAATCCGCCTTCCCTTCCGCCACGAACTTTAGGAGCCGTTGCATGCCGCGGTTCTTGGCAAGCTTGACACCGTCATAGATGAGGGTCTCCGAACCATAGAGGCCGCGTTCGGTCGCCTCGAGGGAAATCGATCCGGTACGAGCCGCCTCCAAGGCTTGCTGTGTATACGTCAGCCCATTGAGGCCAAAGAAGCATTGATTCAGGTTGATGTCCCGTCCCGCAAAGAGCCGATCCAGTTCCGCCAATGATTCAACATGTTCGACCCCTTCAAGATCAACACCCATATGGACCGCCTCGCGCTGGCGCGTCAACGGATCACCGCTCGCGATAACGTCAAAATCGTTCGGCGGGAGTTCGGCACGGATCCGGTCAAGCGGGGCACCGGCCAGGATCTTGAGGATGACGCGGGGCGTGCCGCCCTTGTGCATCATCTCATGAGAGGAAGGTAGAGGGAGCGGATACCAACCGTCCCCTTCTCCTCCGGCACAAACAAGCAAGGCAGGAATCCGATCACCGGCCTTCGTCAGCATGGAACCAAGCCGAAAATGGACATCGTCCTCTAGCAATTCCGCCAGGGAAACGCGATGGATCGTGAAGCGACGCTCCTGTTCGCGTTCGGGGATGAGGATGTGCTCGATCGCGTGGATGAGTTCCTGGGCGACTTGGGCCTGATCTTCTGCGGGGGCGGCACCCCTTCTCCCTTTCTGATCTTTCGCACGTTCACGCAGAAGATCCATCACGGGCTCAAGGCGCCGGCCAAGATACCGGCGGATCTCCGGATTATACGTTTCAAGCGCCTGCTGGGAGCGGCGGAAATACAGATATATTCCCCGAAGCCACCGTTCGGGCGGACGGTTCTCGATGATCTCCTGCAGGCCCGCGAGGAAACGCTGGAAGGATTCGCGCACCTCCTGTTGCGCATCGGGATCACGGACAGGAAGCGCGCGGTCGTATCCGCGGGAACCGAAGCCGGAAGTTTCATCGCGCATAGAAAGAAGGAAGGGGGCTTGGGCGAGCCCAGAACGGGCGCACCCTCATGCGCCCCATGATACCCCATCGACCGGCAAGGTTGAAGACATGAAAAACATCCCAAAAAGGGATGTTTTTCGTTCCGAGCGGATGGCTTTTTCGTTATCTCTTCCAGATGTACTGCACGAACCGCCAAACGTATTTGGCAACGACCACCACGAGCACGAGATAGAGGAGATACTGCGCGGCGAACAGGAGGAGGGCGGCGAGGCCGAGGGTCAAGTCCTGAGCAATGACGTTGACGGTACGAACAAACTCGCGGACGGCGGCCTGCCAGGACTCCTTGAGTTGCTTGCCGTCGAGGTAAGGGCGCTCGTAGACGCTGACGGAAAAATAGGTGTAGTCGATCTGGTCGAGGCGTTCGGCCTTGAGGCGTTGCAAACGGTCAACTTGCTCGTTGACGGCCAGACGCTCGGCGGTGAGGCGCTCGATCGTTTGAAGCTTGGCTTCAATGACCCGGGCGAGACTCGAAGCATCCTGCGTGCGCGTGGCGAGGGTCGAGATCTCGTCGTAGGCGCGGGTGGCACTATCGAGGGTGCTGTCGATGGACCGTTGTTTCTTTTGGAGAATGTCGAGTTCACTCGTGAAATCGTCGACCTCACGCTTGATCGTCTGCGTATCCTGCACGAGCTCCTTCGGTTTGAAGGCCTGGAGTCGGCCCAAGACCTCGTCGACACGGGCGCGCTCGACTTTGAAGCGGAAATCGCAGGCACGATCGCCGCGGTTGGCTCGTTCGAAAATCACGTAGCTCTGGCCCTTCCAACCACTGATTTGGTCACACGTGGAACGGAGGTCGCGCGTCTCGATGTGCGCGCTGTACTGCGTGACCTCGAAGGCTTCCGCCTCATTGCCGCTGGCACCTCCCGGCGTACCTGGAGGCATGGGAGCGATATTACGGGCGGAAAGCGTTGGCGCGCCCTGATCATAGGCCTTGCCATACGCGGCTCCTCCCGTGGCCGCTTGTCGATAGACGTCGGCGTCATAGGGCATCGAGGGGGCGACGGCGGACCCTTCCTCGCGACCGAACCCCGGTCGACCCAGCAATCCGATCGGCGAACCGACGACCCGCACGACGACCGCGAGAACGAAGAGGCCAAGCACCGCGATCCCGGCGACCCGCAAAACCTGCTGCTGCCTTTGGTTGAGACGAGAAAAGAATTCCATATAGGGTCAGAATAGCAGACGGACCCGGCGTTTCATATCTTGCGGCTGTCGTAGGCCCAATGGAGGAGGGCCTGACGCTGTCCGGGGCGACAGGTGAGGTCACGCGGCGAACAGCTATTTCGCACCTGAGAAGCATGGCGCGCGATCGCCCGCCAACGCCGGATCTGGCGGGCATCCTCCTTCGGCAGGCGACGGCCAAGATAGTAGCGGCAATACCACTGGAACCAGCCGCGCGGGTCGTGGCCCTGGTTGATCCAGCCGTTCCGCCGCCAGACAGCCAACGATTGGCTGGCCTTCACCTTGAAATAATTCAGCTTGTGATCTGAGCGGCCAACGGCGAATTTCGCGCGCGCGAACCAGTCTTTGGGAAACTCTGCGCCACAATCACGCATATAGCGCCCACCAAAGACGCCGAGGGCGAGCATCTGCTTAGGCGTGAGCTCGGGCTTGAAGGCGGGATCGAATCGTCGGCCGACGGGAGCGACGCAGTCATATACGTACCCCTGTTGCATCAAATCATGGACAACGACACGGCGAGGAGGCATAAGGAAAACTTTATTCTACACCATGCCGGATTTCAAGGCCAGCTTCAAGAGCGGAAAATCCCCATAAAATCGGGAAAATCGGCCGCTTGCCGAATTCCGCGCCATGGGCCATGATGGCGCCGACCTGGATGGAAACGAAAACGTTCCGATGCAACGCTAGGAGGTCCACATGCACGAGATCACAGAGATCCGCTGCCACCCCATCAAGTCATGCCGTGGCCTGTCACTCGCCGAAGCCGCACTCGACAACGACGGGCTGGAGCTGGACCACCGCTGGGCCATCATCGACGCGCATGGACGCTGCATAACGCAGTACACGCACCCGGTCCTCGCGCGGGTCGTTCCAACGGTCAACGAAGAAGGCCTCATCGTCCGTTGCGAAGGCCTCGCCGGAAGGGTCACCGTTCCGCGTTCCGCCTGGGAAGGGGACGCACTCTGCGCGGCGAGGATCTGCAAGCACGAAGGACCGGCTCATGATCAGGGTACGGAGGTCGCGGACCTCCTCTCGACCTTCCTCGGGGAACGGGCCCGCCTGGTGTTCCAGGCAAGAAGCCACCAGCGCATCCCCAAGCGGCGGCCGGAAGGCGTCGTGACAGGCCTCAGCTTCGTTAATGGATACCCCCTACTGATCATCGGTGAAGCGTCGCTCGCCGAACTGAACCGGGAGCTGCCGGCGGGCTACGGACCGATCGGGATGGATCCCTTCCGCGCGAATCTCGTCGTCCGCACGCGGGTGCCGTGGGAAGAGGACGTATGGAAGAATTTCCGCATCGGGGGCGTCGCCCTGCATGGCGTGAAACGCTGCGACCGCTGCCCCATCATCCGCGTCGACCCGAACGACGGCACGCGTCATCCGACCGAACCGACGGAGACGCTCACGCGCATTCACCACGTAGATGGTCGTCCCCTCTTCGGCCTCTACGCCATCCACGAGGGCCCCGCCATCCTCCGCGTCGGTGATCGGGTCGAGGCGATCGCGTTCGGCGATCCACCGGAACCCTGAACGCCTCCAAAAAACCGCCTTTCTTGGCGGCTTTTCCATAAAAAGATCGTCTGCACCCCTTGACACGGCCCATTCCATCCCCTATGTTCAACCGATCATCGCTCACGAAAAGACGATGATTGAGAATCGGGCGCAAAAAAGGAGAGGCCATGCCGACGAACACCATCCATGTCATCACGATCCCGAGCGATCCCAAAGGAGACTCGCCGGAGCATGAGGTCTGCATCATCGGCGCGACCGTCGACGAGATCGCCGAAGCGCGCATCGGACGCCCGCTTGGCGCTGGTGGGATGCTGGTCCAGACCGCGACGACGCACGGAATCCGCCCACTCGTTGCCCTGACGCTCGAGGAACTCAAGGCACGCTACCCGCTCGCGCAGGCGGCCATCCCCGCGCGTGCGAAGGCCCCGACCCGCCCCATGCGCGCCGCGACACCCTGCCCGCCTCCTCGCGAAGAGGAAACCTGACCGTCCGACCCAACATCTGGACGGTCTTTTTTTGCCCCTGCCCGTTCCTTATCCACCCTTGACAAACCCTGTTTTTTTTGGGACACTCGCACGAACGAGATCCTCTCGTCGGACCATCCCCGCTGCCCCGAAGGAGCACCCCCATGAACCAGGGAACGGACTACCGCGACAGCATGCTGCGCGGACTGAAGGAACGCCACGCAGCAGCAGAAGCCGAACGGCTTCGGCAAGAGACGGAGCGGCAGCAGCTGGAAATTCAGGAACGGCGGAAACGCCAACTGAACGTGCTGGGCCTCGTCGGGCTGGGAGGGATCGCCGTGACGGTCGTGGTGATCGCGATCACCGGTGACCGAGGCGCGACTCTCGACCCCACGCCCGAACCGCCGTGTGGACGGACCCGCCTACGCCTCCTCGCCGCCAACCCGCAGCCGACCTGGACCAAGGATCAGGCCATCGACGGCTACGGCCGCCTCGGCATCTGGGATGGGCGGATCTGCACCTTCGCCTACCCCAGCCGCCCCATCTTCTGCGTCATGGAATGCGGCCCGCACCTCCTGTCGGCGACGCTCACGGTCCCGCAGATGGACGTGCTGGCTCCCCTGCCGCCCCCGGTGGATGCCGGCGTGGACATCCAGCCCTGAATCCCCTTGGGGATTTTTTTTCATGCCACAACGACTCACAGGATCTCTTCAAACGATCCGACCGTCACCTCGGGCTCGAAGGGCGCCTCCATCTGAAACCGCGCATCCCTCACGAACACGACGGACATCCCTGCCGCATGCGCGCTCGCGAGACCGTTCGCCGCATCCTCAAATGCAAGACAGCGGCTGGGTTCGACCCCCAGCTGGCGGGCGGCCTCGAGATAGACGTCTGGGGCAGGCTTGTGGCGCTTGATGTCGTCCGCCGTCACTACGACCTCAAACAGGTCTTTCCATCCAAGCAGACTCAGCTGCATCGTGATGTCCTCGCGCGTGGCGCTGGTCGCCATCGCGAGATGCTTCCCTTGTTCGCGTGCCGCCTGCAAAAAATCGACGACCCCGGGCAAGGGATGGATCCCTTTTTCGGCACGCGTCTCTTGAAATAAACGCCGACGTTCGCGGAGCAGCTCGTCGGTCGCATCGTCCCCTTGCGGAAGACCGACATAGGCACGCTGCATTGCCACCACGCAATCGCGCGGCGAGAGACCCATCATCGAACGATGGATCGCCATCGAATGCTCGATCCCATACGGGGAGAGCAAGCGGACATACGCCTCGATCCAGACAGATTCGGTATCGACGAGCGTGCCGTCGTTATCGAAGACGCAGGCGGAAACGGCTTGCAGGATGTCGTGGAAGGGCGTGGGCATAGGCAGGAAGCGTCCCACGCAAGCGGATAAAACACAATTTATGGTCGCACGCTCCTTATTTACGAAAATGAAAAAGTCCTGCACTCGCTCAAGCGAATGCAGGACCCAGGACCCCCCTACGGCCCGACGACCCCGACGCTCGCGTTGTCGCGGTCCCCATCGAATGAACCCTGGTCGGGCCCGTCGCAGCCGCCCGTCCCCGTTGAGGCGATGCAAACGGCGGCAGGCGCGTTGAGGGTCAGGTCGATCGCACGGATGTCTGCCGGGTATTCGACATAGGCGTGCAACGTGTTGCCGGTGGCGGAAGTGACCCGTCCGCGCACGGTGAAGTCCGCGCCCGTCGCTGCCGCAAGCGCGACCGGCGAGACGGGGACGAAGAAGAGCGTCCCGTTGAACGGATCCATCCCCTTCACGCAAGGGACGAGCCGGTCTCCACGCCAGAGCTCGAGCTCCGAGAGCTCCTCCCAGCCTCGAACGCTCCCACCGAGGGAGATGACGAGGCTCAGGACGCCGATCGGATGGGTCCCGGCCTCGAGGCGCGTGCGGACGAGCGTCGCGCCGGGGGTGTCGCGCGGGATCATCCCAAGCGGGGCTCCGCGCCGCACGCTGAGCTGGCTCGCCCGCTCCGAACCGATGCGGATCTCGTTGCCGCGCAAGAAGTCCCCCGGGATGACCTCCCCATCGCCGAGGATGATCCCGAGCAGCTCGAAGGCGTGCTGCTTGCCCGGGAGCGGGGCTCGGAAGTCCGCGTAGACATGGACGGTCGTCGTAGACCGCTCCCGAATGCCGGGGACCGGGATGGTGAACTCGCCGGACTCGACATTGAGATACCGCGCCGGCGAATACCGGTAAGGCGTCCCGGAGACCGAACCGCTCGGGATGCCGTAGCGGTAGACCTGGGCGAAGCTCGCCGGCGTCCCGACCCCGCGGCGGACCATGAGGAGCGTGAACGGCGCGACCGCTTCCCCCGTCGCCTCGAGGTCGATGGCGATGGTATCGACTCCCGTCGCGTTCGGGGGAACCGTCTGGGCGGGAGGCGTCTCCCTCGACAGACGGGCGATGACGCGCGGAGGCGGGGCGTCCGGCCGCCGAGGGACGTCGGGCATCACGACCACGGGCGCATCCGGACGCGGGAAGGCGTCCACGGGAACCGCATCGGCCCCGACGGAGACATCCTCGCTGGCCGCATCCGGTTCGGCGCCAGACGTGACCGTGGCACTGCAGGCGAGCAGGGCCAGTGAAAGAACCGATACAATCATCACTTTACGCATGGGAAACATCCTTCCGTGGGAGAAAATGGCCCCGCGATGAGCGGCAAACCATCGGGCGATCCTAGCAGAAAAGAAGGGCTCTGTCAAGGTCCATGGAACGAAAAGTCTTTTATTTAAGCGAATAAATGGGGCGTACGGATCGACACCCCGTTCAGATTGACAGGAGCTCCTTTTCTTGCTACTCTACAACGTCGTTCCCCTTCCAATCGGCTTCCCATCCAGACAATCCGGAGACATCCATGCTGACCACCGAACGTCGTTTCGTCATCTCCCCCGCCGACATGGAACGCGTCATGACCCTGGGCAACTGGCCCGACCTGGCGCGGGCCCGGGCCGTGAAGTCCCTGGCCGGACGGATCCCGACCGCTGGCGGGACGGCGGCCGGTTTCGATGCGGGCGTCGCCTGCTGCCTCAAGCTGATCCCGCGCGATCGGGAACAGCTGGCTGCAACCCTCCACGCCAACTACACCCGGGAGGCCGTCGAGCAGGTCCAGCGTGAGGCCATGGCGCCGGATGCGGACAGCGCGACCACCTGGTGGCTCGCGGCCTGCAGCGTCTGCGTGGAAAGCACGACGGTCGACGAAGAGGCCTTCGCCGCCCAGGTCCGTTGCTTCGAATCCCTGGCGGACGACCGTTTCGCGCGACTCGAAGCCGCCATGGCCCAATACGCAGAGATGTGCCGCGGGTTCGAGATCATCGACGGGATCCCCCACGCCACCCGCGATGGCGGCATGCAGGGCGCGTACATCGCCGGGCACCCGCTCGCGGTCCACTGGGCCGAGCGCTGGGGCGTCTACTTCATCGGCACCTACCTCCCGAGCCTCGGCCTCGAGGACTTCACCTTCGGGAACGCGGTCGACGGCGAAGGCCGGCCGATGTCCGGCCTCCTCTCCCCCAACTTCGCGAAGTGCACGAAGGAGGAGCTCCCGGCCGTCCTCGCCGTGGCCCGCGGACACCTGGGGGTCTGAAGCGGCGACGGGGGCACCGCCCAACAGCGATCCGATCACGGGTCGTTTTTTCTTTCCTTTACAATGTTGACGCGTCACAAGATGCCTGACGCAAAAGCCCCGAGGATTTTTTGCTATGCCTTGAACCGCCACCCACGCTCCTTTAACGCGCGACGTAGCGTCGGCAACGTTGACGGACCGATCCCATGCAGCTTAAGCAGCTCCTGCTCACTCCATCTCGACAGGTCCTTTAGCTTCACAATGCCGGCGTGCCGCAAGGCTCGGACCGCAGGAGCGGAGAGTTTCGGGAACAGGACGCCCGCCTTCTCGAGATTTTCCCGGACACGATGCAGGACGACCTTCCGGATGAGCGGCAATGGCAGCGAACGGTCGAGCGGAAATTGCACCGTGCCTTTTGAGGTCGGGTAACGTGCAAATTCCTTCTTAAACGTGACGAGGGCCGCGGCGCCTGGATAGAACCCGATATGCCCCTCGTATCCCGCGAAGTGGACGAGGTGACCGCGGAGATCAAAGGTCGGGATACCGTAGCTGATCGTTTCGACGGCTTCGGGAGCGGCCTTGCGAATGGCGGCACGAAGGGACCTCAACAATACCTGGGTGGCTTTAGGCTGATGGGCGATATGCTCATCGATGTCCTTGAAGGCTTTCATCATGTGATCATTTTACCACGACACAGAATCGGCATGGCAAGCAAGAAATAAAGGCGCGGCCGAGATGAGGGACCCGACGAAAAGATGAATGTCTCTTCCCTTGACAAAACGCCTATTTTATCCTACGTTTAGCCTCGATCTGCGAACGCCCCTTCTTTGCGAGCAGAGGCTTGCGTATCCCCCATTCGCAAGCCTCTGCTCGCAAGTATGCGACAGAGACTAGGCCTCGAGCCCAGCCCACCGAAACGGAGGAAAAACTCCATGTACAAGCAGGTCCTTGCCTTCCTGGTCACGCTGAGCGCGCTCGGATGCGGATCGGCAGACGGCGCATTCGACGGTTCCACACCCCCGGAAGACACCCAGACGAACGAGGATGCCTCCAGGCCAGATGCAGACGAGTCGAGCGCGAAGCTCGCCGATGCCTCGAATGGAGATACGGCGGCAGATACAACCGACGCTGACATCTCAGACGATGCGGCCCTCTCGAGTTCGGTGGCCCTCGTGGTCCGATTCGAGGGACCACCCGCCCGGGAGATCCCCCGCGGGACGACCGATGCGGAACTGTATCGCGTGACGCTGGTCCCGCAGCAAGCGGTGGAAATCTTCCGCTTCCCGTTCTCGATCGACCAGGTACGCGAGAGCGCCTGCGCGATCGGAAGTGAGGGAGCGCCGAACTACAGCGCCTTCACGCTCCGCGATGCAACGACCGGTGCGGTCCTCATGGGCCCCACAGAGGCGACGGGCATCCCGAACGGTCCGCGTGGCATGGGTGAGTTCACCCGTGCGATCCCCCTGCGTCTCGAGATCGGTAACGAGCGGACGCTCGTCGTGACAGCGACCGTTCGTCAGAGCGATCCACGCTGCCCGTTCCTGGGCGAAGGCGTCCGGGTGACGATGGGCGATCCGGTCACGGGACGGTTCTTCGCCGCGGAAGCCGTGGGACTCGTCAGCGAGAGCCGGTACGTACGGCACGGGGAGATCGGCAACAACCTCCTCCGCACCGGCAACGTGATGACGATCGGCGGGCCCGGCTACGACCAGTCGGTCGTGTCGAACGAGCGCGGACAGTTCTGGTTCTGCGGCGATCCGGTTCCAGACCTCCCCGCCGGCGAAGCCAACGCCTACCGCGGCTGCTGCACGAACGGGCGCTGGCGTGACCTGTCCGAACGGGACGGGAGAATCCAGGACGGCATGCTGCTGCGCCTGGCCTCCTCGCCCATCATCTACTACGCCTACACCCGCGGCGACCGGACGCCGATGCGGACCTTCTTTCCCACGACGGCCGAACTGAACTCCTGGAGGCACCCTTCGGGACGTGAGCACCGTGGCCTGGACGTGTCGGATCCGACGGCCTGTCTCGACGTGTTCCAGGTGACGAGCGAACAGCTGCTGACCCTGAGCCACGGACCGAACGCAATGTTCCGGCCCGGCTCCGTGTACGTGCGGAGGGAGGCGGAACCGACGACCTACGCCATGGGCCCCAACCGCACGCTCATTCCCATCCGCCTGCGCGAAGGGGCGGACCTCGAAGCCTGGCTCACGGCCACGCCAGGACTGGTGCGCAGGATCCCGGAAGCGTTCTTCGCTGCCACCTACCAACGGATCGGCCCGCCAAGGCTGCTCGATGACACGCTGCCCGCCGATCGGACGCTCGAGGGCTTCACGGCCCCCACGGAGGAGATCGAGACGGGGCTGCGCTGAAGCAGACCTACACCCACGCGGGTGTTTTTTATGTGGCATCAAGGACGGCGAATGGGACACGAGCTACGTCAGATTCCTCCCGCATCATGAGCTCGTACGTAGACAAGTATGACTCCTGGGATGCCGCCGATACAGATGGAGGCTTCAAGTAGGCTCCGCGTACCAGGCATACGCACCGACGTGTATCATGCGGAATACAACCAACCCAGACCCTATGACCACTCACCCCTACACCCGCCTCCGCTTCCTGAAAGGGCGTTCCCTCGACGACGGGTTCGCGCTCGTGGAGGGGGCAGATGATGAGCGTTTCCACGATACCGAATTCATGGAGTGGTCGCTCATCCGACTGTTTCAGGGGAAGCACTTCCCCATTCTGACGGGAATCGGCGAAGCAGACGACCTCTGGGTCTCGCCTGCCGGCGTCGTCTACCTCATCGCGGTTGGGCCTGAAGGCTATGGATTACATGTAGGAACACCTGCAGAAACGGGATACGTATGGAAATGGCGGGTTGTTGTCGGGAACAGGACGACCTATATCCAACATATTTGGGGCGCATCCGAAGATGTCGTCGTCGGCTGGGGAGGCGGGATCCTGGACCCCTCGCCGGACCCGACGTTGCCACCCGTGAAACTCGACCTCCCGACCTGCTGGATGGGTGGCGGGGACACCTGGAAAGAGACGCCCGGTCCTGGCTGGGCCTATGGGATGGGTGGGCACGACTTCGCGAACCTGATCGCCGTCGGGAGCGATGGACTCGTCGCGCACTGGGATGGGAAAACATGGAAAAAGGAGGTCGGTCCAAGCTTAATGAACCTTATCCACGTCCAGGTCCTCCCGAACGGCGAGATCTACGGCGCCTCGGGACGCGTCTTCCGGCGAACGGAACAGGGCTGGAAAGAGGTGGGCGAACACCTAGGGACCATCTATGGCTTAGTCCAATGGCAAGGCAGGCTCCTGGTCGCCACAGGACATGGGATCTACCGCGTCGAAGGCGATACGCTTAGCGTGGAACGTCCATACGTGGGGGCATACCTGATCGCAGCCGGAGAACGGCTGCTCTGGGCGGACGAGGGGCACATCTACGAGATCGGCGGCCCCACGGAACGATCGATCCCTCTTGCGGAGGTCTTTCAGGATTGAGATGCAACGCGAAAAATCCGCCCTAAAGCATGGGACGGATTAGGGAAAAATAAACGGCAGGACGATCAAGGCGACCAGGGCAGAATACAAATACGTGGCAAAAAAGAGGAGTGGAATCCCGAGGGCCGCCTCAAGGGCCGTCTGCACCCACGGAGGCAAGAACCGGACGGGCCAACGCCGCGTCAGGGCGGCAGCGATCGCGAACAGGGGCCCGATCCCCGCCAGGTACGCCCCAAGCAGCATCAGCCAGCGCCAGGGACGCGAGACGGACGGCGACAGCGCCGCCAGCCCAGCGGCCTGAACGGCCCAAAACGGAACAAGCGTCAGCAGGACGAGAACGGCCGTAGCCAGGTCGCCGAGGACAAAGTCCGCCGCTTGAAACGTCAGGCGCCAGATCGGACCGAGCAACCAGAGGCCGACCGCATACGTCACGGCAACCTGGACCAGCCATTCGAGCGTCATGAGGGTCTTTTTGGTCATACGAAAAGCTTGGGAGCAAGGATAGCATAAGATGGGAAAAGGTGTCGCGAAAAGAAGCGGATCCTCGTTTCTGACAAGGTCCGCTGCCCAATGCCTTTCCTAGACTCGTTTCGCACGCGGAGCCTTTTTCGCGGGCAGGACGCGCGCGATCTCCTTCAGGATCGTCGCGAGACGTGGCGCCTCCGACAGCTGATCCTCGCTGACGACGTAATGCGGTTTCGCCCCAGGATAAGGGGAGGCTTGTTCGCAGGTTTCCGCGAGCTCACTGCTTTGCGGGAGGATCTTCACGTACAACGTGTCATCGCAGATGAGCGCAACAACCTTCCCGTCGGCATACAGGGCATACTCGCCGAACATCGCGCGGGCGGTGAAGGCCTTCGGGTCATTGAGCCTTTTCAAGAGGAACTCGACGGTTGCGCGTTGGGTGGCCATATGTGGGGCATCATATCGCGAGAAGAAGGAGAAAAACAGGGTTCACCCCCCTCAACATGGCGAAGGTTCTTTTTTCTCGCGTATCGGGCAACCCCTCCCCTTTTCTCGACATTTCCTCTATCCTCCTCCGGTATGCCGTATCCCACCCCCCGTCCCCCCACCTACGCGCTCCGCGTCGGCAAGAGCGCGAGTGGATTTGGGATTTTCGCAAACGAAGACATCCCCGCAAATCGGTTCCTCATCGAGTATTGGGGCGAGCTGGTCCCGACCGATGAGGCGGACAAGGTCGGCGGCCGGTACCTCTTCGACATGGAGACCGGCAAGACCGTCCTTGGAGGGACGCGGAAGAATACGGCGCGCTACATCAACCACGCGTGCAAGCCTAATGCGGAGGTGCGGTTTTCGGGAGACCGGATCTTCATTTTCTCCACGAAACGCATCAAGAAAGGCGAAGAGATCGTCTATGACTATGGAAAGGAATACTTCGACGCGTATATCAAGCCGCACGGATGCCGGTGCGTGGGATGTTTAAAGAAGCGGAAGAAATAGCGCGCAGGCCGTACATCCGGTACCATGGGTCCAGCTCTATGAAACGCGTCTTCAGCCTATCGAATACCCTCAAGACAGGCGCCCTTTGCCTCATTGGCCTCCCGTGCCTCGCGCTCGCCTGGTACACCACCACTCAAAGCCTTGAGCTAAACAAGAACGGGGTGCGGACGACAGGCGCGGTGGTCGAGAACGTTAAACGGCATGCCCGCCGCAACCGGATCAGGTACGCTCCGATCTTCCAGTTTCGCACGGCGGACGGCGAAAAGCAGACGGTCGAATCGCGCACACGCTCCAATCCGCCCCGCTATGATGTCGGCGAGCAGGTGACGGTCATCTACCCACCGGGCGCACCACAGGAAGCGGAGATCGACAGGTTCTTGAACCTCTGGGCAGGCCCGCTCATCGCTTGGATCGTCGGAAGCGTCTTCTTCGGCGTAGGAGTGTGGGCCTTCATCGGCTTCTTCAAGGCACGACGCCAAGAAACATGGCTGCGTTTACACGGCCAACGCGTCCAGACAACATTCCTGAACGTCGAAGAGGATGACCGGGTCCATTCTCGGACACGGCGCGCATTCCACATCAAGACGCGGTGGCAGGATCCGACGAACGGAAAACAATACGTGTTCAAGAGCGAGCCATTCTGGGGGGATCCGACCCATGCGCTAGGAGGGCAAACGTCCATCGATGTCCTCTTGCATCCCATTGACCGCGGAACCTATCTGATGGATACGCATTTCCTCGAAGAAAAAAGCCCCTGATGGCCTGCGGTCGCCGGGGCTTTTCTTTTTCCTCCGTACGCGTCCGTCATCAAACGTGCCGATCTAGCCCTTCCGTTTCTGGAAGCCCGCCTTCCGCAAGACCTCTCGCGGCGTGTCCGCATACAGATGGATCTTCCCCAACGCCTTCAGCGCCTGCCGTTTCGAGATGAACCGGACCGTCACTTCGCGAGCAAGGCGGGTCGCGTCGGGATGGAAGCCGAGGAGGCGCTTCGCCATCCGTTCCGTGGCGCGGGCGAAGAGGCAGGAGTTTGAATTCGATTCGATGAACGCTTCTCCGGCCGGCTCCTGCCAGCCGAATTTCTTTAGGAGACGCTTCGTTTGCGCGCTGGTGCGCTGAAGGAGGAATGGGAGGTGGAACAGGTGGACGGGTGGCTCGCCCGGTACGGGCTGCAGCTTCCTGATCCCCGAAACGCGGAATCCCCCACCCGTTTGGGCCGCGCTCAAGTTCGTCCATTCGTTCATCCCGAGCACGATGGCCGGGATAGCACGCTTGCGGGCCTCGGCGTAATACGCACGGATGACGAGGCGACGGCAGATCTGGCAGGTACGTACGAACGGGAGTGCATGCGGGCATTTAGCGGAATAATGATGGCGGTTTTCCTTGTACGTGGCGAGGAAGACCCGTTTCGTCGCGAGACTGAACGGCCGCTCATGCAAGGCGGCCGTCTTTTCATACGAAGCGCGATCCGTTGGGCGCGCATAGCCGCGGATATCGATGACAGCATGATCGACGCCAAGCCGTTTGGCGACAGCCCGGGCACGGGGAATGGTGGTTTTCGGCAAGTAGCCCGTATCGAACGTGAAGGCGAGCGCGCGCAAGCCCAGCTTCTTCACGGTGATGAGTGTCGCGGTGCTGTCCTTGCCGCCGGAAAGACCGACCATGACGTCGTAGCCGCGTGAGCCGGTCCCCTTAAATCCCTTCAAAAGATCAACCTCCTTCCGTAAATGCCCAACATCCAACCCTTTTAGATAAGCGCGGCAGATCTGGCAATACCCTTGTCGATCAAACGTGATCGCGGGATTCCTCGCGGTATTCACGCAGCGGCGGCACATGCGGTATTCGTCCTGGATCGCGCGCGCGATGAGGCGAGCGGTCTCTTTGATGGAACGCGTGTTCGCATGCACGACGAGTTGGGCGATCTTCTTGATCTCCCGCGTTTTGTAGAGCGCACGTTCCTCCTTCAGTTCACGACGAGCCTGCGCCGCGGAATATCCCCTCCCCTCTTGCAACCTCCGGACCAGGGTCGGCTCGTCCACGTCGAGATAGATCACGAAGTCATTGTGGAGGCGGCAATATTCAGCATTCTCGAGACCGCGGAGGCCGGAGAGGAGGGTCGTTTCGTTTTCCGATCGGGCAAAACAGCGGGCATGCAGCCCACGGGCGATGAAATCCGGGGAATACGTCTTCCTGAGACGAGAGAAGACCTCGCGGGCCTCGTCACGAGAAAGAGGGGCGGGCTTCTTCGCAGAAGGATGCGCCAAACGCTCCAGGGCAACCCCTTCCGTCGGCCAACGACTCGAAAGGGCGGCCATGGGATAGATGACCGCCTGCGAGGCTTCAAGCAGGCGCGCCTTCAAGATTCGGGAAAGTTCCCTGGTCAGGGTCGTCTTCCCGCTCCCCGGCTCCCCCATCAGGACGATGCGTGGCATAGGATACGGCCATGCTGCCGGAACGGGGACGAGGTTTCCAGGGGATAAACCGCCCAAACAAAAATCCCGCCACCGGAGGAGGTGACGGGAGGGCGTGTTCAGCACACGTAGTACGGATGGAAGCCCAGGCAGAAGGCGGTCCCGACGAGGAACGGGTCGAACGGGTCGTAGTAGACCGGTTCGAGGACGTACTCGTGGGTCCAGACCTCGGTCTCGGCCTCGACGGCGCCGGGGCGAAGCGTACGGTCGACCTCGGCGTGGCAGCCGCGGCAGAAGGCGTGGGTGGGCCGGATGGGCTCACCGCAGCGTGGGCAGGTGCCATCGACCTCGGCGGTCACGGTGGCAGCCGCGGGCGGTCGACCGGCGAAGGAGCAACGGCACTCGGGATCGGGACACTCCTGGAGCGGCCCCTCCCCCTCGCTCTTGGCGATCTCCTCGAAGACGGCGAGAGGCATGCGGCACTTGGCGCACTCCTGGCCCTCGCGCTTGAGGCGCTCGACCATGCCCGCCGTGTAGATGGCGTGCATCCGCTCGGTGGACTCCTCGACCGTATCGCCGGCGCTCTGCCAGCGGTAGGCCGAGTTGACGATCGCCTCGACCTCGGTGAAGACCGACTTGTCGCGGAGGCGAGGCAGGAAGTCGTCCGCGGCGAGACGGCCGTCGGCGACCTGCTGCATGAAGACGATCAGGAAGGGGTCGGCCTTCTCCACCTTGATCTCCGAGGGCATGGTCTCGCTGATGAAGGTCATCACCGCGAGGCGCATGTCGACGGAGTCGGACCGCCGCTTGAAGCGGAGGTCGTACAGGTTGTCGTGCGGACGGTTCGGGTCCTCCTTGTTGCGTTCGCCCTCGGGGAGGACATCCTCGAGGTTGAAGGCGGCGAAGACCTCGAACTGCCGGACCTGGTCGTACATGGCGACCATCTTCTCCAGGACCTTCCGACCCTTGTCGGTGATGACGTAGGTCGCGTCACCATCGATCTCGAGCAGGTCGCGCTGGTACATCTGCGTCAGCGGATCGTCGAGGAAGCGCTGCTCGCTGTCGAGGGCGGTCGAGAACCGCTTCCCCTGCTCCTCGATGAGGTAGAGGAGGGCGAGGACCATGGCGTTGTCGCGCCAGGTCTTGTCGGCGACGGCGGATCCGGGATTCACGGGCTTGTTCATGGACGTCTCCTTTTTCCTGTTCCGCTCAGCGACGCCGCCCGATGCTGCCACCGCCGAAGCCGCGGCTGGAACCACCCGAACGACTGGAGCTGGAACCCAAGCCGCTGCTGCTGCGGAACCACGAACCCGTGCTGGAACGCGGGGGCGCCGAGGCGGTGGGCGTGGAACGTGCGGACGAGGACGGCCGGAACCACGAGCCGGACGAACCGGACGAGCTGCCCACCCCCGTCGCGCGGCGCGCGTTGACGTTGGGCGACGACGCGCTGAAGGGGGTGACCGTCCCGGAGCGCGCCGCGAGCCGGCTGTTGGCGGGCGCCGACACCATGCGCGAGCGCAGGGACGAGGGCACCTGATAGCCGCCGGAGCGCATGATCGGCGTGTTGGCGGGGCGGGCGATGGCGGCCACGGGGCTGACGCGGTACTGGGTCCGGTACGCGTTGCGCGTCGACATGAGAACGGACGGCGCGTAGACCCGGTACGGCACGTAGTGGAACGAGCTGAACGGCATCACGTACACCGGGTGGTAGGCGTAGGCCCACGTGAGGAATGCCGCGTCGTGGAGGACGTGGTGGTAGTAGTGATTGTCGTACCCGTACACGTAGTTCGGGTACCCGGCGTTCACCACGTACGACCCGTTCTCGCGCGTGAACCGGGCGGTGGCCACGGTGACCGTGTCACCGTTGGGGTTCCCGGACGGGTGCGCCACGAACTCGTAGCTGCGCGCGTCGTTGGCCTGCGTCTCGACGACCCGGATGAAGTCGACCTGCTGGTCCTGGTCGGTGTCGACCGCATTGATCCCCGAGTTGCGGTCGTTGATCCGCTCCTGCAGGGTCGAAGCATCGGTGACGTGGCCGTCACGGATCAGCGTGACGACGGCCGCGAGATCGAAGCTCTCCGCGTCCAGCAGGTAGTTGGACTGCTGGACGTTAGTCCTCTGATCGCCGTCGCAACCGGCGCCGAGCCACGCGGACACGGCCAGCACGGCCGACACGAGCAGGACCTTCAAGGCGTTGTTGCTCTTCTTCATGAACCGACTCCTTCTCCGACATGAACCATCCGGGAGGGTCCCGGACAGCTTGCCTCTTTTTTGAGAGACGGCCTATTCTAGCAGAAATGGAGCCGGTTGTCAAGCAACAAAACAAGCCTATAACAAGGCTAGACTTAGGGAAAAATCAAGCATCAAGACCCAGCCGGACGGACATATGCCGACACCGCACGGACAACCGCCTCCGGATCAGCAACCCGCGCCGCCACCTCAAGTGCGAAAGAGAAGGCGTCACGCGCATCCTCCGGATCACGTCCGATGGGCACAAGATGGTCAAGGGTCCCCCACACGTCATCCTGGACAAGCGGCGGGAGCCTAAGGACATATTCGGCCCGTGCCGGATCCCAGGCAAAGGCGAGACGCATTCCATTGACCTGCCGCTCGGCGGAAATGGGCTGGTCATCCAGGATCTTCCGCCCGGCAAGAAACTCCCGTTCACCCTCCTCACGAAGAGCCGTATCCACATACTTCGCCGTCGCGAGATAGAGGTCCTGGAGGGAATCCGTCTTCGCAGCGAGCCGGACGGCTTCCTCGAAGATTTCGACCGAGAAATCCCCGTTCCCCGAAAGGCGGAGGGAATAGTCCCAGATTCCCCGCTCGTGGGCAGAGTCATCCAAGACGAGCTCCGGGAAGAACACCTCGTATACGGGCATCCCTTCCAAGCAAGCGAGCATCAGCCGCTTCCCGTGGACGACCACGTCGGCGCGGTATTTGCCACGCACATCTTGATCCAATACGAAGGAGAAAGGCGGGTCCTCTGGCCAGCGATCAGGTGCATTGTTTGGAGACAATCCGCGTTCAGGCATGCGAATAGGATAGCCGATGTGAAATCGGAAGGCGAGAGGACCAAAGAGATAGCGGCGCATGGAACAAAAAAGACGCCTCCGCGGAAAGGCGCCATCACCTTGTGATGTGGCGCCCTCCCGAGAGGCGAGAGGGGTTCTTCAGTGAACCCGAATACTGACGGGGACGAGCTGCTCGACGCAGCTGTACGTGACGCGCGGGCACCCGCCGCCAGAAGCGTGCCGACGGATGGTGACCTGGTGCGTCAGCCGCTCGGGCCACAGGTGCATATCGAGGTAGGGCAAGGCGTCCGTGGGGGCGATCCCGCCATCACGACAGAGCAGAAGCCAGCGCTCGTACCAGATGCCCTCCGGCAAATCGGGGGGGCGGTAGCCACCACGCACCATGTTGGCGGAGCCCCAGCTGATGGTACCGTCGCCGTAGAGCATACGACCCGCGCTGTCGAAGCGGTCGGTAACGAAGGAGTCGTCCCGCCCCGTCTTCCACCGCATCCAGAGCGGGTTGGGCTCGAGCAGCCAGCCGAGGCTGGGAGTCGGGTAACGGAAGTTGCTGAGCGCTCCCCCATCCGCCGGATGGAGAGAGGACCAGACGGCTTCGACCGTGGCGATCCAGGCACTGACCTGGAGGTGACGGTATTCCCAGTAGTAAGGGCCAGCGGGCGCTCGAATGAGCTGGGGAGCCCACGGCCCAGCCGCCTCCGTACTGAGACTCGGGGAGGGGCGCGTCTCCGGAGGCACGCTCCCTCCATACTGGCAGTTGGGGCAGCTGAAGCTGATGCCGACGAGGACGAGCCGATCGTCCCCGCGCTGGCAGCGGTCGACGGACGGGAGACCGATGGGGGACGGGATGGAAACGACCGACCCACCCGCCTGCGCCGCCTGCCGAGGATGGTCATCGGGATCGGCGCAGCCGAGGAAGAAGAGGGCGAACACGATCAAGGCGGAGGGCAATCCTTTCACGGGGCACTGGACCGCTCACGAGGGATGACGGAAAGCGTGGATGGGGAAATCCATACAGGCGCTCGTGAACAGCTCATGAAGCACGACAGAGGCATGCCACAGGAGCCTTAAGAGGCTCCTGAGCTTAGCAAAAAGATCCGCTTCCGTCAAGGGATACGAGGCTTTTGAGCGTCGGGCTCCCGCAATCGAAAGAAGACCCCCCCTTGACGTGTTCCACTTGTTCAGCTATCTTAACTTACCCCTTTATCGGCACCGATGCCGCATAAACGGAGGCGGATAAGCCGCTCTGCAGCAAGGGAAAAAGGAATCGCTATGAAAAAGGCAACCCGCAAGCAGCTGGCCTACGCGCAAGCGCTCGGGATCGACGTCAACGCCGGGCTCGGCGGGTCCGAGGTCCGCGATCTGATCGACCACGCCCAGCTGCGCGAGCAGCAGGAGGGGCACGGAATGCTCCACGTCGCATCCGAAGTGGCACAAGCCGCGCTCTCCGTGGGATCCGCGAGCGAACGCAAGCTCCGGGTCCTCGCGCGCATGGCGAGCCTCATCAAGGCAACGGGTGCGCGTCCCGGCGCCATCATCCGCTACCGTTACGAGGACTCTTCGCCAACGCTGCACGCCGAGGAGATCGTCGGCGCCGTCGTCGCGATTGACGCCCAACGCCTCAGGCTGTGCGCGACGGACCTGTCACGCGCCCTCCAGTGCCCGCCGTACACGTACGAGGGTCGGCTCCAGATGGAGGTCGTGTATCATCCGCCGGAGGGATTCCTGTCCCCCGCCTGCTTCATCCGCTCGGACGAGCCGTTCAGCCTCCGGCAGGTAGTAGCGCTCATCGCGCGGGTACAACCGTTCCTCGCGATGCAGGACGTCTTCACCGGCGAATACGGAACGTTCTGGCGCACGAGCGCAGCCTGGACCGTCCGCGCGGCGCTCGTGCGCCAAACGCAAGAGACGGCGGCACGCGCCAAAGCGGCAAAGGTAAAACGCGTGCCCCGACACTGCATCGCCTGCGGAGCGAGCGGCGTGCGACGCCGTTTCAACAGGCCGTCCGAAAACCTCTGCCTGAAGTGCGCGGCGCGGCGCGGCCCCCTACCCCTGGAAGGCCGCCACTGCATCTTCTGCGGGGCCTCCTTCAACGGGAAGAGTGCGGCCAGCGCACGCTGCGAGGCGTGCACGGACTGAGACGCACGGAGGGACACTGACGCATTCAATGATGCAACACGAACCATCGTGACGCCTCAATGAATGCGCTTTTTTTCTTCCCTGCGCTGAAACGCGCCCCTCAAGCCTCACGGCTTCCGCAAGATTTTTTCCATCGCCCTGCCTTTCGCCAACTCGTCAATCAGCTTGTCGAGATAACGGATCTCCCGCATCGTCATCTCCTTGATCTCTTCCACTCGGATGCCGCAGATGACGCCCGTGATCAATTTACGCGCAGGATTCAGCTGAGGGGCATCAGCAATGAAGGTTTCGATATCCGTCCGCATCTTGAGCTGCGCTTCCAAGCTTTTTTGGGTGTATCCCATCAGCCAACGGATGATCTCATCGACCTCGGCTTTCGTTCGACCTTTTTTCTCTGCCTTGGCAAGGTAAAGAGGGTAGACGCTGGCAAAGCTGGTGGTGTAGATGCGGTGTTTTGGCATACTTGGCGAATCAGCGGAGGAAATAGGCGGCCAGCGCGACGGTCGCCCCAACCGCGAATGAGCACAGGAGGATCCGAATCGCCTTCTTCTTATCCTGCCCCCTAAATTCAGCCTGTGCGACGCTTTCCATCTTGCGCAGCTCTGGACTCACGTTGAAAAGCCCCTTCATGCCAAAGGCGACACAGAAATGACTGAACGCCTGGATGAAGCCGACGGCGGAGAGCGTTGCCGGCAAGAAAAGGAACAGAAACCACGCGGGAGCGGCCTGCACAGAGAAAAGGAGCGCCCACAGCAGGGCGGTAACGACCAAGCCCGCCCAACCGACTTGTTTCCGCTGAATGATTTCGGCCTTCCCGATGTTACAGGTGCCGGGGATATACCCGGAAGAGCTCATAGGCACGGGTTCAAGGATCATAAGAGTCGCCTATTCCGTCGTTTCCCCATGGAATTCGTCCGTCGTGTCCGCTTCCGCCTCGGCCTTGGTCGCATGGACGACACCATCGCGGTGGTGAGGAGGCATGTACAGGGTGTAGAGCTTCATCTCTCCATCGCCTGCGTTGATGATGTTATGCTTCGTCCCCGCGGGGACGACCACCACGCTCCCGTCATGCAGGTCGTGGTCCTGCCCGTTCAAGATCGCCGTCCCGTCCCCCGCCTCGACGCGGATGAACTGGTCCACGTCATGCACCTCCTCGCCGATCTCCTCTTTTCCACGCAAGGACATCACTACCAGCTGACATTTTTTATCCGTATACAAGACCGCCCGAAAATGTTCGTTTTTCAGAGAAAGCTCTTCGATGTTGGCAACGTATCCGTTCATATGGGTGGGATAAAGGCGTTAAGGGCGCTCTTCGTCCATGATCACACGCGGAAGGCGTGCGGTAAACGTCACGCGAATCCCCACCGCCATCGATCCGTCGCGAGCTACCAGGAACCCACCTTCACGAGTACCCCTCTCCGCTTCACGATATTCTTGTAATCCCACTGGATATGCTTGGCCTGTTTCAACCAGGCGCGCAGTTCGGTGACCTTTATTTCCTCGCCTTCCGCATAGGACCTTTCGGCGGCCTTGAAGGAGCCTTCGGGCGTTAACCCGCTCTTGACGAATGATTGGCCGCTCCAAAAGAGCAACTGTACACCGCGCTTACGGACGCTATACCCAACGATCGGATTCCCCTCAAGGAACCAGACGGGACTGCCGTGCCAGAGCTTGCTGTCGGCTTTTTTGAGCTCTTGGGTGATGATTTCCATGAGCTTCTTGCAGGTTTTCTTGTAGGGGGTTGGCTGAGCGGCGTTGTAGAGGGTAATGTCGGTGGGCATAGGAAGATGCTTGATCTGTCCGCAGTATATCAGTTCGAATGTATACAGCGAACCTCTCCAAGCGTAGGATAAGGCCATCATTTTTCGTATGCCTTCTCTTTTTGACGGGATTCGCATCCTGGACCTCACGAAAGTCCTCAGCGGGCCGCTGGCGACCAGGATGTTCGCCGATTACGGGGCAGAAGTCCTAAAGATCGAGAGCCGGACGCATTTTGATGACGCAAGGCACTTTCCACCGCTCTCCCATGGATGGAGCGGCTACTACGAGGTCCTGAACCGGAACAAAAAAGGCCTTCTCCTGGATCTCTCCGACCCTTCCGACCTGGAAGCATTTTATGGGCTATGCGAACAAGCGGATATCGTCGTCGAGAACATGGCCCCACGGACGAAGCATGCGTTGAAAATTGATTTCGAAACCGTCCGAACGCGAAACCCACGGCTGATCTACGCCTCGCTCTCCGGCCACGGCCAAGCGGATCCGCGCAAGTATTATGACGTGATCGCGCAAGCGGAATCCGGACTGATGTCGTTGAACGGCTTCGCGGATGAACCGCTCAAGATCGGGCCACCGGTCGTGGATGCGTTTTCGGGCATGACGCTGGCCTTCGCGATTTCAAGCGCCTTATTTTATCGCGAACGAACAGGGAAAGGCCAGTTCATTGACGTTTCCATGCTTGGTTGCGCAATGAACCTCCTAGAGAGCAATCTCGTGGACTATTCGCTGCATAAGCAAAACCCCGTCCGAACGGGCCACCAGGACAACCAGATCGCTCCGTTTGGCACGTACAAGACCCAAGACGGCGCCATCGCCATCGCGGTCGGGAATGATCCGCTCTGGGAAACCCTGGCAAGCTTCCTGGCCAAACACCGGACCTTCAGCGCCGAACGGTTCCGCACTAACCAATCCCGCCTGAAACACAGCCAAGAGCTCACATCACTTCTTGAAGAGGTCTTTTCCGCACAGAAGACAAGTGCGTTGGTGGAGGCCCTTTCACGGCTAGGCATCCCCTGCTCCCGCGTGAACAGCATGGCCGACGTCTACGCCGAGGAACGCCATTATGGGACCGGCAGGCTGGTCGCATACGCGATTCCGCACGTCGGGACCTGTGTCGTCCCCGGAAGCAGCATCTCTTTTTCGGCGGCGGACCAAATGAGCTTCCAGCCCGCCCCTTCTCTCGGTGAGGACGCGAACCCCTATGCCGTATAAGACCATCCCCTATACGCCGCGGTACCTGCCGCAGCTCATCCAGCTCCTCGATGATGCCTTCGTTCTCCGCACCACGCAGAAAGAAGCCCTCATCCGCTGGAAATTCTTTTCCCCCTCGTTCGAAGGGCAAGGCGTGACGTATCTCGCGCTCAATGAGGCGGACCAGGTGGTCGCGCAATACACGAACATCCCCACCAAGATACGACAGGGGGAAACACGCCTGTCGGCGAGCGTCTGCATCGATATGGCCACCCACCGCCACCATCGTCGGCGCGGATTGATCTCTTTGTTAGCGGAACGTGTCTATGAACAGGTGCGGCTCCAGGGAAAAGCCCTCAGTATCGGCTTTTCCAACGATGCGGGGGTAAACGTCGACAAGCACGCTTCCGCCTATGGCTACCGTATCGTTGGACGCTTCGCACGATACTATGGATGGTGCCGACGCAGCGCCCACTCGGGACTCCCCCTGAAGCGTGCCGACGCTTTTTTAGACGTGCCCCGCCAAGGAATGGCGGACGTCTTTTTACACGTGGAAAAAGATGCCGCGTATTTGACTTGGCGCTACCTTCATAAGCCGGGTGCCGCTTATGAGTCATACTCCTTCGCAAAAGAGGGCCTGAGTGGGTATGCCGTGCTCGTATTTTCAGGCTACCGTTGTTACGTACACGATCTCATCACCAATGCCAAGCGGGAGGAATGGGGCACGATCGTCACGGCGATCGAGAACCTGGCCGCAGAGCGAGGCGCACGAGTCATGATCTTCCATGTCCTGGACAACACGTTTTGGCGAACGCTTTTGGGAAGACGGTATCTGCGTAGGCCGAAGTCGAGACAGAACACCTACCTTACGGTGAAAACGCATGATGTGGCGGCCATCCGTCGGGACGTCTGCGAGAAGGATGCCTGGCTGGTGATGAATGGGGACATCCTTTAGGCGAAAGCCTTGGGTTTTTCTACGGCTGCTTGGATGCGGAAAAACCGTTCCAATCCCATTTGGGGGATGAAAAATCTCCGTCAAGCAAAGATGACGGAGATTTTTCTTTCGCCTCTTGCGACAGGACCTCCTTTATCTCTCCGCCAGCCGCTTTAACGCTTCCAAGGCCTTTGGCCACATGCCGTTAAACATGTCCCTGTATTCATCCTTAACGTCAATGTCTACCGTCAATTCCGTTCCGCCGTCTTTTTCCTTGAAGGTGTAGTTCTCGAAATACAACTCATCCGGTCCATACGTACTTTCCTTGCCCTGCATGATTTCACCCGAGTACTTGATAGAAATAAATTCACCCGGCTTGGATACTTGTATTTTCCCGATCATGCCTGAAACGGTGCCATCTTTTTCCTTACCTAAAAAACGAATGTCGTCCCCTTCTTCCCAGCCGCCTTCAACGAAGGATTCCACGGAAGCGTCCGAATTGAAAACGGATGCCCATTGTTTGTACGTTTCTTCGCCGAGCATCGTGTCCCAAACCGTTCTTTGAGGAGCGTTGATCTGGATCGCGTAGTGTATATGTTCCATATTTGTATTATTGATTATTCTAACGTCACGATAGCAAAAAGCATCCGCCTTTAATAGATACTGCCCAATTAGTTAAGGATATAGATCATGTAATTCAAGTACGTCGCAAAGCTTACCCAAGCGATATACGGCAATAACAGGTATGCCGCCGGCCTTGAGAGGCGATAAAATACCAAGATCGTTACAAGAACAAGGACCCAAAGCACAAGGATATCGATCAGCGCGTACAGCGGATTCCGCATCCCAAAGAAAAGAATCGACCAGAGGGCGTTCGCTAGCAACTGCGCAGCAAAAATGCCAAGCGCCACCTTCACCCCCTTCTGCCGCCACCCTCGCCGCAAAACGAGGAAGACCGCAATTCCCATGAGGGCGTACAATATCGTCCAAACCGGACCAAATACCCAACTCGGAGGATTCAGCGCGGGCTTCACAAGTCCGGAATACCACGCAGGAATGGCCGAAATCGAAAAAAATGAGCCGATGATGCCCGCGAGCTCACAGGTTAAGACGCAAAGGGCCAGCTTGCCCACATCAGCCAGGGATGTTTTCATGCCCTCATGTTAACGCGAAACCCGTTCTGACGCTATCGCCTTTGCGCACGCTCCCCTATCCTTGCTTTATATGCTGAAAGAATACCTCGCCTCCCTAAAAGACAACCCAAACAACTATTGGTTTAAGGCGAAACTGTATGGTTGGGGCTGGACACCCGCCAGATGGCAAGGCTGGCTCGTCATCCTCGTCTATATCGTTGCCGTGACGGGGTTCGGCTTAACGATTGACGAAACATCCTCTCCACGGGAGATCGTATTCACCTTTCTCTTGCCCGTCTCACTTTTGACCATCGCCCTCATCCGCATCTGCTACAGAACCGGGGAGAAGCCTCGCTGGCAATGGGGACCGCCTCGGAAGCGCGGCGAATAGGCCGTTGCCGCTCTGGCATGAAAAACTGGCGTTATTGGACCAACGCTCGCGAAGGGCATGCCCCAAATTCACAGTTGGGACCCGTACGGCCGACCGCCGAGCCATCGGGACAGAGCTTTGCGTCTTGAACACACACGTTTGGAGACGCGCTAACACCGCCAAATAGGATCTTGATCTTTGAAAATGTCTTTCCATGGGTACGTATGCTCAACCAAAACAATGTCCGGACGTCTTTGCTCAAATTCCGCCTTCATCTGTTGTACGCTAGCAAGATCGTATGCGTGCCTGTCTCCGTGAATAAAAATACCCCTTTCGCCATCACGGGCTTCGAGCGTGTAAACGGGCCATGTCTTTATTTCTTTGCGGATTCGCCGCTCCTCATCAGCGGAGCGCAGCAAAGCCGTAAGATCTCTTTTTGTTTCTTGGGGTTGCGCTTGTTCAAATTTCATACCACTAAACCCAAGGTTACATTTCGGAGAGCGTAAAAGAAATGGTGTTGCGAGTTGTTAAATTCCCTACTTCAGAACTCCCTTGCCGAGGATAAAAAGCTGGCATGTGAACTACGAAAACTTTCTGATTTGCCACTAAAACCCCACTCGAAGAATTAGAGGAAGATTTTTAGGCCCTAGACTAGCATCTCCTCTGCTAGAATAGAGATCATGCCCATAAAATATATTGTAAACCATTATATCATTCCGAAACCCATTTAGGGCATTAAAAAATCTCCGCTATTTCTAGCGGAGATTTTTTGGCTCGACGGCTGATAAGAGCTCGTTTATTAAGGGCTTCTTAGGGCTTTAAAGAAGTTTTTTAACGGATGTGGGTTATGTGAGAAATCGGACAAATCACATACCGCTTAACCCTATTTCCCAATCAGCTCTTGTATATAGCTAGCCGATGTCTCATTGATTTGATTCTTCACATCTTTCACGACCATGAAATCTTTATCCCATACTTGAAAATCACCATACAATACCACCTTGAAGAGCGCTTGGTATGAACGGAATCTATCTGCAAGCGATTGACTCTTTGTATAATCAATGAAAACCTTGAGCGCTTCCGCATCATTCGATTCGAGATACTTTACAGCTTCTTTTTCCCCTCTCCATGGAATACCTCGCAGAGAAAAATACGCCACAATCAATTCACTGACACTATAAAGAAGCCTGATTTCCAAAGCGGTGTGATACAAGTTATCCTTAGAATGAAAATACCGCTGATTGGCGATGAAGTTATAATTTATTTTGAACCAATTATCTTGTTTTTCTTCCAAAGAGATACTAAGCGCGTGCGACTTGGATTCTGATTTCGCTTTTAGTTCTGACAAAAGTCCGTTTTCATCTTTTTCGATCCTTCCTTTCGCTAGCCATGTTATAAATATGCCTTCAAAACCATTAGCAGAGATTTTCTCTAACTGCGCCACCTTTTTCACAAAATCCAAATCAAAGAAAAAGATGTCAGCGAAACGGTTTTCGATCATTGCGTAGGCTGACTTTATACCTGCATCATTTTTTTCTAAGATAACTACAAGATCGATATCGCTCGATGGCCCTAATCCAGAAGCGGTTGTGCCTGTTGTGAAAATGGCTTTTACTTTTGGTGAATGCGAGAGATGATCAAGGACCGATCGTAGATCAATTTGAGACATATCAACCGATAATATAGCTCTTGACCAGCCCAATGCCAAACAACAAAAAAGCACCACGTTTGTGGTGCTTTTTTGACTGACAGTGTCTGGGTCGCCAGACACTGTCGCTCATGGCTCGACGGGCGGGTACAGAACTCGGCTTTGCAAGGAGCTTGAGGGACTTTCGGGAGGGGTTTTGAGGCATGTGGGTCATGCTGGAAATCGGACAAATCGTACACGATTCCAAAGAGTTTTGCCGGGGTGTTTGGAGGGGTTGTAACCAGGGCAATTAGAGAAATAATCTAGCATTATATGCAATTACCCCAAAAAGCAATCGATGAGTTCAAGGAAGTCTGGAAAGAGTCGTTTGGAGAGGAAATCAGCGACGATAGAGCCAAAGCAGAGGCCATCCCCCTTATTGGATTCTTCGGACTTCTGCTTAAAATCTCTCAAAGAGAGACCAGGCGTGAAGAGATGCTTAAAGAGCACCCGAATGGATTCCATCTAACAGATGGGACGTATAGCTGCATTCTTTGTCACGTGACCATCAGTGGAGACTCGAGCTGGTACGATAAATACGGGCAAAAATGTCTAGATTGTCAAAGGGCGCTAGATGAAGGGATCGTTCCCCCCGAAGTCTTCACGGATCGCGATAGCAGATGGCTCATGTGGGAACTTGAGAGCAAGTTCAAACTACATTCGGCTACCGTGAGGAAAATGGTACGAAAAGGTGAGCTTAAAGCGCGTATTATTCTGAATAAGGAAGGAAAGCCGTATGAATATGTGTTTCTTAAATCAGAAAATCCCGGAATCGGACAAGTCGCAAACTAAACAACTTATGAGCTATGACAAGATCGAGAGTACGTTAACCAGCTTATCGGATTCTTTAGTCGCTAACTCAGCATCTTTCATACCTATATTCTCACCAGTGCCAAGCTCGATAAACAGACCAAAATCATAACCTATCTCATCTACATACGCTCGGATTTTCTTAAGATCGTAGTCGCCCTTCCTTAAAGGGTTACTATCTTTCTTTAGCTCAATGACGAGCAGGTTACGCGCGTCAGTACCTCTTTCATGAATAATTATGTCTGGTGAAACACAAACTCCATGGTCATCTGGATCACGAGGTGTCTGCGAATCGTCTAATTTGAAGCTTAATCTTTTTGAAACATCTTCGTGCCGATTGTATTCACAATCAACCGAATACCCCGCAAACTCCGCGGCGAGATATATCGCTAATTGGTGACAAATACTCCTCTCGGAAACGCTATATGTCAGTAAGTGAGCATCATCTACGATCAACTTTTTTACAGCTGATTTTACTTTACCCAATAACTCTGCTTGTTCCATAGCATTTTCACAATTTAATCAATCTTACTCTTACTAAATATTAGCGGAAGTCTATACTCGACCACTAACGCGCTCAATACGGGCAAGATGGAACTTGTAGTCATTAGCTTTGAATTCATGAGCCACTCCTAAAACTTCGAATTTTGCTATTTCAGACTTAAACATCCCTTTCTTAAAGGCTTCTTTAGTAAATTCCTGTCTTGTAGCAGATGCAAGCACGTAGTGGCGCTCTAACCTAAGAAGCTCTAAAAATTGCTTCCGATCTAGACCATGGTTTAGCTTACTAAACTCTACAAAGTATCGACTCAACTCTGGGTTATTCACGACTTGAAGATCGTGCTCGATAATCTCGGCTGCCATTTGAATCTGTGAGCAAGCATCTCGAATAGAAGCCCCGAAACCGTCTTTTACCTGGATGATGTAGGCCTTTCCATCTTGCACGTACAGAAGATCAAAAAGCTCGATCTTCCCTTTTGTCCCTTTCTTTAAGAACACCTTGTCGCCAAAGTAGAAAAGATCTACCTTCCCTTGCCTTTCATTATAGTCCGACTCATCTTCCGCAGGATCCCATTTGTTCAGTGGAATGGCGCTAGTCAAAATAGAGTCATCTCCGAAGACGCAGTCCTCAAAATCCGTTCCGAGGGTCTTTAAGAACTCACCAATCACCTCGTAGAACTTTCCGTCGATTAGGAAATACTTCTTATCCCCTTGCTCAACTTCACCATGAAAGTATTTCCAAAGATCGTCACTATGCATCAATCCTTCATCCTCCTCCAGAAAGCTCATGGACAAACCAAAGAATGCTTCCTTGAAGTTCTCTAGACTGCTTTTATCTATCTTATCTGAATTACGAATCTTCATCAGAACTTCTGCTGAAGATGGCGCATCCTCCCACGTAAGATCTCGGGATATTTTATAGTCTGTTCCGTAGAGGAATTTGGTCATCTCTTTTGGATGGCAGAAGTCATAATCGCACTCTTGGCTATCGGAAGAACTCACAAAGCTATACAGCTCCGTAACTAGCGCCTCTTTCAAGACTTCCTTCGTTTCCTGCTTAGTGACCTCTTTGAGGGTATCTAGAAAGATAAAAGCATTAGCCTGATCCGTCGTCAGATCTTTAGAAAGTAGGCTCTGCAGCTCTTTCACAGCGGAAAAAACCTGTTTAAGATTGATTGTCTTACGAAAAGTGAAAGACGACTTTACGTCTGCATTAATCTTTTTTCCACTGTCGTCGGATAAAAAATCACGAATGAATGCACTACCCTCTAGTACAGCCGGATCGATACTTCCTGTTAGCTTTTTCCATACCTTACCGAAGGCTTCCTTACGAGAAAAATTGTAATCTCGTCGAAAGTTCCTTGATTGCGCATATACCAAGCCAGTAAGACCGCGCATCTCTGCACTCTTAAAGTCGCCCTTCAACATCCTTTTTGCAATCTCGAATGGGAAGCGTTCGTCTAAGTAGTTCTGAATGATTGAATATCCCGTTCCACTCGTCACAGCAAAAATGTCGCTTTCATCGTAAATAAACAGCACGATGTCTTTGTTAACACTTGAAAAAAGTCTATTCTTATCTTCATCAGACAAGCCAGAGCGTAACAAGGGCGCTAAAAAGACTTGAAGACCATCTGAATACCTAGCAGCTTGAAAACCCTTCACGTTCTTCCCTTCATAGGAGGTCCCATTGAACGGCAGCGGGGTCAAGTCTCGTTTCGTATAAACCCGCTGGATCATTTGAATGATTTCATCAGTGCTCTTATTCAAACAAACCTCAAGGTTCGTGTCGATTCGCCAAATCGCGATATTACTCTTCTTTTGTTTATCTTTAGGCATAGAGAAACATGACGTTTTAGATTCAGCGAATGGCGGCTTTTTCAAAGCGTATTTAAGACTATATCAGCACTATATGACTCTAAGAGCTTCTAAAAAGCAAGCTGATACATTACAAAAAAATGATCGTTAGGATCAGTGACCGTGACTTACCATAACTGAGCCGAATTCATTCTAAAGAAAACGTGGAACGTCTTGCGTTCACTGGAATAAGCTGTAAAATTTTAAATACTCCTTTTTGCGATCTTGCTTATTAATTCTCATTAATATGTGAAGGTGCGTCGCCGATGAGGCTGGGTAAAGGAGTCGCCTGAACGCCGCATCCGTGCGGCGTTTGGCGTTTTAAGACTTAGGTATAGACTAGTAATTGAACTCTTCTAACTCCCCTTACAGAACGTCCTATGGCCTTTCGTTCTACAAACACAAGATCCAATGGTAGTGGATCAACGAAGAATCCAACGCCATCAAACACCCCAAAGCCCGATCTTCGCCTCATGACGGTTAAGGAAGTCGGTAAACTTTTAAGAATCTCCACCGCCAGCGTTTATCGCCTTGCCGATTCTGGACAGATCGCTTGTTATCGAGTGCTCCGAAAACGTCTTTTTAAGTACGATGAAGTCATTGCCTTAGTTGAACGTGGAATGACTCCTCGCTGGAATCAATAATATGCCGCTATTCAAACCCAACACTCCTGACGCATTTGGCATCGATCCAGCCGTATTTAAGAAACCTGACTCACTCCTCTTACAAGAGGATGTCGAATTCCTCGATACTCCAGAACTAGCTCAAACGCTGGAAGTGGAGGAAAAGGTTGTGAGACGTATGATCGATCGACATGCCGTGAACGTTTACCGCGTAGCTGGAAAGCTTCTTTTCCGTCGAACAGACATTCTCGCATATCTAAACCACAAAGAAGACCCGAAGGAACACGAATCCATCCCCTCTCACGCAGGGGTAAGCAAAGGGTATTCACGAGACTGGTGGCAACAGCACGATAACTTCGATGAACTCGCCAAGCTCATTGGGTATACGCGAGAGAAGTCCCCAAAGAACTCAGTCCTAAGATGGATGGTTGTTGAAGGGACGACTGGCATGACTTTCCTTGTTCAACGCGAGCATCGAGATGGGATTGGCTTTATCTTGAATCCATCGGAAGAGAACCTGGCTCGCTATCGCGAGACTCCTTGGACGGCGTGGAATGAGGCGAAAATCTTAAGGATTTGAAATTCACGATTTCTTCTTATCCCGCTTACTCTTCTCTTGCTCTACAACGAAGCTATAGGTTTTTTTAAACTCACAGATGTTTAAAGTTTTTTCGAGATCGAGACCTCCCTCTATCTGACGCTCGATTGCCCACTCTAGATTTGGGTACTTTTCAAGATACTTTCCTAAATTCACTCTCTCTACATGAGTAATTCGGAGATAGTAATTAGAGCTACTTCCTTGATCCTGGTTTTCAATTTTTAACAAATCCGTGGACTGAAGGAAGCTATACCTACCGTCCAAATCATAAAGTGCGAAAAACTCTTCATTATCGTTCTTTAACATGCTGAAATGTTGGTTACTTAAAGTAATATTTTTGTCTTCGTGTATCGTTCCTATACTAGGTTCTAAAAAAGAATCGGGGAACTTTTTTATACGCTTATAATCTTTAAGAGAAATCTGATCCTCTTGCACATCTAAGTATTCGTAGCTTCCAGCGAATGGGTAATTCCTACCATTAAAGTCAACAAATAGATGTGGGAATTCATATGCATTATCCCCTTTCTCATCAATAACTAGGATTTCGTCATATTGAACTAAACCATTCCTAATAAAAGTTGCTTGACTGTGGCGGGGTAAATACTCCCAGAAGCTTTCCACTTTTCTGCGATCCTCCTGTTGCTTTTGTTTTTTATCCTGCGAATCGCTTTCCCTGTAAATCAGGTTTACCACCTCAGTGTAGTCATACTCCTTCTTTTCTTTATCTATATAGGCGTAATGCTTGCGTATAGCGAAAATAACACCATCAGTATGATTCTTAATTGCCTTATATTCACGCCAACGAGGGAAGGTATCAAAGTCGCCATACTCGTCTTCATACGGATAGTTAACATCGTTTGAATCTCTGAGAAGAACAGATTGATGAAACTCGCCACGTCCCTCTCCCAACAGTTTGTACAGCTTATTCTTCTGAATCACCACTCGCCGTATCTCAGTTGTTCTAGATCGCTTTCTACTGACTAATGAAATGCCAAAAAACGTGAAAAGTATATGATCATTCTTTGGAAAATGGAGCATATCTTCCAATTCAGCCCTACCCCATAAGTGAAACTCCATCACTCCTTTCTTGCGCAACTCTTCTCGAAAGGTGTCATAAGAATCTTTGGAAAAATTTGCTGACGCCGCCAGTATATAACCGTATGGAGGATTCTCAGCATCTACATCAGCGATGATTTCCTCGACGCGTTTTGGTCCAATCACCTTCTCTCTTTTTCCTTGAATCATCCACTGGTTTCCGAGCATAGGGTGCAGTTCATTTTGCTCACCATCCTCTTCCCGCTGTGACTGGTCTACCTTTTGCTTCTCATAAGCGCGAATGTCAAAACCATCATCGTTTCCACCTCTTCCTGTAGCTTCGATAGATTGCCAATCCTTATAATCATAGATTAACTCGCGAACTAGGTCTTCAAAACGATGTGGGTCGAGATCCTCAAAATGGATCGGCCCGTAGGTTCTAGTTACTCGTGGTTTCTTCGTGGATTTTTTGGGCATAGGTTAAAGTTTATTCTATATTAGCATCTCATCGGTTTAGAAAAGGTAGAAGAGAAGGATCGTTTGATAACTTGGCGATTTCTACCTATTATCAACTCATATGGCTCCTCAAACATCAAAAAAGCAATCTTCCGGACACCTCGATACCGAACAAGCTCCAGTATTCAATGAAGCAACTTTTTTTGTCTTTGATGGAGATAAGGTCGTTATATCCCCCGATCTACTCCCTATCATTTCTTTCTTGCAAGAAATAGAGAAAGAGGTGAAGAGCATGTTAGAGATCGATAGAAAGATGTTGAATATCAGATCATATTTTAAAGAACTATTTAAGCTGATCGAGAAATCATTCAGTGTCCTGAAAGAACAGTCTCTCACTTTCGAGCACACCCTATCTCAAAATCCCATTGCTTTTCTTGAAAATACCACGATAAAACCATTTACACGATCTAAGGTGGTCGCATTATTTGCATACTTAGATACACTATTCTGTTTAAATCTGGCTTACGAGAAACAAACATATGACAAAGAAAAAATCATTGGATTTGCAATGAATAAAAAGGAGATTGATTCATTTTTGAATAGATTCTGCCTACACGAAAGCAACAAGTGGGGTCAAAAAAACCCCGACCGTTTGAGACATTTAACAACAAAAGACTTAAGGGAGCTGCGCAATTGTCTAACTCACTTCTTTTCAGTGCAGAATAAAGTCTGCGTCGCTGATGATTTGCTCAATGAAAAATCTCGCGAACTCGAAAGAAAAACGAATTTTCAAGGGATCTTTATTTCTCCGGAAGATCTGCTTGAAATAATTAATGGCGCAGTGAGAATTATGATCACACGATGGAATAATGATCATGCAGAGAACCAAAAAAGTAACTCGGATGAGTTTGGAGAAAGAATTACTTGCGTCAAAAATATAGTCCACGATAATGGCGCGATTATCGTGAAGAATAGCGACGTGCATATCTAGAAATACCTCTCTACTCAAATAAACACCCTTGTTATAGGGTTTAAATATGCGCAATCAATCCAAAAGCCAAAAATCTCCCCTCATCGCCGAATCCATCGAGTTCGTAGCCACAAACGGACCAATGACAGATGAAATTGCCGAAATTCCTAATAAAAGTGGATCGACTGATCAATTTTATATCTCTGAAACCGATAAAGAGGTCGCTATTACACTTAGGTACGCTGTGTTACACGCAACCAAAATGCGAGGGGATACCACGTTTGCTCGAGGCGTAGAAAAGTCGATGCGAAATGGGAAATCTCTTCAAGCTTACGCGGACGGCAATGTGCTCAGCGACATGGATCTTACTGGGCAATCAACCATAGAACTACCCCTCGGACCGATCAAAGAGATCATGGAAAAAGCGAGATCGCAGGGAAAAGCTGTACGTCTCTGTGTACCAAAAGGAGGGGTACCGATATTCTTTGGAAATGACTGGAACGAGCAATACGACGCCTTGCAAAAGAAAAAGCGAAAATGATATACTCATAACAAGTTCATTTCACGTCATATACCATCAGTGGTGTATCACTCATTTCGATCTTTTGATCGATAGGAGACGCGTCTAACGCGTCGAAGAGGCTTTGCCTCGGTCGTGCCCACTCCGTAGAGAATTCATAAAGTCTTTTTTTGATTTTTGTGCCCTCTCTACGGAGTGGGCACGTTTTTGTTTCCGCTCCATTTTTATTCTTCTTCATTCCGTATGACAAACATTCCTATCACCTCCCTGAAGGTCATCCAGGCTCCCATCAACAGCCTGAAGCCCTGCCCCTGGAATCCCCGTACCTGGGACGACGCCGCGAAGAGCCACTTACGCGAAAGCATCGAACGCTTCGGCTTCGTCGACCCGCTTATCGTTAACATCCATCCAGATCGCAAAGGTATCATCATTGGTGGTCACTTTCGCTGGACGGTCGCGAAGGAACTTGGTCTCACCGAGGTCCCGGTCGTGTACGTCTCGCTCGCGGAAGATAAAGAGCGTGAGCTCAACCTCCGCTTGAATAAAAACGTGGGCGACTGGAATTACGACCTTCTCAAAGAGTTCGACACTTCCCTACTTCTTGAGGTCGGGTTTGATAACGATGACTTAGGGAGTATTTGGAATGATACGCTCGAAACGGACGATGACGGGTTCGATGTAGAGAAAGAGATCTCGAAGATTACGGAACCTAAAACAAAACCCGGTGAGCTCTACGCCCTTGGTGAACATCGGTTACTTTGTGGTAGCTCCACGGATGAGCCCGTCGTAAAGAAGCTCATGGGAACAAAGCTCGCGAACATTATTTACAGCGATGCACCCTACAACATCGGCTTAAGCTATACCGATGGAGTCTCAACCAAGGGCAAGTACGGCGGTAAAACGAACGACAGCCTCTCTGAATCCGACTACCGCTCTTTCCTTGCGGCGACATTGCGGAACGCCCTTCTCGTCACGGAACCAGACGCCCACGTCTTCTACTGGTGCGATGAGAACTACGTCGGCATTGTGCAGAGTCTCTTCAAAGAGCATGGACTGGATAAGAAACGTACATGCCTATGGATTAAAAACAATTTTAACGTTACCCCTGGCACGGCCTTCAACAAAGCCTACGAACCGTGCGTCTACGCGATTCGAGGGAAGCCATATCTTTCCCCGGACATCAAGAACCTGAACGAAGTCCTAAATAAAGAAGTTGGGATCGGAAACCGTACGCTCGAGGACATCGAGGAACTCTTCAACATCTGGCTCGTGAAGCGCCTTCCGGGACAGGATTATTCCCATCCCACAGAAAAGAGTCCGACGTTACATGAGAAGGCCCTCAAACGGTGTACACGCGTCGGCGACATCGTCCTTGATCTCTTTGCTGGTTCGGGCTCAACACTCATCGCCTGCGAGCAAATGAAGCGTATCTGCTACACGGTCGAAATCGAACCGATCTTTTGCGACCTCATCATCTCTCGATATGAAAAACTCACCGGAACCAAAGCCATCCTTCTCGGTTAATCCTGGAGACATCTTCAAGCTCGGCGAACATCGATTAGCTTGCGGGGACGCTAAAGACCGGACGCTGGTACGTACGCTCCTTGCGGGTGCACAGCCAAGCCTCATTCTGACCGATCCCCCATATGGCATCGATTACGTCAGCTCGAAGATGGGCATCGCCGACCATCTTTCGAAACCGAAGACGATTCTGAATGACCATGCCCAGAGTGATGCAGAATACAGCGCTTTCACTCGGGACTGGCTCTTGGCCGTAAAGGAACATCTCACGAAGAAGAACGCCTACTACATCTTCAACTCGGACAAGATGATTTTTAGCTTACGGGAAGGGCTGCTCGAAGCGGGCTTCAAGTTCACGCAGCTTCTCATCTGGGTGAAGACCCATTCGATCATCGGTCGGATGGATTATCTTCCCCAACACGAACTTGTCACCTATGGCTGGCACGGGACACATCTTTTCCAACGCTCTAAGGACAAAAGTGTCCTCATCTACCCCAAACCACACAAGAGCAAACTCCATCCCACGATGAAGCCGATCGGCCTTTTGCGGATGCTTCTCCTAAACAGCTCGAAGATTGGTGACGTGGTCTACGATCCCTTTGGGGGATCGGGATCTACTTTGATTGGGTGTGAGCAGACGAAACGTCGCGCGTACACGATCGAACTCGATCCTGAGTATTGCCGCACCATCATCACACGCTACGAAACACTCACGGGGATCAGCGCCGTGAAGATTTAATATGCCTCCTGAAGCTTCTTTGCCTCATTCCCCTCCTCCCGGTCGCAAACCGGAGCGTCTTCGGGCTCGCCAGGCAAAGAAGCTTATGATCGAGCTGCTTTCAAAGTATCCGATCGTCGAAGCGGCGTGCAGCAAGGTGAAGATCTCTCGCTCGACACACTATAAGTGGATGAGCGAGGACGACAGGTACCGAACAAAGGTCGACGAAGCGATGGCGATCAGTATCGATACTGTTAACGACCTCGCGGAAAACAACATTATCGCTGGGATCAAGCGTGGCGACCATAAATCCTCGACCTACTGGCTAAATCATAATAAGGAGAGATACAAACCTCCTTCGCGCATGCGTGAGGCATCGTCCGATGGACCAGAAATCGATTTTCTGGACGAAGCTATGAAACGGCTTCCCGGATATGTTCCCCCTCCGGCAAATATACCAGCGGGAAAGAAGAAAGGGAGATACGAGATGCTTAATGCGAAGACTCTGAAGCTCCTTGAGAAATACGAGCTTAATGACGATTTAGACGATGACGATCAAGAAGCGGAAGAATCCTGACGAGCGATCACCTGCTGCACGAGTTCAAGCGCATACGGGATATCGTGCTCGTCCTTGATACTCATGTCCGTGAGCTTCTGGCCGTATACCTCTTCCGAACCGCGTGACTCGAGCCGCTTCAACGGATCGTTCAGGTCTTTGGGTTCGATACGGGGGAAGCTCAAGAGCAACACGTCCTTCATAGGAGTGAGTGCGAGCACGTTCCGTCGGTTGATCTTGAAGGCAAGATACTGGCTGTTCGCCTTCTCCTCGAAACGCCCATCGAGTTCGAGGATACGTACGCGAAACGCTTCCATAAGGTCGCGAACCGACCCCTTGGCCTTCCCTACGATCTCATCAGTCGAGTAGACGCGGACTTCCCGACTCACGGACGAGACGACTTCGCTCTTCGTCACGGTCTTCAGGGACTCACTGAACTGCTTGGCTTCGATCTGATGGTATGAGATGAGTTCATTCCCATACTTCGTGACTTCCCAGAGTTCGATCGGCAAATCTTTGAAGTTGATGGCCTGGAGCTGGTGCGCCGTGAAGCTTTGGGCGAGAAAGAGCACGCGACTCTGGCTCCAATCGACCTCTTCACGTTTCAAGCTCGCTCCCCGCTTCTCGTTATATTCAAGCAGGAAATCTGCCTTGTTATTGAGGAGGAGCGCGAGATATGCGAAGCCCTGGTCGATGACGCTGAAGCTCCGGTCACGCTTGTACTCGATAATGACGAACGAACGCGTCTCCGGATCGAAGGCGACGGTATCGAGGCGGAGCCCTTGGAGAGCGAACTCCGTCGAAACGAAGTCGAGACCGAATACAGTACCGAGATTCTTCTCGGTAAGAGCTTGCAGGTCTTTCTCAAGCGCGATGTCGGTCTCTTCCAACAGAGATAGGACATCGTTCTGGATTTTTAGGAGAGGCATAGTAGGAAAAAAGACGAATAGTTAATTCGTCTCCTTGGTTCCGTCCTCGAAAACGATCGTATTCGTGTCCCAAGCGTACTTGAGGTCGGCGAGTTTAGCTTCTTTAAGCTTCACGTCGTCCGCAGACGATTCACTGTAGTAGATCGAGCCTTCCCAGACCCTGGATTCTCCGACCGGGATCGCCTTGTCGTAGCTCACCCCTACCGACTTGATTTCGTTATCAAAGATGTCTTTGAAGACAAGCTTCCCTTGAACGCCTTTCATTGCTTTATCAGTCTTGTTCGTGAGCTTAAGTTTGAATGAGATCTGACTGAAATAGTCATCCGGCACGAATGTCTTTTCCTGGAGCTCAACAGTAACTTTTGCATTAAGCGGATTCTCTTTAGGCTTGGTGTCACTTGCTTTCACGCTTGAGCCAGTACCAGATAAGCCTTCGCCAAATGCTTTGCCGAGCTCGCCGAACGCACTCGTCACGGCTTTTTGGAACCGGTATTGCTGATACCGCATCCCGCCATAGAAAGAGAGGGCGAGCGCAATCAACACGCCGGCCAACAATACTTTATTATTCTTTAGATATGAACCTACTGTCTTTGAATCCACGACCATAGAGAGTTACTGACAAATGAGTAAAACTCAGGAAAGCCTAAATACAAAAGGACACCCCTGAGGTGTCTAGGCCCAAGTGTCAGAAACCGGAGTCTCTGGCGCTTGTTTTATCAGGAGTGCCCATTACGGCGCGTCAATGACTCCTGATATAGCAAAGCTAGCCCTGCTACTGGGGTTTCTAACACTCGAACCTAGACGTCATAAGGGTAACTTAGAAGCCCTTAAAAGTGAAGCTTTGGGCTTAATGAAGGCTTATTGCGTATATAATGCGATCGATATAGCCTGTTTGAAGCTATGGAAAATGAGATGTTTGGATTTAAAATTGGACGAGTTCGCACATCAGGAAAATTTTGGTTGACCCTGGCAATTCTTAGCCTAGGTTTAGCCATTTTTACCAATTGGTTTTTTAATCACTTCTTCTGGCGCTTTCTTTTCAGTCGTGTCAGCGGCATTTGGTTCGTTTTGTTTTTACTTACAATTTTATGGATTGCTTTAACTAAGGGAAGCTCGCTATTAAAAGATCTAGTTCGAACGCAGATATCAAGACAACATCCATCCTGGATCATCTATGTATTTTACAGTTTTCTATTAGTACCCGTCTGGAAAGAGATTATCTTATCTCTAATGGGATTTGGATTTAGTCCCTGGCCGTTACTCTATCCAGTATTTGGATTGATACTCCATTCAACAGCATACAAATACTGGGGAAAGAAGGCCTACTCTTTCAAAGACGCCATCTTTTCTCCCGGAGCAGTAGGAAAAAAGGATGACGCACTTGGCTTCTCATCCTCGTCTGAAAAAGTACGTGAGAAAATACTTGAACTTGCGTCCAGTAAACATTCGCCGGTAACAGTTTCAGCGGTATATGGGGACTTGGGTTCCGGGAAGTCTTCATTTGTACGTATGCTTATAGAGGAAATGGAAGCTAACAAGACCCTCTATACACACATATCTCTCACTGAAACAAATGAAGCGGGTGACTTTTCTCGACTTTTTGCAAATAGATGGATGGATACCATTCAAGCTCGCTATCCGAAGATCCTTCCAGCGAAGGAAGCCAGCAGATCTTTTTTGTATGGTGCTCTTCAAGAAGTAAAATTTGGCGGGATTTTGTCAAAACTTCTTTCGCAAATATCGAAGCTATCAATATTTCCAACAGTATTGAAAGCAAAACCACAAGGCAGTACAGACACAACGATCTATGCGCAGTCCGACGTAGCTGAGTACTTTGGTAACATTTCAGAGTTTGAAGAAAATCAGTGGATCATCACTATAGACGAAATCGAAAGAGCAAAATTCTCAGAAATATATCGCGTTATCGAAATAATAGAGCGCATCAAACATTTGGCCGTAAAAGGCATACCTATCTACGTTACGTTTATCTTAAGTATCGCACCTAGAGAGCTTCAGGAGCGCATTCGGAATAGCAATCATAATGAAGAAGCGGAGTTAATCAATAGCTACCTTTTTAATGATCCAAAAAATATCGACATCGTGTTCCACCTTCCGCCCGTCCCGGTCGATAAAAAAGCTGAGTATATCGCTGAGCAAGTTGGAAACGTGTTTCAAGAATTTCATTTTTCAGAAAATGACGCTCAGAAATCCCTCGAAACTGGTACTTCGAACTTTATTCCCAACCCTGCAAATTACACCCACGGGAAAAATCCCGAAGAAGGGCTTTTGACTAGTCACGTTGAAGCATATAGTCATTTGTTTTCAGAATATCTCATAAAAGAAAGTCCGCGTGTTATACATAGAACAATCAATCAACTGCGTTTTATTCTAAGCAGGTTCGTATATGCGAACTCACAACAGACACGTATAAGATCCATTCGTTTCTCAGATATACTTGCGATTGCCTATCTATATGTAAAATATCCAGCAATAATCGAGTATTTTAGAGAGACAATTCATACTTTTACGAACAGTTCTGGCGATTCTGCTTCTAGCGTATTTCAACTTGCACTGGCACAGCACGGAAGCTTTGATCGCATGCTAGACAAAGAAATTTACAAACAGACAAGTTCAAAAGGAGTTGATCCTTTGTACGCGGATTTTCAACGTATCACGCATCAGCAAGGATACCCTCCGGAAGTAGTTCTTAAGCTGATCAGCTTAGTAGCATACTGCTACCGGAAACGCTTTAAAGAACATGAGACACGTTCTTACTCGCTAAATGAGGAGTACTTTACGACTTCATATCCAGATAACTTAAAAGACTTATTGTCTGTGAGTGAAAGTGATAATTCCGACTCGAGCCTTATATACCACCACTCACGCCATGAATCTGACCCACGCTATCCAGAATCTATAGACAACACAACCGAACTTATTGGTTATTCTTTCTCTTTTAGAGAGAAGGTTTTGGATGCGGTCCATTCGAACACTGCTTTTATAACTTTTGCGCGAGCAATTGGTAAGAAGCTAATGCAATGGAACGAACCAATAGGTACGAGAATAGAAGGCTTCCATTCAACATTATTTTCCAGAGCCGTTGTAGAGTTCCAACTAAGTATCACCGAAGCATGCATTATCGCAACTACTGAAAGTACAATAAACGATCTTGCAAGCATTGTTCATGAAGTGCTCACCAGCGCGACAATTCCTCTAGTTGCAAAAATTAGAATAGTTAGAGCATATATTTCGAAACAACAAGGAGACAGTCTTGAGAGGATTCAAAGAGGCTTGAACAAAATGCTCCAAAATAGAGAAGCAAGATCTCTAATCCTAGAGGCATTTGGTTTAGTTTTAGAAGAGATGAGGAATCGGTACTTAGGCAGTGACACGGTTATTTACGAAAAGGAAGAGGACCCCACTGATGTGCTGTACCAATCTTGGTCTGGAGATGCTAAAAACGAACAAGAGATAAACATGATACACGAAGCTGCAATTCGCGGATTAAATCAACGTGCCGAATGGGTAAAAGCAATGTGGGAAAGATACCCATACGAAGAAAAGTGGGATGCTGCAGAAACTACAGAAGATAAGCTTAAAAACGTACCTCAAGTATATTTCGTTGAAAGAAGGAATGATGAGCTAGTTATAACGATAAAAGATCTTGCAAAAGCCACCAAAGAAACGGCGAACGTAGACGCTGATACGAAAAAGAAGGCTGATTTCTGGTCACAAATGAGTAAGCCTTTTGGCGATATTCAAAACGACGACAACACCCTTCGTAGACGCTTAGAAATCTACTTAAAAGCGCAAAAAGATAAAGATCAGGAGCAAGCCTAGACTTCCTTTGAATATAGCGGCATTGATGTGTCCGGGACCCCCAGAACCATTCCTAACAGGGTACCCGCACATATATGGAACAAACTTCTCCAAATCCCAATCCCCTTCGGTACTGCTTATACGTAAGGAAAAGCAGTGAACAATCTGAACGCCAGGCCCTATCCATCGATTCTCAGATCGCCGAAATGCAAGCCGTCGCTACCCGTGACGGCTTTTTGATAGCCGACATTATGCGAGAGAGCCATTCGGCCAAGGAATCAGGTCAGCGGCCAGTTTATAACCAAATGGTTCAGGATATCGGCTCAGGAAAGTTCAATGCCATCCTTACATGGGCTCCTGATCGCCTTTCGAGAAACGCAGGCGACCTTGGGAGCATCGTCGATATGATGGACAGCGGAAAGCTCGTAGAAATAAGGACCGCCAGCCAAAAGTTCACGAACCATCCAAACGAGAAATTCCTGCTCATGATTCTTTGCAGCCAAGCAAAACTTGAGAATGACAACAAAAGTGTAAATGTCCGTCGTGGTCTCAAAACAAAGATCGAGATGGGCTTTAGACCCAACATGTCCCCTCTTGGGTATCTACACGATAAGTACGCAGAAAAAGGTGCGAGGCGCATCTATATCGATCCAGAACGCGGTCCAGTCGTTAAAGAGATGTTCCACAAGGTTGCCTACGATTGTTGGACGGGCAGAGATCTCAAAAAGTGGATGGATGATGAAAAAGGTTTCACGACTAGAAAAGGTAAAAAGATAACCCTTAGCATGATCTACCGAATGATTGAGAATCCTTTTTACATGGGTAAATACGAGTTCCCTAAAGGCAGCAGCAAGTGGTTTGATGGAAAGCACGAACCATTGATCACGGAAGAAGTTTTTAACCACGCGAAGGACAATATGAAGGCAAATCCTCACCCAACCCCACACGGAAGCAAAGAGTTCGGATTCACAAAGATATTCAAATGCGGATCGTGTGGTTCAGGTATCAGCGCGTATGAAAAGATCAAACGACTGAAGGATGGAGGGATCCGAAGATACGTGTACTATTGTTGCAGCAAGAAATGGACAACGAATTGCAGCGAACCACAGGTCAGAGAAGAAGATCTACTCGCGCAGCTCTATCAAATGGTAGATGAAATTAATATCCAGGAGCTAGCCGCCGTGGATCGAATAAGGGAAGAGATTGAACGAGTAGAAAAAATGATAACCGCCCTAGGTGGCCATACAGAAAAACTGATTGAATCGATTCCAAAGATAGATGCCAGGTCTTGCGCGAAGTACATCCTTAAGGAAGGAACGAAAGAAGAAAAGCGTGACATGATCTCACGGATTAGCAGTCGCTTGGAGATTTGCAATGGGCATTTGAAAAATACTGGATAAATTACGCAAAGCCATTCTTTAAACTTGTTCAAAGAGTAATTTCTTAAAATTACCAATGCTCTCCATATATCTATCTTGCAATCTAATATTCTTATAGTTAAAGCCATTTTTATGCAGTACAACCATCCAGTTAGCATTATGGTAACTTTTATCGGCTCTTTTAATCTTTATTAGGTCAATAAAACTCACATCTGGGTTCTTAGTTAAATATGCTTCAATGCATTCAAGCTCAGCAAAATCCAAGAATTCTGGCTGGGCTATATTTTTATCAGTTTTGTATAAATCAGGAAGGACTCGTTCATTAAGCTTTAATTTATCCCATCCTCCAGAAAATATAGGCGGTCCCATGGGGCATACGATGACTGGATATATATAAGAATCTTTTCTTATTCCAGGTAAAACAAATTTTCCAGTTCTAAAATCGAGAATTCTGTCGCATAGCTGCTTAAGGGGCGTGTAAAAGAACTCTTTTATGCGCTCATTAAAAAGCCCTATATTCCCATTCTTCAAGAATTCCAAGTTATGGAATTGCCTCTTTTTACATTCGAAAAATATGACAGATCCTTTTGCTAAAGATATTGCGTCTGGAGTTTTCTTTATCTGCTTGCCGTCCTTGTACTCAAATTCAGACATTGCATCCTTATCAATATTCTTAACTATATCGAAGAAATAGTCTTCGATTGCTTTTCCATATGCATTAGAAAGCAATTTTCTCGATTCATCTGTGGGCAGTGATTCTGCCAAGTCAAAATATATAGAATCCGTGATCCCCATAAGAAAACGCCTCATCGATAATGGGATAACGACTCCGCTCTCTAGCTCAACCAATGGCCGTCTTTGTAGATCTGTCACATTAAAGAAACCATGATCGATCTTTTTGAAACTGATCTTGTTTATTAAAAGGTTATCTACTAAGTGTTTCTTAAATTTTGGCTTTAAATTAGCTAATCCGATATTGATGTCAAAGTAAGGCATCTCGTAATCTTCATTTTCTGTATTCTTAATTACAAATTGTGAATACATTGCGAAAAGAAAAGCGAAGTACTCTTTGATACCTAGCCCGTATTTCTTCGTAAAAGCTTCTTGAGCATCAAAAATATTCTTATGATTCAGCAAATATTCATTGAATAAAAAGTGGTTTTGATATAACTTCTGCATTACATAAAAGTTTTCGTCTGCAATTAGCTGTTTTGTAAAGTTCACAACCATCTGATTGAAGTTAGGCTCGCCATTGCTAGATAGACTAACTTGATTATCTGCTAATATTGCATTCGTGATTAATAGACTCTCTCCGAGAGATTGAGCAGTCCGTGCTGGAAAATCTTCTTCCTTCGTATAGAATCCTGATTTTTATCAAATGCGCTACTGATAGTTCAGGAAATATTACGTCGTACTTCTTTCCAATCGATCGTTCTTTTGCAAGAAGCACCCCTTGTACGCTAGGACTCAACAACTCTAAACATCTTGATCTATAAACATCTTCAGCGGCCACCTGATCATCAGCAAGTAGATGATACTTTACCCAGTGGCGTGACAGCTTGGATAATATAAAAAGGCAATCGGTTAGGTAGAGATCTTTAATTTGATTAACAATGCGTTTTTCACCAACAGCTCCAAAGTGAGGAAACAGATCTCTAAAGTGAGGCATGATTCCTACTAACTGCATTTCTTCGTTATCCATATACACACGGTAGCAGTTACGACGAGTGAGCAGAACTCACTTTAGCAAGCCTTTAGACACCCCTCCTCTTAATTCCTTCTGTAAGTAGGATTATTACCTATCAAAACCTGGGTGGGATTCGAACTAAGAATCTTCTCTCAACAGAAACAAGTTATCGTTTTTCCGTCTTTTTACCGTGAGTGGGACAGGCTCTTCTCGAACCTCCCCAAGCGTCGCCAAACAACAAAAAAGCACCACGTTTGTGGTGCTTTTTTGATTGACAGTGTCTGGGTCGCCAGACACTGTCGCTCATGGCTCCGGGGCAGGGATTCGAACCCTGGACCAATTGATTAACAGTCAACTGCTCTACCGCTGAGCTACCCCGGAATGTGGCGCTAGGATAGCGGTTTCGTGGCGTCCTGGCAAGACCCCCTGTCAAGTGGTTGACGACCCGCCCAATTCCGCCCTACGCTCAGAACACGGATCCGCTGAGCGCCCCTCACACCCCCCCCCATCCCGGAGGCCGCATGAAAGAACGCGTCAAACGACACCTCCTCCACGGCGTCGCACGGCACAGCCTCCCCCCGGAGGCGCACGCCGAACCCTCGACGCGACCCTGGCGTCCGCTACGGGAACGCACCTTCCCCTATTCCCGGCGCGGCGAACTGGACCGGCTCGAACGAGCCCCGCTCACCACCCTCGAGCTTCGGCATCGCGTCGCCTGCGAGGTGTCCCGTATCCGCCGCTGCCTGGCCCGCAACCAGCGTGCGGGCCTGCAGGCAAAGCGGGGCGCCCGCCTCCTGCGGCGGCTACGGCATTTCCTGGACACCCTCCCTGATCCGCACGCGCTCCCTGCCGAGGCCCTCCGGCCGTATGCCGAAGACGCGTCCCCCTCGCCAGAGGTTATCCGGCGCTGGAGACGGTGGAATCAGGAGGCAGCCTAACCCCACCTTCGGGTGGGTTTTTTTCATCGACACGCATGGGTGACCAGCGGTCCGCTCGCGCGATGAGACGGACTATCCTTTGATCTACCGAGCGCCTAAAATGCGTCTACACGCTCCACAAAGTGCCCAGAGCCATCTTATCCCTACCCGTCCTCCCATAGTATGAGCACCCCCGCCTGGCGAACGACCCCCTTTACCGTCCTGAAGGCCGTCCCCATCGAACCGCAGCACGGGATGGAGCAAGACGGCGACCGGCTCCGTTTTGGGCCGGGAAAAGGGATATCCGTCGCCGGACGCCGCTACCAACTCACCGGTACCTACGCGGTCGACGGAAAAACGTACGAGGTCTCTTTCCCCATGATCTGCGACGTCGTCCCCGAAACCCTCACCCTCGCCTACGACCCAACTGATCCCGCCAAGTGGGATTGGCCCGAAGACCGCACCCTGGAAACCGACTGACGACCTTGCCGTGACCCGCATCAACCCCCGACGCCGCGACCCTTCTCGTCAGGTGCGGCTTTATTGATGGGGAAAGGCCCGCGAAAGGAACCTGCCTGGAGCGCTCCGATAAGAAAAAAAAGCCCTCTTCAGGCTTCAGCGGCCTCCTCTTCAGAAACACGTCCCTGGGGCACGTCGAACGACCCTTCGATCATCCTGACCAGCGGATCGGCAGCGAGAGCCAGGATCGCCCGCTTGGTCAGGGAAGCGCTGATGACGTTCCCGAGCCGAGAGGTGATCCGGATCCCCTCGCTCAGCTCCCTTGGCGGGTTCCAGGCAGGATCACTGACCTCGATGAGGGCCGAAAGCCACTCGTCATCCGCCTTCAGCTCGAGCGCGTGCTGCAGAAACTCGTCGATGTTTTCCATCTTCCATCCCTCCGAACGGATCTAAAAATTCCCGTGCCCGGCTGTCGGTGTAGCCATGAGGAACATCCGGACCCTACACGATCCGGTTAGACGTGGCAATCCAGATACCCCTCTCCCTTCCCGATTGTTGCAGCCCTCCCTTGCTCTCCCCTCCCTAGTCCCGTTACCATCCCTTTATATGAAAGCTATCGTCCCCCACCTCTGGTTCGACAAGGAAGCCCTCGCGGCCGCCGAGTTCTACACCTCCCTCTTCCCGAACTCCAAGATCACCCACCACGAAGTCCTCAAGGGCACCCCGTCCGGTGACTGCGATATCCTCGGCTTCGAGCTCTGGGGCCACCCGTTCATGGCGATCAGCGCGGGCCCGTACTTTAAGATCAACCCCTCGATCTCGTTCATGGTGAATTTTGACCCGTCGCAAGATCCGGACGCAGCCACCCGCATCGATACGATCTGGAACGCGCTCGCCGACGGCGGCAAGGTCCTCATGCCACTCGGCGAATACCCGTACAGCAAGCGCTACGGCTGGGTCCAGGACAAGTTTGGCGTCTCCTGGCAGCTCATCCTCACCAATCCAGAAGGCGAACCGCGGCCGACGATCATGCCCTCCCTGCTCTTCACGAACCAGGTCTGCGGCAAGACGGAAGAAGCGACCGACTTCTACCTCTCCGTCTTCAAGGACGCGAAACGTGGCGTGACCGCCCGCTACCCGGCCGGCATGGAACCCGACGCCGAAGGGACCATCATGTTCACCGAGTTCACCCTCAACGGCCAATGGTTCACCGCCATGGATAGCGCCCGCCAACATGGATTCGGCTTCAATGAAGGCGTCTCGCTGATGGTCAATTGCGAATCGCAAGAAGAGATCGACTATTACTGGAACGCCCTCTCCGCCGTCCCGGAGGCCGAACAATGCGGCTGGGTAAAAGACAAGTACGGCGTGTCCTGGCAGATCACGCCCGCCAACATGGACGAACTCATGAAAGGCCAAGATGAAGCCGCCACCCAACGCAAGACGCAAGCCATGCTGGGGATGAAGAAGCTCGACATCGAGGGACTGAAGAACGCGTAGGCCGGCGCGCGCTCGTAAGGCCCAAATCGCCAAAAATCCTCCATTAAGAGGAAAAAGACACCCTTCCACGGGGTCTTTTTTTGTGCGGATCCCTTGACATGTCGTCCCGGACCCCCATAGGATAGCCGGGTCCCAACGAGAAGGAGGACGGCATGCGAAGAACGGGGTTCACGATTTCGCTGAACGGCATCCCGGACGATATCGAGCTCGCCCTGCGCGACCGGGGCGGAATCCGGGCGACGCGGAGCTGCACGAGCGGCAGCGCCGCGAGAGACCTGCTCCACGGCTGGTTCCGGGAGCACGGCTGCCCGGTCCTGGCCCTGCTCAACGACGCCCTCGACGAGGCCGCGCCGGAGGTCGCGCAGACCGTCGAAGGCTGGCAGATCTGCGAACCGGACCGCGAGAGCCGCCTGCGCTTCCTGAGGCCGGCGGCAGCCATGCGCGGGCTGCAGCTCGCGAGCTCGTCGAAGCGCCCCCAGGAGATCATCGACCTCCGCCGCGAGATCGAGGTCGTCACCCGCGAGGCCGTTCGCCGAGCCGAAGCGGAGAGGCGGACGAACGCCCTCGCCAACGGTGGCGACGAAGAGATCCAGCGCATCGTCGGCCTCAAGCTCCAGCTCGACGGCCTATACGGCGCCTGGATGGAAGGTGAGACGCCCTAGTCAGACGGAAGATGGAGGATCCTTGCCCCGCGCAAGGAACTGGATGCGCGTCGACGCGCATTTTTTCTTTCCGCGATTCTCTAGGCATAAAGACAAAAACAGGCCAAATGGCCTGTTTTTGTCTAATAGTCGATCAGCTTCTTCACCGC
>CAZURG010000001.1:83782-96785 GCA_964623645.1 uncultured Gammaproteobacteria bacterium | reverse complement strand
CGCCGCGGCCTGGTGGCTGTTCTTCAGCGCGTCCTTGAGGCCCTTGCCTGCCTTGAACTTCGGGACGGTCACGGCCGGGATCTGGATCTTCTGGGCCGGCGATTGCGGGTTGACACCCATGCGTGGGGCGCGGGTCTTGGCCATGAAGGCGCCGAACCCGGCGATGTTCACTTCACCGCCCTTGGTCAGGGTCTCGGTGATCGTCTGGACCAGCACTTCGATGACTTCTTCCGCCTGCTTCTTGGAAAGGTCTTGGACGCGTTCCGCGAGCGTAGCGATGAGTTCCGCCTTGTTCATAGGAGGAGGGGTAAAACGGTGAGAAGAATAAAAAGCGCTTTTAGGATACCAGAATGCCCTAGGTTGAGCAATTTTTTCCGTCTCGCGGGATGTGGATAAGCGCCGATCCCACCCGACCCGTCAAGAGCTGAGATCAGCGCGCCACTTCCACGATTCGTGTCTCACGGATCAGGGTCACACGCACTTCACCGGGGTATTTGAGCTCGCTCTCGATCTTCTTCGCGATCGCACGGGCCATCTTTTCCGCTGTCAGGTCGTTCACCTGGCGCGGGTTGACGAAGACACGGATCTCGCGACCGGCCTGGATCGCATAGACCTTCTCGACGCCCTCGAAGGATTTCGCGGTCCGCTCAAGATCCTCCAGGCGTTTCACGTAGAATTCCAGGGAGTCCTTGCGCGCCCCAGGACGTGCCCCCGAAATCGCGTCCGCCGCCTTCACGATGATCGCTTCGAGCGTTTTCGGCTTGTCCTCGTGGTGGCCGATCGACTGGTAGCAGATCTCTTCCGGGAACCCATATTTCTTCATGATCTGGTAGCCGAGTTCCGGATGGCTGCCTTGGAGGTCGTGGTCGACGGCCTTGCCGACGTCATGGAATAGGCCGCCTTTCTTGCAGACGCTCACGTTCGCGCCCAGCTCTTGGGCGAGGATGGTCGCGAGCTGCGCCACCTCGAGCGAATGCAGGAGGGCGTTCTGCCCATAACTCGTGCGGAACTTGAGGCGCCCAACGATCTGCGTGAATTTCGGGTCGATTTCGGCGGGGGAGATGCCGAGCTGGAAGAGCGCGTCCTCACCGGCCTTGCGGATGTCCACGGCGAGATCTTTTTTCGCTTCCTCGACGAACTCTTCGATGCGCCCAGGGTGGATCCGGCCGTCCGCCACCAGCTTTTCGAGCGACCGTTTCGCGACTTGCCGGCGGATCGGCGAGAATCCCGAGATCGTCACCACGTTCGGTGTGTCATCGATGATGAGCTCGCAGCCCGTCAGCAGCTCAATCGCCTTGATGTTCCGCCCTTCGCGGCCGATGATGCGGCCTTTCATCTCTTCGGTGGGGAGTTCGACGTAGGTGGTCGTGGTTTCTGCGACATGCGAAGCCGCCTGCCGTTGGATCATGGTCGCGAGCAGGTTCTTCGCTCGACGGTCGAGTTCGTCGCTCGCGTGCTCTTCCAATTTTTTCATGCGGGCCAAGAGCGTGTCCGCCTGTTCATCTTCGATATTCTGTAACAGTTTTTCCTGAGCTGCTTCGCGCGAGAGACCGGCTACGCGGCTCAATTCGCTGCGCCAGGTTTCCGTGAGGGTCGTTGCCTCTTGGCGAATGGCTTCGGTTTCCTGCCGGAGCCGCTCGATCTCCGTCCGTTGCGTATCCATGGTGAGCAGCTTTTGTGCGAACTCTTGTTCGCGCGCGACCAGCTCGCTTTGCTGTTGCTTGAGGGTCTCGATCATGCCTTTTTCCTCGAGCCGCGCCTCTTCAAGGATCTTGATCGCCTTCTCTTTCGCGCGCTGAAGCACGTCCTGATGCTTCTGCTCGGCGTCTTTTAGCCGCTCTTCCATTTTTCCCAGCCGTCGGGCGTGTTCGGCTTCCGCGTCTTTCAGGATCTGTAATGCCTGTTGTTCTGCGCTCGTCTTTTCGACCTGTCCGCGATAGGCGCGCCAGACATATCCGAGTGCCGCTCCTAGACCGATTCCAAACAGGCCCGAGAGGATCAAATAAGGGTAATTCATAGGGTTTTTGCTCAGATTCTCGGGTGATCAACAAAAAACGGCCATCCGTCCGGAGCAATCAGGGAGCGGTGGCAGCGTACCAGGTCTCGGGGTGGGTGTCGAGGTGGAAAATGAGCCTCGCCTTTCGTTTAAACTGCTTGGTTGGGGAGGGGGAGGAGGGCGGTTTCGATGGCTTCTTTCGTCACCTTTTCGCCATCAAGCGCATCCGTCACGGAAAAACCCCCGATCTTGGTCCGTCGGAGCTCCTGAACGTAGCCACCTACGCCAAGTTTCGCCCCCAGATCGTCGATCAGACTCCGTATATACGTCCCTGAGGACACCCGGGCCGTCAGGACGAGTTTCGGCCAGGCGTATTCGTCTAACGTGAGCTCGTGGATCGTCACGTCCCGTTCCGGCCGCATCTCTTCCGTCGCTTTTCCTGCCCGTGCGAGCTCGTACAACTTCTTCCCGCCTTGCTTGATCGCTGAGAAAAGCGGCGCTTTTTGTTTGATGGGGCCACGAAAGCCTTCTAGAGCCGCTTCAATCGCCTCCCGCGTCGGCGGTTCGATGGGTCGGGTATCCGTCAAAACCGCCCCTTCTCGGTCAAACGTATCCGTCCTCGACCCGAGCCGCGCTTCGATTTCGTAGGTCTTATCGTGCCCAACCAAGGCCGTCAGGGCTTTCGTCCCTTTTCCCAGCCCTAAAATCAGCAAGCCGCTGGCAAAGGGGTCAAGGGTTCCCGCGTGTCCCACCGCACGGATCCCCAGCGCCTTCCGGACCCGGTCGACAAGGTCATGGGAGGTCGGTCCGCTTGGCTTGTCGATCAGGAGGAGGCCGTCAAAAGAAGTCATGATCGGAGTGTATTTGAGCCAAAAAATGAATGCAAGCCACCTTGACGGGAGCGGCCTTGGGGAATACACTCCCGGACGATGAATGTCACTGAACTTGCCCGCCGTTTGCGCATCACCCCCCAAGAACTCCTCGCCAAGCTCCCTGAGCTCGGTTTTGACATTGGGGTCCGTGCCATCAAGGTGGATGATCGTGTCGCCGATCAGATCTATAAGAAGTGGATCGAATATGCCCGTCGCGAACGGTTGCGCGACCAGCTGACGCGCCAGCAGTCCGGTACCGCCGCCCCGGTTGGCGGTGCCCCCCGCGAGATCGAGATCCCGCAGGTGCTTGCCGTCCGCGAATTCGCGGGCAAGCTGAACCTCCCCGTTACCCGCGTCATCCAGCAGCTCATGAAGGCAGGTATCCTAGCTTCCCAGAACGAGCGCATCGACTTCACGACCGCCTCGATCATTGCGGAGGAGTTAGGCTATGTCGCCAAGCCGGAGAATGCCGACGCGAAAGAGATAGAGGCCGTGCAAGACGAGAATCGCATCAAGGAGGTGCTTTCGAAGCAGGGTACGAACGGTCTCCAAAGCCGTCCGCCGGTCGTGGTCATCATGGGCCACGTCGACCACGGCAAGACCAAGACCCTCGACGCCATCCGCAAGACGAACGTCGTCGAAGGCGAATCCGGTGGCATCACTCAGCACATCGGGGCCTACCAAGTTGAAAAGAACGGTCGCAAGATTACTTTCATTGACACCCCAGGTCACGAAGCCTTCACGGTCATGCGCTCCCGTGGCGCCAAGGTCGCGGACATTGGAGTTTTGGTCGTTGCTGCCGATGACGGGGTCCAGCCGCAAACCAAGGAAGCCGCCGATATCATCAAGGCCGCGAAGCTTCCGTTCCTGGTCGCCTTGAACAAGATGGACAAGCCAGAAGCCGACCCAAACCGCGTCCTCGGCCAGCTCGCCGAGCTCGGCATTACCGTCGAAGAATGGGGTGGAAAAATCCCCCTTGCAAAAATTTCCGCGAAGACCGGTCTCGGCATCGATGCCTTGCTCGAAACGATCCTCCTCGTGACGGATATCGAGCAGGAACGCATCGCCGCGAACCCGGATGCCCGCGCCGCCGGCACGATCATCGAATCGCACGTCGATAAGGGCGAAGGCCCGGTCGCGACCGTCGTGATCCAGAATGGCACGCTGCACCGCAACGACTGGTTGGGGATCGACGGGGCCGCCTATGGGCGCGTCCGTTCGCTCCGCGACTGGCGTGGCCAGGCGGTTGACATGGCTGAACCCGGCATGCCCGTGAAGGTCCTCGGCTTCAAGATCGCCCCGTCCGTGGGCGACGTCGTCGAAGTCCCAGAAAACCCCCGTGACCTCGAACAGAAGAAGATCAAGACCTCCCGCCAGGTCACCGAAACCCTTTCCGCCACGACGACCCAAGCGGCGAGCGAAGAGGCGGCCCAAAAGAAAGTCCTCCACGTCGTCCTCAAGACCGACGTGCTCGGCTCTCTCGAAGCCCTCCTCGGCATGTTCGAGAAGATCCGCCACGACCTCGTCGGGATCCAGGTGGTCCAGAAAGGTCTCGGGAACCTCACCGATGCCGACGTCGACCGCGCCGCCTCCTCCGAGCCGGCCGTCGTGTATGGCTTCAACGTCATGCTTCCGACCGCGGTTGAAGGCGCCGCCCGTGAGAAGGGCGTCGCCTGCAAGACCTACAAGGTCATCTACGAGCTCTTCGATGATGCCGTGGCTCGCCTGAACGCGCTCTTGCCACAGGAAAAAATCATCGAGGAGCTGGGTAGTGCCGAAGTGGCCGCCATCTTCCGCACCGAACCGGGCAAGATGATTGCTGGGATGCGTGTGAAGGAGGGCAAGCTCCTCGTCAACGCGAAAGTCCGCGTCTGGCGTGGTGAGGAGCTCATCGGGGACGGTCTCATCGAGACCCTTCAATCCGGCAAGACGAGCGTCAAGGAGTTGGGCGCGGGTCAGGAAGGCGGCTTGCTCTACAAGGGCAAGATCAAGCTCCAGGCCGGCGATCGCCTCGACGCCTACACGGAAGAGATGAAGGCCCGCAAGATCGAAACGTTCCGCGTCTAGTAGCGCAAAGAAGCAGGGCTCACGCCCTGCTTTTGTTTCGACCCGTCGGCTTGCGCCTATTCGCGGTGGATTTGCCTTTGCTGTCGACAGGCGCTAGCATCGGATGGTTACTCGTTGTCTTCCCGTCCTATGGAACATGCCTTTACCGATCAAACGTTTCAGCAAGAAGTGCTTTCCTCACCCGTGCCCGTCCTGGTCGACTTTTGGGCCGAATGGTGCGGCCCGTGCCAAGTGATGGGTCCGATCATCGAGGAATTGGCCCATGAGGTCGATCCCTCCAAGCTTAAGATCGGCAAGATGAATGTCGACCAGAACATCGAGGCGCCCGGGACTTATCGCGTCATGTCGATCCCGACCATGCTTGTTTTTCAGAACGGCCAGGTTGTCGAGACTCTCGTCGGTTCGATGCCGAAAGAGGCCTTGAAGGAAAAGTTGAGCCGCTTTTTGGCGTAAGCCTATGGACCCGGTCCAGCAGGTCGTCATCATCGGTTCCGGCCCCGGCGGTTGGACGGCCGCAATCTACGCTGCCCGCGCCAACCTCGCCCCCGTCCTGTATGAGGGCGCCGAACCCGGCGGCCAGCTCATGACGACGACGGAGGTCGAGAATTTTCCAGGCTTCATTCAGGGTATTCAGGGCCCGGAGCTTATGCACGTCATGCGTGAGCAGGCCAAGCGTTTCGGGACGGATATCCGTAGCCAACGCATCCAGAGCCTCGTCCGCCAAGCGGATGAGACCTTTTCACTGACCTCCGAAAAAGGCGACACGGTCAGCGCGCAGACCGTCATCTTGGCGACGGGGGCGACGGCGCGTCGCCTCGGTCTCGAATCAGAAAAAGCCCTCTACGGCAAAGGCGTTTCCGCGTGTGCGACCTGCGATGGCTTCTTTTTCCGCGGCAAGAAAGTGATGGTTGTTGGCGGGGGAGACAGCGCCATGGAGGAAGCGATGTTCCTCACCCGGTTCGCGGAGGAGGTGACGATTGTCCATCGCAAGGACCAGTTCCGCGCTTCAAAGATCATGCAAGACCGCGTCCTACAGAATCCGAAGATCAAGGTGGTCTGGAACCGCGAAGTCACCGAGATTCTGGGGATGGACGTCGGGTATGTGACGGGTGTGCGCCTCCGAGATACGACCGGGAGCGGCCAGACGGAAGATCGTCCGATCGATGGCGTCTTCGCTGCGATCGGCCATGAGCCGAACGTGGCCCTCGTGAAGGGGTTGGTCGACTTAGATGACCATGGGTATATTCGCACGACCCCCGGAACGACCCAGACCAACGTTCCAGGCCTCTTCGCATGCGGCGATGTTCAGGACCGCCTGTATCGTCAGGCGATCACGGCGGCGGGGACGGGGTGTATGGCGGCGCTCGAGGCGGAACGGTATTTGGCGCATCGCCCCGGCACATAAAAGCAAAACACGGCCCTCCAAGCGGAGGGCCGTGTTTTGAAGAAGATTGACCAACGCTGGAGCAATCCGCACCCAAGAAACCTTTTCAGAGGAGAGAGCGAGTCCGGAGACCAGCGTCATCCTGCAAAAAGGTTCCATGCTTGTCGTGGATGCGGATTGCTTCAACGTTTGTCAAAAGATCCTAAACCGAGTCGAAGGGGGATGCGTCTAGATGGGAAACGGTACCAGAGGTCCGCCAGCCTGTCAAGGCCTGTAAACTACAAGAACGGAGACAGGGGAATGAGCGTCAGTCCTCGCATTTCACCAGATCCTGGAGCTTCTGTCAAGAAGTTGGCTTTTTGGGCTATCCAGCGCTGTTTTGGCCGCTGGCATCGACCTCGGGAACCGGGGCGTCCGGGGCACTCAATTGGGCAACGCCGACCAGGCAGACGGCTTGCCAGGGGCGGTAGACACTCCGGAAGGTGGTTTTCTTGACCTCGCCGTTCGCGTAGCTGACCTCATAGTCAAACGTGGCCGTCGCGCCCGCGTGGGCGCTTTCGGTGCATTTGGTGGTGCCGACGGGTAGGCTCGTGGTCTCGATGAGCTTTTTCGGTGGGGGAGCAATAACGTTGCTGACGATGGGTGTCGAGCTGCTGGCGCTGCGGCCGTCCTTGGTTCCCCAGATCAGGAAGCGGATGTCATCGCCTTCCTTTTCTTGCGTGATGAGGAGCCAGTTGGGGGTGTCGTTCTTGAATTTGAAATCCGGCGACGGGTCGTAGATTGAAGCGTCGGTGCCAGCGGGTTCGTAGTAGCGGACCCGGTAGCTGTGGTTGCGGCGTTCGGTGATGGGGAGGCCGGCGTTCAGCGCGGTACGGAAGACGGTCGTTGCGATCTGGCAGAGGCCGCCGCCATATTCGGGGATCGTCTGGTTCCCCTTAATTACGAGCTCCGGGAGCCAGCCATGTTCGCCGTCGATTTCACCCAATGCATTTAGGAGGGAGAATTCGGCGTTGGGAGCGAGGAGCGTTTGGCTGACCTTGTTGCCACCGAGGGCGATGTTCTTGCGACGGTTGCCGGGGGATCCTGCGTAATTCGAAGAGCCTTGACCGAGGAAATCCTTGATGCCGAGGCGTTCCGCGTCCGGACCCTCAAATTGGGCGTAGACGGTGTCGATGGTGGTTGTGGCCAAGCGAGCTTCTGCGTCGAGGGCGCGCTCGATGTTCGCGAGGGTGGCCTCCAGGTTCAGGCGTTGGCCGCGGGTCGGGAGGGTTACGTCGGTGATCTCATTCTTTTCATTTAAGGAGAGCGTGCCGTTTTTTGGTTCCTGTAGGCGCGTGGAGGGGATCGTGTTGAGGAAGGTTTCCGTCCGTTCGCGGTTGAGGCCAAGCGCGAGTCGGGAGGAGTCTGAAGCACTGGCTCGGGACTCGAGCCAGCCTGCGATGACGCTGGGGCTGATGATCGTATCTGTGCCGTTGCTTTTTAGGGTGAGGGGCCTCGCGGTCCAGCGTTGCGCTTGGGGAAGGAGCGGGGTCAGATCGTCGACCGAGGGAGTCGGCGTCGGGCCGGTTAAGAGGCTAATTTCAAGAGGAGCACTCTCGCCGGAGCGGAGATGTTCGGTGATGCGGCTGACGGAAGCTTCTGTGTCAAGCCGACGTTCCGGTTGCGCGGGATCGATGCTGACGCGCAGGGCATCTCCTTCGATTGCCGGATCGAAGCGGAACTGGGCGGAACGGGCGGATTGGGTCCAGCCGGCGGACGTGACGGTTTCGCTGAGACGAGTGCGGAGGGCGGAGAGGTCGATCTTGAGCGCGTCGCTAATCGCGAGGGATGGATTCTGGGCGCGTAAGAGGAGGGGAGCGTAGAACCAACCATTTTTTGGGTCATGACCGAGTCTATAGGCCTGATCCCAGAGATGCTCACCGTCTACCAGAAGGAAGGGGGCGGTCGCGAGCTCTTGCCTGTTCGTGCTGCCGGGACGCTGCAAGGTGATTGGTCGTTGGCGTTGGATGAGTCGGGCACGCTCGGCTTCGGTCTGCTGCAGGAATTCCGTTTTGTTGAGGCCGCCGACGGGTCGACCATCCAAACGAACGCCGGGGAAGAGGCGGTCTTGGTAAGACAGGTGGTAGGCACTGACGCCGATCATGTAGAGGGAGGCGACGAGACCGGTGCCAAACAGGAGTTTGCCGGTGCGGGAGGCGGGAACGGTCATGAGGAGGAAGGGGTCAGAAGCTCGTTCAGGAGCGAACGGGCGAGGGAATGGGGGAGGGCTTGGTCGATGGTCGTGGGGACGGCGAGGAGGCGGATTTCCTTCCCTACAACGGGGGTTTGCTCAAAACATGACAGCGGGAGCGTCACGGGGGTGCTGTCTTGGCCGCGAAGGGTGACGGTCGTCGTGTCGACGGCCTGGATCAGGAAAGAATGCATGAGAGTTATGAAGAAAAACGGGTGTCTTGGCGATCGTCGTCGAGGGCACGGACGACGATCTTGCGGCCGTGGGGGCGGATAGGGAGGCGGATTTCAAGGACGCCGTTCTTGATAGTGGCTTCGGTAGCGGTGTCGTCGACGTCTTCGGGCAGGAGGATGCTGCGGCTGAAGGCGCCCCAATAGCATTCTTGGAGGAACTGGTCCTCACGATCGATGTGTTCTTCGTGGTGACGTTCGCCGCGGATCGTCAGGAGATCGTCGTTGACGGAGATCTGGAGTTCGTCCGGATCGACGCCGGCGATGATCGAGCGGATGACAAGCGTCGCGCCACGGCGGAAAACATCGACGGCGAGTTGGCCTTCTTCGGCGCGGTCGAGCCAGTCGGAAGGGGCGATGGGGGCGGAGGCCACAGACATATGTCCGCAGTATACGCCATCGGGGTGATTTTGCCAGCCTTTCGTTTGATGGATTCTTCCACAACAAAGGGTTGAGCTGTTTTATGGAAATCGTGATCGTGTCGGGATGGTTTCCTTCGTCGTGCACGGAAGGCGGATATGCTATCATGCGCGCATGCCTTCTCCGCTCGTTCTTCGTGCGCGTGCCGCTTGGCAGCGCTTGGATCATGGCCAGCAGATTTCGCTGTCGATTTTGGCCCCGTGTGCCGCGCTGACAGTGGTCTTAATGGTCGTTTCCTTACGCGCAAGCGTTGTCATGCCATTTCGGGCCCCGAAATCCTTACTGAAGCGGTCAGAGCAGCTGTTGATGGACCAACGAGCCTTAGCCGAACGCAACCAGCAGCTCGCCGCAAACAAGGATACCGATGGTGATGGATTGACGGATGATGACGAGCTGCGGACCTTCCGTACCTCGCCGTACCTGGTGGATAGCGATTCTGATACGGTGCAGGACGGCGAGGAGGTGCGGCGCGGGACCGATCCGAACTGTCCGCCTGAGCGCGATTGCTACGGATATGCGGCGGTGGATCCGGATGCCGTGCCCTCGGTCGTCCGGTTGGACGCGCCCACTTCGACGGCAAGCCTTGGTGCACTCGAAGTGCCGAAACCGCCCGACGAAAGCACGCCGACGGAGATCCGGGCCTACCTGATTCGTAACCGCTTGGCGGTGTCGCAGCAACTGGATGCGCTTTCGGATGAGGCTGTGATAGAATTATACCGTCGCGCCTATGCGGACCTGACGGCGGCGCAGACAGCGAGCGCGTCTTCGGGGGATCCGGCATTGACGGCGGCCCCTTCGGCTTCATCTACCAATTCACTTTCCGGCTCTTCCCAGCCCTCCACCCCGTAGCTTTGTATGGAACGACCTTTTCCTTTCCGCCGGTTGGCCGTAGCGATCGTGGCGCTCGCGATCACGGTGTCTTCGTTTGGGCTGGCTCTCCCTCAGCGGGCGTACGCTTTGGGTGACGGTCCGACGATCAAGGATCGGATTCCTCCTATCAAGGGGCTGCCTGTGGCTGTTTCGGCGAATATTCCGGAGCAGATTAATGCGGCTTATGAAAATATTCGTTGGGAGATCATTGGGGCGGGAACCGTGGCGTTCATGAACGCGATGCAGATGTTCTTTGGGCAGGTCGCATACGATGCCGCGGATTACCTGGCGACCGGCGGGAAAGGGCAGTCGGCCATGTACTATAAGAAGGGATTCCAAGGGTATTTACAGGATGTGGCGGGCTCGGCGGCAGGCGAATTCATCGGTTCGCTTTCGGAGGCCTCGTTTTTCCAGACCGTCGGGTTCGACTTGTGCCGTCCGCCAGACCCGCGAACATTACTCCGGATCCAGCTGTCCTTGGGGCAGTTCCTGCCGAATGCAGGTAACGGGGGGAATGGCGCCTACCAACGGCCACAGTCGCGTTGTGATTTCAATGATGTTGTCAATAACTATGAGGAGGTCTACCAGACCTTATCGAACGGGGAAGTCTTGAGTAATGTCGAGGCGAACCTGAACACGAACGCCAATGATTTGGGTGTTTCTTTCATGATCTTTAATCGGGCGCAGGAGTTCATTCATCGTCAACGCGAGTCTTCAGAGCAGGACCGCAAGGAGGGAGGGGGATACCAGGGGTTGCGGGACATTATTTCCGGACGGATCCGGACGCCGGCAGAGACGATCCGTGAAGAGGCGAACCAGGTTCTGGTGAAGGATCCGAAAGCCAACCAGGCGCAGATCAATACTTTCATTCTGAACCAGGCTTGGGAAATGGGGCCGATCCGCTTGGCGATGTATACGGCGTCGGTGTTCTTGAACACATTTACCTCTCGAATGCTGACCCGGATCATGGAGGATGGCATCGGTATTTTTGACGTCTTCAAGACGCGTTCGTTCGCGGATTCTGGGAATGGTCCCGATGACCTGCTGGTGGGGAACCGTGATGACGTTCGTAAGGCGTACCTGGACTTGCGGACGCCAAACCTTTTCAGGAACGTGGCGTTCGACGTCGTTTCGGAGATGCAGGCCTGTCCGGAAAATCGGGCGACCTGGAACTGTACTATCGATGAGGGATTGGCGCAGGCCCTGCGCTCGGAAGGGGAATCGGGAACCTTCACGATCCGTGAAGCCATCGAACGGAATTTCCTGCGGGCAGACTGGCGATTATTTTCCTCCTCGAACAGCCGTGAGGAGAAAGATCCGCTTTGCTACACCTACGGGTACTGTGTGGGAAACCTCCGAAAGCTACGTCTGATGCGTATCTTGCCGGTAGGCTTCGAGTTTGCGGCGAATGACCCAAAGAATATCGCCCGTTGTGGGACGGACCAGGGCTGTGTGACGTTAGGAGAGGTTGTTTCCGGCTACAGCAACTGTAATGCCCGTGGGGAGAAGGATGATGAACACCCCTGGTGCAAATTGATCGACCCAAACTGGGCACTGACGGCTTTGCCTCAGCAGTGCGCCCTGTCTGGTTATGGGGACGTGATGCTGAGCGGATCGTTACCCCAACGACGTGAGGAGTGTCAGGACGTGCAGACCTGTCTGCAGCGGAATGACCGTGGGGAGTGTATCGGTGGATACGGGTATTGTGTCGCCGAAAAGACGGCGTACCGGTTTGGTGGCCAGGAGTGCACGCCTCGTTTCGCTAGCTGCCGTAGCTATGCCTCGCGGGATGGGGAGACCCAGGTCTCGTATCTGCGGAATACTTTGGATTATGGCAACTGTTCCGAAGATAACGTCGGTTGCTTGTGGTACGCGACGGAGCGTGACCCGTCCGGCGGTCGCTCGAATGGGTGGATCGGTACGCCGAGTAGCGGAAAGCGGGTCTATTTTGACCAGAGCATGGAGAGCTGTGCGGCAGATGGGGAGGGATGTACGCGCCTCCTAGCCGTTCGTCCGGGCGATCGTGCCCTGAACCTGGTCGCGAACTCGTCTTTTGAGAAGGCTGGGACGTCCGGGAACGTGCTAGAAGCTTGGTCTCCGCTGGTCGGTTCCGAGCGTGCATATGTGCGTGCGGCGGTCGCGGAGGGGGAAGCGGCGGCGGATGGGGCCTTGGCCGGTACGTTCGACGGGGGGTTCCGTGAGGGGTATCGCCAAGTCGTGGATCTCCAGCCGGGACGGACCTATGTCCTCTCTGGTTTTGTGCGTCGTCTGGCTGCAGCCGGACCGACCCCGCAAGCAAAAATCGCCTTGCGACAATACGCCAGCCGTGACAACGCTCTGCGTCGCGTCTCTGCTTTTGAACAGGCGGCCTTAGCGCGCGATTATAAGACGCTTGATTGTAGCGTTGTGGGTTCGGCGGGTGATTTCTCCGGGGCGATGCTGATTACGCGCGGCTTGACGGGTCGGACGGAGACGGCCTGGTCTCGTCTCGAGTGTGCATTTACGGCGAACGCGGCGACGCGCGCGGGTGAGATCCTGCTCCAAGGGACGAATGTCCTCGTGGACGCGGTCCAGCTTGAGGAGGGGAGCGTCGCCTCAGCCTATGTCGATGGGTTGGCGAATGGGTTGGAGCAGGTTTACCACAAGATCGCTCCGGACGAGTTTGCCTGTACGGGCGCGGCTTCGGATAGTCCTCTCTGTGCGAATTACGCGAAGGTTTGTCGCCAGACGGAGGCTGGGTGTAATGGCTATACAGACCTGAACAGCACGCTTCCGGAGGTCGCGGCTCAGGTCACGCCGAATGACGTCTGTCCGGCGGCCTGTGTTGGATATGCTGAGTATCGCAAGCTCTCGTCGCCGTTTGACCTGGTTCAGAGCACGAATCCGGCTTTGAATGATGCGACGGAGCCGCGTTCCTCCTTCTTCATTCCCACT
>CAZURG010000001.1:1649-83772 GCA_964623645.1 uncultured Gammaproteobacteria bacterium | reverse complement strand
GTATCTACCAGGCCTATGCCCCAGGAAGCAGTCGGTTGTGAGGAATTCACGGTCATCGATGCAGCTCAGGATGGGGGAGAAAATCGCGAATATTATAATTCGCTGCGCTTCTGTGAAAAACCGGCCGAGGATTCAGAGACCTATTTCACCTGGGAGGGTTCAGATTCGGCGGGCTACCAGTTGCGTACGTGGAGCCTGAAGCGCCGGACGGCCACCAATCTTGGCGTTGCGCCGCCGGATGGGGAGAGCATGGATGATGGAGCTGGTCCGAGGATCGTCATCAAGCCGTCTGGGGAGTTATTTCAAGAAAAAAATCCGCAGGATTGTAACGATGCGAATTGGCGCACGGGTCGCGACCAGGATTGTCGCCAGTTTTACAATGCCGCGGGTCGGGTCTTCTATCGCTATTACTCCCAGACCGTGCTTTCGACGCCGGATTGCCGTTCGTATCGCAAGGCAAATACGTCGGAAGATGATTGTCGGAAGACGGGCGGTTCCTATCGCGCCCCTGAGCAGGCTTGTATCTACCAGGCCTATGCCCCGGAAAGCAGTGCCTGTACCGCCAATTTCGCTGGCTGCCGAGCCTATGCGGGCGCAGAAGGGGGAAATCTGCTTACGGTTCCGATCATAACGCCACAAGGAAATATCCTCGTCGCGAACGGCTCATCAACGTCAGCCCTGACAAACGCAGCGGTTTCTAGCGAATCTCTTCTCGTGGGCGATCGTTCTTATCGGACCGACGTCGGACCCGGTCCGGGAGGGGTCCAGAACGTTTCCCTCATGTTCTCTTCGACGGCCGGTGCGTTATACCGTGTTACTTTCTGGGCCAAGGCGACGGCCTCGTCGACGGTGGTTGTAAATGCCTTGCGTTCGAACGGGGAGGATGCACGCGTGATTGGGGCCTTGCGCTTGACCCCGGAATGGCAGCGCGTGACCTTCGGAACGTTTGAAGGGGTCCCAGGGAACCGAACCGTGATTTCCTGGTCGGTTTCTGCTTCCGCGCCCTCCGCTTTCTTTCTCGACGAGATTGTGGTCCAGCAGCTGCGTGATGTGGTCTTCGTGCGCCAAGGGACCTGGCAGACGCCGAACCAATGTGACCAGAATGCGTATGGCGTGCCTGAGCCGCAGGCGATGGCCGGTTGCCGAGCCTATCGTAATCGTGAGGGTCAGACGGTGAACGCCCGCCAATTTTCGCAGCTCTGCCGTCCGACGGCCATCGGTTGCCGCGAATTCATTGATACCCGGAATTCCGCGGATCCATATCGGCAGACCTTTAGTTTGGCGGATGGAGCGGCCGCGTCTGTCACGGAACATCCGGCCGACCGATACGTGTATCTTATCGACGATCGGAGCAAGCGCTGTGATGCTGACCGGGCGAGCTGTCAGGCCTTCGGGAAGCCTATCTTTAGCCCAGATCGCCAGGTCGTGACGAGCTTTGAGACGGTCTATCTTAAGAATTCCGTTGAAAAATACTCGCAGGGTCTCTGTCGTCCGTCGGAGCTTTTCTGTGAGGAATTTACGACGGTCGGAGGTCGGGAATACTTCAAGGACCCGCAGAACCATGCCTGTGAATATCGCGAACGCGTGGCGGTTTCAGGCGTGCCAGCCGTCGCCAATGGCACGTATAGCGGCTGGTTCGTCAAGGGGACGTCCACGCCGTGTTATCCGAATGCGCTTGGGTCAGGTCAGTCGTTCCAGCTTCTGAATGCGGGCGATGTCGCGCCGGCTCCAGGGTATCAAGGGTGGGGCGGGCTCTGTCCGGAGCAGGAGAGCGAATGTACCGAATTCCGTGACCCGAGCGACAAGCCAACGGCGGGTTCCTTGGGGCGTGCGTATTACTTCATCAATAACGAGAGCATCGATACGCGTTCGTGTAATGGTGTCGTAGATCCTGCGCGTGGGTGTGTTCCGTTGCGCAACATGGCTGATGCGCGCCTCCTATACAGTACAGAGGCGACCTTGCGTCAATATCAACAGGAAAACCTGCAGCCGGTTGCCCCGATCAATTGTCAGGCGAACCCGTCGCAGCCAGGATGTGGGGCTGTTCGTACCGGTCGTTGTGTGGGAACCCGTGTGAGTGACCGTTATGCGCCACAATACGCTTCTGATGGTCCAGAAGCTCTTACACGTGGGCCGATCATCGGCATCGAGCGAGCCCAGACGACAAGCTCGACCTACATCGGTGGTAGCTGTTCTCAGGACAGTGATTGTGCCGCAGAAGCGACCATTCGCCTTAGTGGCCGGACCTTTAGCTATTCCGCCTTTGGGCGTACCGAGGATACGGCCGAATTTCAGTCGAGGATCCCGGATATCCGCTGTGACCGCCCTTCCTTGAATGATGCTAACGCGATCGTGAAAGTTAAGGTTGATCGTGATTGCGCGCAGTGGTTGGGATGCGCGACGGGAGAGACGGTGTATGACCCATCCACCAATCGTTATCGCGAGATCTGTACGAAGGTCGCCCTCTGTGACCGTCCGAGCGAGCAAGGAGGATCTGCTAATTACTGCAGCAACTATGTTAACCGTACCTCGACCTCGACGGAGCCGGTACTGACGGCAGGCGCCTACTTCGACGCGAAGCAATACGTCTCACGTCCCACGGCGATCGGTGCGCGTGATTATTCGGGCTATTCGATCCCGAATGCCTTCCAGGTCGTTGATCTCCAGAGCCGGTCGGTTGCGGAAGAGACGACCTTCGGGGCTGCACGTGCGTCGACCGAGCGGCGTTTGGTTGTGGCCGTCAAGATGCCGCCAATGCAGAAGACCGGGCTGATCTTCACGCATACGATCCCGCCGTCGCGTCCGTCACAGGCGGAATTGATCCCGAGAACGGATCCTGCGTATCTCTCGGTTCCACAGGACATGCTCCTTTGCCGCCATCGCGGCTCCCGCCTCATCGGATATTTCCTTAGTGAGGAAGGGCAGCGTGTGGGGCAAGAGGTGAATTGTTACTTCTCCCTTCGCGGCAGTACCGAGGTTGGCCAGTTCATTTCGCTGCAGAACCGATTGACGGCGGCGGCTGGTCCGCAGGACTTGGCGGTTGATCAGGCGTATCCGAAAGCGCTTTGCCGTGCCTATCCGGAAGCGGATGCTCCCTTTGGGGCGGAGGTTGTCTCGAGTTGGGACCTATCCACCAATCCGATCCGGCCGAAATTGATTCGTTCTGGCTACGAAAACGCAAATATCTGCGCCTATGGAGAGCAGTGCTCCTGCTCCTACAAGCGGACCGACTATCCGGGAAGCGGCCAACCGTTGTTCTTCGCCGCAGATTCGCAGGCGGTCCCGCCGGGCATCTGTATCGGTGGGCCACGCGATGGACAGGCTTGTCTACCTTCTGAAGTCTTCAATATTTCGGCCTCGACCTCTACTTCGGCGAAGGTGGCGGAAGCCGCCAATAACAACCAGACGTGTGGTCCTGCTGCCGGTGGTGGCCGTTGCGTTGCCTTCTCCCGAGCGGAGATCGTGCGCGGCGTGATGGGGTCCTGTCTCGAATATGACACGACCCGTTCACGTGGGAAGTTGGGTGAGGAGACGTACGCCTGTCTGTCTTGGAGCCCGTCACCGATTGTGGGAGGAGAGAACGACCCGTACCGCTATATCCAGACCGCCGGCTATTTCCCGCCGCAGAACTCGGGACAGTATTACTGCGCCTCCAAGGCTCGGTCGCCGAAGAGCTTCCTCTTATACGCGAGCAGCTTTTCCTTGTTGCCGAGCGGTGTGTCGACCTTGGGATATAATGACGCTCTTGTTTCAGACGGAAGCGGTGGGGTGACTGGAAGCAACCAGCCAGGAGCTTACTTTGAAGGAGTTCGCCCCATTGGCAGCCAAGCGGCCGCGCAGTGTGAGGATGCGGATGACGACCAAGACGATGATGGTCCCTTTGAAACCGATCCGTTAGGCCTTCGCCTCGTCGCCACAGGCCGCGGGGAAGGTGCTAATTACACGGAGACCTTCTACGGATTGAACGCCGGAGCGATTGCGGCCTCAGTCTATAATGTCTCGCAATCGGTCCAGGCGTCGGTACTGCAGCGCCAGCAAGCCCTGATGGAACAGAACATGAGCTATATCGATATCCGTCCCTTCCAGAATCCAAATGGGAATGGGCGGCTCGCCTGTGGTTACCAGAGCGATTGGGTCGACGGTGTCAGCGTCGATGATTACGACGATCTTGAAAAGACGGGTCCGGCTGACCGTCAATGGCGTTCTAACTTCTTTGCCGAAGAGGATCTCCAGACCTACCTGACGCGTGGTACGGAGAGCGTCCTGACCAGAACGGGGAATCGCCCCATCAAGATGCCGTGCGTCAGCATGACCGATGGGAGCGACCTGGGGAACGCGGCTGAATTGCCCTATGGGAGCCAGTGCTACTTCAAGACCTGGGAGATTGGTTACCGTTCGACGGGGAAGAAGAAGTTCGTCGCCTTCGAACCAAACTCTGCTGAGGTAAGCACCCGTGAGCGTAATCAAGAAGGGTTCAACGGGATCACCGCGCCTGTGTACGAGACCTGTGATAGCGAGAAGCCCTATTACGCCATTCGCGCCGTTTTCCAGACGGATGCGGCTCCACAGCTCGCGGAAGAGCGCATTACTCCGCGTGATATTCGCGGTCCGTGGCGCCTGGCCGGCTTCTGGGTCTCAACGTGCGCCGGAAAAGCCACCTTCGACAGCCGCTTCATCTATATGAACGTGCGGTTCCAGACGGCGGACATCTGTCGTGACCTCGTGGAAGTGCGTTCCAAGGATACCGCTCAGGATGCGGCCTTCACTGATCGTGTCTGGCGCGAATCAAAATACACGGTGCCGGTCCTTGGGATCCAATATTCCCAATCTTATGCGCCGTTCTCGAGTGCCCTGAATACGGGTCCGGCAGGGGATGATCCGCTCTACCAGACGGGTGGAAAGTTGGCAGGCAGCTCAGCGATTCGGCCACCGACCTTCCTTGCTTCCGGGTATGACACCTTTTACGGCCCTGTGGTCCCGGGTGCCCCGAAGGATCGTTACGCCTACCTCTCAAACCTATTCGCCCGCATCTACCGCGTCTACCGCTTCAACGAGCAGACGATCTCGCGGACGGATCGCGTGTGTATCGCCGGAATCAACCAAGGCCGCAAGTGCGTGCCGGATGCACCGGCCGGGACCACGCCGCCAGCAAACGGCGATAGCGTCGATTGCCGTCCGGTGACGGGTGCGGGGGCCTGTAATACGGCCGAACCTCCGCCAACGACGCTGCGGGTGTGTAATGCGCTCTCAGGGATCAATGCCGGTCAGGCCTGTGGCGCACAGCCGGATAGCTGTCACCTCTACGCCCTCGATCCGCGTCCGGTCTCTCGTACGCCGCGTCCGCTCTTGACCGCCTGCGTCAGACAAAGCAACTGGACGGCAGAAGGGGACGTCTACCGACGCACCGGGGATACTCGCAGCTACAACCGGCGTGATGCCGCCGGGCTCGGTGCCTTCCGTTGCGCCCCGGGTGCGGTTAAGCGTCGTAACCAGCCCGCTGCAGGGGCGATGATGGGGGTGTCTGGTACAAACTCGGTCAGAGGCATCCTTGGGCCAGCAGAGCGCACGTATGCGATCGAGGGATACGCCATCACAGCGCGTCCTGACCCGTTTGCGGCCGCCCCTGATCCTTCGACCTACTACTGTACGCAAGAAGCCGACGTTTCCGAAGAATGTCCGATGGAGGTGGTCGGTGTCTGTGAGAAGCCACCCGGAGCCGATGCCCGTACGTCTGGAACCTGTCGCGTGAGTTGGGAGGGTCAAGCCGCGACCCCAACCACCGTCGCCTGTTACATGGATACGGACTGTTCCTTCACTTCAGAAAACTTCTGGCGGAACCCCTCAACGGCTCGTTTCCCGCAGTCCGCTTCCTTGTCTGGAATGGACGGCCGGTGGGGGATCGTGCAGCTTAGCCGCGCTCTCGGCGGATCGTCTCTCGGTAGCATTACCGGCTGTGGAGAGTCCTGCCGCGCAAACAGCGCCGATCTCGGCATCACTTCCAGTCTCTTCGCAAACGGATCGGATTCGACTGCGCCAATGTTCGTGGCCGAAAATAAGCGGTTCCCAGGACTTGTCCCCCTACCGGCGGCTCCCACGTCTCCGCGGATCCCGGTCACTCTGGTGAATCCATCTTGTTCCGGTCTTACGGGGGCTGAGTTAACGGCTTGCCAGCTCACCAATCCGCTCAGCTGTGAGCACCTGCTCGTCGAAGCCGACCGTGTCGCCTGCCGAAGCAGTCCCGAGACCTTTTCCAGAGATCGGCTCATTTCTGCGGCCGTCTCGACCTATCAGGTTGGTGCCTGTCAGCCGCTGAGCGACTTCATGAACGCCGCCGGTGACCAGGTGCAGCTCGGAACGTGTAGCGAAGGAGCGACCCGTGCCGGGAACCTCTGTGTCGCAGCCTCGCCTACCGCTTCCTTCCCGTATCGGCAGTGGGCTTCGCCCCCTGCCGTGTGTGGAGGTTCGGCCCCGGCCGCGCCTGGTGATGATGATTGTGAGGCGGTATCCATTCCGGAGAGACCTCTCGCAGATCGAGAAGAAGATCGTCTCTACAAACCAAGTCCGCGTTGTCGGTTGCCTGGCGATGTTGGATCGACGCAAACTGCCGAAACCTACTTCTCCGAACGTCGTATCGACCTGTCTGCCCGCAATCTCAACAATGACAACAACTCCTGTACCGCCGAAGTCGGGTACCAGCCCGACCGCCGCCTCTGCCCCGATCCGTCCAGCGAGTTCTGCGGCCTGATCGCCTATGACATGCGTGCAGTGGGAGGTGATCCGCGCAGCTTGAACAAGAACAGCAACATCCCACTCCCGACCGACGTCACGCTCGGCTTCTACACGCCGTCGTACCTCGGCCTGCCGACAAGTGTTGTCCCAGAGGCCGCCTACGAGTACATCGACTTCTACACGCCGCGGCCGCCGCGCATCGCCGCCCCTTCCGCCTCGTGTCCGGCGGGCATGACCTGCGGTATCCAAGACCTCGACCGCTTCTCGTTCAGCGGCATCACCCAAGGCATCCTGAACGTCGTCGGCGGTCAATACCGTTCGACGATCAAGTTCTACGGCTGGGCCGCCCACGAGCAGATGGCCATCCGTCGTCTCGCCGTCGACTGGGGAGATGGAACGGTGCAAGACTTCAACGATGTCAAGCTCAAGAACCACAAGCCGTTCTGTAGCGTTCAAAAGGAATGTTTCTCTCCGACGGACGGCTTCACGGGCCTGACCTGCCAATCCGACAACGATTGTCCCGTCTCCGCCCAAGCCTGCCGCGCGATGGGTTCGTGTAAGGATAAAAAGAATATCGTCTGTGCCATAGACCGTGATTGCCGCCGGGATGGATCGCAGGACACCTGTGATTTCCGCGCCTTCTTCGGCAACAGCGCGGAAGCCTGTGAGGCGACCCCCTTCGAGTTCAGTCACGTCTACGCCTGTCCTGCCAACGCCGCGAGTACGCTCCCGCGTTGCAGCGGCCAGAACCTCGTGACCGGCGTCGAGCCTGTCACGCCGCCCTCAGACGTCATCGCCCCGTCCGGCGGTCGTCCGGGAACATGTTTCTTCGGTGGTGCGGACAGCTTCGCCACGGAAGGTCGTCCCCGTCCCACTTGTACGACGACGGGTGACGCGGGCCGCGCCGAATGTCGCCGCCTGTATGGAGCAATCTTAGGCATCACGGACGTTTCCGCCCCAAGCACGCAGATTCCCGCGGCCGTCTTCAATGCGATCAGCTGCGGTCCTGCGCCGATCGGAACGGCCCTTCCGGTCCTTCGTACGCCAGAAGGTGACCCGGTCATCACCCAAGCTCGTTGTTCCCGCGACACGACCCGCTTCTGCCGAGTCGACACCGATTGTGCCGCCGGTGACCAATGCATCGCCGCGGGCATCGCTCCGCCGAATGGATGCTGGGATGATCGGAACGATGCGTGTCGCTTCACTCCACGCGTATTCGTTCAGGATAACTGGGGTTGGTGTAGCGGTGAGTGTCGGACGCAACGCACGGGCGATGGGTTGACGGATAGCCCGACGTCGGGCATTAAGCATCCGTTTGGGGGGTGTTATACCCCGACACCGCTCGGTGCAGACGTTAGGACGCAATCCACAAGATTCAACACGCAACGTGAAGTAACCGATTCTCAACCCAACCAGTTAGTTGGCGCAGGTGGTTCGGGCTTAGAGTGTGCGATCGACCGTCCTCTTGGTCCATTCACTGCGACCGGTCCTGATCCGCGGCGCAATTTCCGCCCATGGATCACGTTCCCTGGATCCGTTCAGCTTCGACCGAGAAATTAAAACACCGCCCTTTGGGCGGTGTTTTAATTTTCCTGCAGATGCTTCATTGAATCTTGCTAAAAAAAAGCCCCTCTGGGAGGGGATGCTCAGCTGCAGGTGTCACTGAGCGAGTTGAATGTCCGTGTCGTAGCGGGGCTGGCGTTGCCGGCGAGGTAGTACCTCACTTCGATCGTGCAGGCCTGGGCGCTCACGGTGATCTCGATCGAAGGTGCACGCTCCCGAAGCGCTCCACGGTTCCAGTAGCACGTTGTTCCGGAGCACTCCGCACAGTATCCCTGGCCGATCATGCCTGCGGGGATGCCGTCGATGTCTCTGGGGAGCGTGCTGCAGAATCGGACGAAGCCCCTCTCTGAAAACAGCGAGGAGCCGCTGAAACCCACGCTCTCGCTCGGTGCGTCGGCACGCGTCCAGCTCGTCATGAACGTGTTTTGGAAGCCTCCTCGCCCATCCCCATCAGGTTCCATGTACGGGAATCGGACGTAGTCCACGTTCTCCGGCAGGTTGACCGAGCAGTGGTTCCGCCCCGGCGAACACGACACCATGCTCATGCACGTGGGCATGGCCTCCGGCGTGCAGAGCGTGGCCGGCATGTCCTCCGCACGCATGTTGCAGTCGCAGGCCGACGCGCCCTCGCAGACCGGGCTGACGCTGTTCGGCTGGCAGAGGACGCCCCGACAGTTGATGGTCGACGGCGCAGGCTCTGCGACGCACACCATCGCCGGCGGCCGGTCCTCCGGGGGAGGGGGCGCGTCGGGCGGCGGCACCGGCTGATCCGGCGTCGGCGCGGTCCGATCGTCCCCGCTGGGGACGTCCTGGACCATCTGGACGTCGGGCGTGGTGCCCGCGTCCGGACGGTCCGTGTTCATCGGGGGCTCGGCACCGCAGCCGAGAGCCCCCACGAAGAGGAGAAAGGCCTTCAGGTTCTTCATCGTTTCCTCCGTAGGGGGAAGTTGGGTGGCGAGCGGAACATCCGCTCGTCTGTGAAAAGAATAACAGATCTGTTTCATTAGAACAAGAAAAGGGGATTTTGTCAAGAGGCGGTTTACCAAAGCCGTAAAAACAAAGGCTTTACCTCCCGGCAGGGGGGGGGGCTGCGCCCCACGAGGCCCGCCCTTTCCCGCTCGGGCGGGCCGGTCCCGGGCTGGGGCACCCTCTTTTTCGGTTCGAGAACTCGCCTCCTGTTCCCGGGATGGAAGCTCACACACTCTCACCGAAAAAGAGGGTGCCCCAGCCCGGGACCTACAAGGGGAACGGAAAGGAGAATGAAAGAAAGATAAAGAATAATCAAAACAGAACCGCGCGCGGTTCTGTTTTGACGTCCCTACTCTTGCTTGTCCGAATCGGTCTTTTTGATGACCACGATCGAGCATTTGGTAAGCAGGGCGGCTAGCGCTCCGACCGCTGCTAATGCGGGCGCGATCAGTGTTCCGACGGCGCCGATGACTAGGGGGATTTCCAAAACAGCTTCCCCTTGCTCATTCTTGATGATAATCCGGCGCGCATTTCCTTCCTTGATCAGCTCTTTAACCTTGGCGAGGAGCTCTTCGCCGTTGACACGGAATTCTTCTTGGGGAGGGGTGTGCATATGTTGTCGTTGTAGCTTGTTTTTCGTGGCTAGGCAATCTCGGATCGCTCTTTCACGCGTCGGCTCCGTCGTGCGGTCGCCGCCTGGTCTTAAATTGGCCTCTTTTCGGCTTGCTCGCCTTCCGAAAGAGACGGGGGTACACTTGGAAGTGGGAAGGGCTTATTCATCTCGTTTATCCATATGACACTCAATATCAAGCACCGGGCTATCGAGCTAACCCCCGCCATCAAGGCTTACGCGGAAGAAAAGATGCTCGATTTGGATAAAAACGGGGACCTGATCAGCCACATCGACCTTGAGATCGGGAAGGGGACGAACCATCACAAGCATGGAGACGTCTTTTCCTGCCGTGCACTGTTGCGGATGCGAGCAGGCGACACGATGCGCATCGATCGCGAGGCGAACGACCTCTATAAGGCCATCGACAAGGTTCGCGATCTCCTAAAGGAGGCCCTCGGTGAACGTCACCGTTCCAAGAAACCGGTAAGCATCGCCACGGACCCGGCTCTCCTGCCCGCGGAATAGCGATAAACCACCGGGTCGCCTCCAGTGGACGTTTTGAGGGAAAGTGGGTACGATCCCCGGCGTATGTCTTTCTTGCAGAAACTGTTCGGCGACCCGAACGCGCGGGAGATCGGGAAAATCCGGAAGCTCGTCGACACGGCCGTCACCCCCTTGGCTGCGGAGTTCGCGCAGGCTTCCGATCAAGCCCTGAAAGAAAAAACCTCTTATTTTAAAGAAAAGATTGCCAACGGATCGGCCTTGGATGACCTCCTTCCAGAGGCTTTTGCTGTGGTTCGCGAAACTTCCCATCGTGTCTTGAAGCAGCGCCAATACGACGTCCAGCTCATCGGCGGCATCGCCTTGCACCGCGGGACGATCGCCGAAATGCGCACCGGTGAAGGTAAGACCTTGACCGCGACCGCCCCGGTCTACCTGAATGCCCTTACCGGAAAAGGCGTCCACGTCATCACCGTTAACGACTACCTCGCCCGTCGCGACGCGATCTGGATGGGGCAGGTGTACCATGCCTTAGGTCTCACCGTCGCTTGTATCCAGCACCAAGGCAGCTTCCTCTACGATCCCACCTTCAAACAGGAACCGCAGCACGATGCCGACCGTGACCAGACCGGCTCGTTCCGCGTCGACATGGACTACCTCCGTCCCGTGACCCGCAAGGAGGCGTACGAAGCCGACATCACCTACGGCACCAACAACGAATTCGGTTTCGATTACCTGCGCGATAACATGGCCCAGCGTTTTGTCGACCGTGTCCAGCGCCCACTGAATTACGCCGTCATCGACGAAGTCGACTCGATCCTGATCGATGAGGCCCGCACGCCGCTCATCATCTCCGCTCCGGCCGAAGAGGCGACCGATGTCTATTATCGTTTTGCTGAACTCGTCGCCCGCCTCGACAAGGAAACGGATTACAAACTCGATGAGAAATTGCGTGCCGCTTCCATCACTGAAACCGGTGTCACGAAGATGGAAGGCTGGCTCGGCATCGAAAACCTGTATGTCCAAGGCGGGTTTAAGCTAGTCCACCATCTCGAGCAGGCTCTAAAAGCCCACGCCTTATTCCGGAAAGACAAGGATTATGTCGTTAAGGACGATGAAGTCATTATTGTCGACGAGTTCACGGGTCGCCTGATGCCGGGTCGCCGCTACTCCGAAGGCCTGCACCAGGCCATCGAGGCCAAGGAACGCGTCAAGATCCAACGCGAATCCGTGACCTTGGCAACGATTACGTTCCAGAATTACTTCCGCCTCTACGAAAAGATCTCCGGCATGACCGGGACCGCCGCGACCGAAGCGGAAGAGTTCCATAAGATCTACAAGCTCGACGTGCTCGCGATCCCCACGCACCGCGACAACAAGCGCACTGACCTTCCGGATCGCGTCTACACCACCGAATTGGGGAAATTCAAGGCGATCGCCCGCGAGATCAAGCGCCGTCACCAGCTCGGGCAGCCGGTTCTCGTTGGCACCGCCAGCATCGAAAAGAACGAAGTTCTCCATGTCCTATTGCAACAAGAGGGGATCCCCCACGAGGTCTTAAACGCAAAAAATCACGAACGCGAGGCTGAAATCATCGCCCAGGCGGGACGTAAAGGCGCCGTCACCGTCGCGACGAACATGGCGGGCCGCGGTGTCGACATTTTGTTGGGTGGCAATCCACCGGATGCTGCAATGGCTGATGAGGTCCGCGCCCTCGGCGGTCTCTGCGTCCTCGGGACCGAGCGCCACGAGTCCCGTCGCATCGACAACCAGCTTCGTGGCCGCGCCGGTCGTCAAGGCGATCCGGGGACGACCCAGTTCTTCATCTCTGTCGAGGATGATCTGATGCGTATCTTCGCGTCCGACCGCATGCGCCAGTTCATGGCCATGGGGATTCCCGAAGATGAGGCGATTGAGCACGGTATTTTGGGCCGTGCCATCGAATCCGCACAGCGTAAGGTCGAAGGCCATCATTTCGATGTCCGCAAGCATCTCCTCGAGTACGATGACGTCCTCAACAAGCACCGCCAGATCTTCTACAAGAAGCGCTTTGAGTTCCTCCAAGCCGCTGAACGCCCGACCCAAGAAGGGGAGCGTGAGACCAAGCGTCAAATCCGTGCCTTTTTCCAGGGTCAGGTCGAGACGCTCGTGACCCAACACACCGTCGGCGATGACGTTTCCGCTTGGGAATGGCAGTCTCTCGAAGATGGGTTGAAAGCCATGCTGCCTTCGACGACCGATCTTTCTGCCTGGACCGCCTTGCGAATGGCTGATCCTCAAGAGGAAGACCTCATCGTCCTGCGTACTAAGATCATCGATGAGGCGATCCGGCTCATCGACCAGGCCTACGCCCATCTCGAGGCCTCTCTCCTTGATCCTGCCATCATCCAGGATCTCGAAAAGACCGTCGTCTTACGTCTCATGGATGACCTCTGGATCCTCCATCTCGAAGCGATGGACCACTTGCGCCACGGCATCGGCCTCCAGGGCTATGGCCAGCGCGATCCGCTCGTCGAGTACAAGAAAGAAGGCTATCGCCTCTTCCACGAGTTCCTCGGTAGCGTCCAGGCCCGTGTCACGCATACGTTGTTCCATGTCCAGGTGACGCCCGCCCAGACCGAAATCCACGAAACAACCGCATAATGCATCGACCCGCCAAGTGGCGGGTCGATCTGTTTTATTGCGGTGGTGTCGCGACAGGCTCATTCGGGGATTAGACGGATTTCTTCAATCGTCTTTTCCCCTTAGCGGAGCTGGCGTGTCGAAGACCAAAAAGCGCCGGCTTGGGCGCTTATTTCGTGACGACTTCCTTCGCGAGCTTCTTCAGCGTCCGGAGCGTGCGGGCGGCGACTTTCACGCGTTGGCCGTTGATCTTGATCGTCTGGAGGTTGACGTTCTGGCGATGCTTGGTGGCGCGGTTCGAGTGGCTGCGGGATTGGCCAAAGTTAGCGCTTTTTCCGGTGAGGATGCAGATGCGGGACATAGGATATTCAGAGAATACCCGGAAGCTTATAGAAAAAGAGGTTTTTTGGCAAGAGCTTAGGAAAAAGCCTGGCCTCCCGGCAAGGTGGGGGTAGGGCTGCGCCCCACGAAGGCCCGCCCTTTCTCACGAGGGAGGACCGGTCCCGGAAGGGGAGGTCTCTTTCTTCCATTACGGATCGTTGGACGGCGGACGTAAATCCCGGCATCATGGGGAGAGCTATGCTCCTGTCCCAGCTCTTCGTGGACCCTTGGTTGACCGTTGCTACCTTGGTCGCATTTTTGTGTGCGTTGTCGGTGCATGAGGCCTCGCATGCGTTGGCGGCGTTCGTGTTGGGAGACCGGACGGCGCAACGGGAGAATCGGTTGACCTTGAATCCGTTGGCACATATCGATTGGATGGGGTTCCTGATGCTTGTGACGGTGGGATTCGGGTGGGGGAAGCCGGTGCCGTTCAATCCCTACAATCTGAAATGGCAGCGGGTCGGACCGGCATTAGTCGCCGCGGCGGGACCGACGTCGAATTTTCTCTTCGGGTCCCTGGCGATGCTTCTATTCGTGTTCTTCGGAAACTTTTTCCCAGTCGGAAATCTCCTTCTCATTTTTCTCTTTCTGCTCGCGGTCATGAATATGCTGTTGGGGCTCTTCAATCTCATCCCGCTTCCGCCACTCGATGGCTCTAAGGCTCTCCTGGCAGCACTCGCGGCACCTAAATACGCGAACGCACGCCATTTCCTCGAGACGCGTGGCCCGATGCTCCTCCTCGTCCTCGTCTTCATTGATCTGCTTCTGGGCATCAGCGTCTTCGGCTGGTTGCGAACCGCGGCCGAAGCCATGGTCCAAGGATTATACCGTTTGTTCACCTAGCTTTTTCTTATGCTGGATCTCCTGCGCGGCTGGAACGAGCGTTCCTTCGAGGGTTGGCGCGTGTTTGGCCTACGCATCGCCACGTATGCCTTGATCTGGATCATCCTCGTGACCGTCATGCAGCGAGACGGCCTACCGGAAATTCCTGCCCTGACTTCTTGGCTCTTGACGGCCTTGCTATTCGCCGGGTGGCTAGTGTTCCTGGCGCGCCTGACGGATTGGCTTGGGGCGTTCTCCTGGAAAGCGGCGTTAGCGGGTTGGTCTCGTTTGTTGCCGTTGGTCCTTACGGTTCCCCTTATCGATGCGCTCGTGCGTCTGTTAATTGGGCAGGATTTTTCCACTTGGTGGATCGCTCCAAAAGGGGTCCTGGGTTGGGTGTTTTTGGGGTGGACGGGTCAGGGATTCGTTTCGCCCGGCCTGACGCTCTTTATGTTGTTCTCTGCCGGTTTTTTCCTATACCTCCTCCGCAAGCGCGGCCTGTCCTGGTCGCGGACAGGTTTGGGGGGTGCTTCAATCCTTATTTTGCCGTGGCTCATCTTGGCCGTTCCTTCACTCAGCGCGTGGAGTCGCCTCTCCAGTTATGGCACGACGCTCGCTCCCGCTTCCCAGGTCGTCGCCCAGGCCTTCGAGCGCGCTTGGAGCCATTCCTACTGGTCGTTTGGATTTGAACGGTTCCTAGACCTCTCCGTGACCGCTCCCGACATGGAGCGACGTCTTCTCTTGGTTGCGTTCGCCTGGATCGGCCTCGTCTGCCTCCTCGCGCCTTCGCTTTGGTCTCGCAAGCGCTTCACGGAGCACGCGAAAACACTCTTTGGGCGTGCGACGTTGGTCCTGATCCCACTCCTCGGTGGCTACCTGATGCAGCTCTCGACCGTACCAGGTCGTACGCCACTCGCGTTCAGCGCCTTCCTGGTCGTCCTATTTTACGAGGCGGCCCTCCTGACGGCCTTTTTGCGCCCCAATGCCGAGGAAGATCCTGATTCGCAAGAGCGTTGGCTACTCGTTCCCCTTATCCTAACCGGGGGGTGGCTCTTGGGTTGGGGATCGCTGCTGGCCGTCTTGGGCTTCATGGCTCTCTCCAGCAAGGCTGAGCTTGCCGAAGCCTGGTTTGGACGGTCCTTCTGGGAGGCGGCCCGTTTCACCCTCCTCTTCTTTTGGGGGTCCTGGCTGGCGGCGGGCGTTTCACTCCTTTTTTGGCGTCCGGCCTTCCTGTTGGGGGTCTTTGGGCTCTGGCAGGCGATCCTGCTCGTTTGGAATGGGGTCCCGTTCCTCCAGGCGGACCGCGTCGTGGAATGGTGGGGAAAGGCCCGTTCCGCCCGTGAGTTTCAGCTCTATCTAGCCGTAATCTGGGGTGTTTCGCTGCTCTTCCTCTGGTGGGGGGTGGGAGTGTGGCGGTTTGCCTGGGGCGTCCTGGCCCTAGGGGTCCTGGGCCCGGCCGTCATGGCATTCTTTACGGCGGATTCCCGTTCCCGCCAGGTCATTTTGGCGGCTTTTCCCTTGCTTTTGGGTCTGCTCTTGCATGCGGGGGTTTTTCTCCCTTGACGGCCTTGGGTTTCATTGCTAGATTAGGCCCACATTAGACGTTTTTCTCTTCTCATGCCTACCATTAACCAGCTCGTCCGGCGCCCCCGTACGATCACGAAACGGAAATCCAAGAGCCCCGCGCTCCAGTTTTCCATGGATACGCTCCATCGTCAGCGTACCGACCTCCGCCGTGGCGCGGGCTTTAAGCGTGGCGTGTGCACCAAGGTGACCACCATGACCCCGAAGAAACCGAACTCCGCCATCCGCAAGATCGCGCGTGTCCGCTTGTCCAACGGATCTGAAGTCACTGCTTACATCCCAGGTGAAGGCCACAACCTCCAGGAGCACTCGATCGTCATGATCCGTGGTGGTCGTGTGAAGGACCTTCCGGGTGTGCGCTACCACGTGGTGCGTGGCGTCTACGATACGCAAGGCGTCGCCAACCGTCGCCGCGGACGTTCCCTCTATGGGGCACGCCGTCCTAAGGCTGACAAGAAATAGTCCCCCTATCCTATGCGAGGCAAACAAGCACCGCGACGTCAGATCGCGAATGACCCGAAATACAACTCTCCTGTGGTCGCCAAGCTCGTCAACTCGGTGATGCGTGACGGCAAGAAGTCCACGGCCTACAAGATCGTCTACGCCGCCATGGAAATGGTCGAGGAAAAAATGAAGAAGCCGGCCATGGAACTCTTCGATGAGGCCATGAAGAACGTCTCGCCGACCGTCGAGGTCAAGTCGAAGCGCGTCGGTGGCGCCAACTACCAGGTGCCGCTCCAAGTCCGCGCCGACCGCCGCCAGCAGCTCGCGTTCCGCTGGATGATCACCGCCGCCCGCTCCCGCAAGGGCAAGCCGATGGCCGAGAAGCTCGCCATGGAAATCATGGACGCGGCTCAGAACCAAGGTGACGCCGTCAAGAAGAAGCAAGACGTCCACCGTATGGCCGAGGCCAACCGCGCCTTCGCTCACTTCGCCAAATAGTCCACCCAACAACAGATATTTCGATGAGGCTTTCAGATCAGGCCGGCTCTCTGCATGTCAGATGCGGCCGACTGAATTTGGAAGCCTCTTCGCTTGACCTCATTTCCCCATATATGCCCCGTGAATATTCCCTAAAAGACACCCGCAACTTCGGGATCATTGCCCACATCGACGCCGGAAAGACGACCGTTTCCGAACGTGTTTTGTTCTACACCGGTCGCAAGCACAAGATCGGTGAGGTGCACGAGGGTGAAGCGACCATGGACTGGATGGAGCAGGAGCAGGAGCGCGGCATCACGATTACGGCCGCCGCAACAACCTGTTTCTGGAAGGGTCACCGCCTGAACCTCATCGACACCCCGGGCCACATCGACTTCACCATCGAGGTGCAGCGCTCCTTGCGCGTGCTTGACGGGGCCGTGACCGTCTTCGACGGCGTCGCGGGCGTGGAAGCGCAGACCGAGACCGTCTGGCGCCAGGCCGACAAGCACAACGTGCCGCGCATCTGCTTCATCAACAAGCTCGACCGTACCGGTGCCGACTTCTACAAGGACGTCGCCTCCATCAATGACCGTTTGACCAAGCGCGCGGTCGTCGTCCAGCTCCCGATCGGGGCCGAGGACAAGTTCAAGGGGATCATCGACCTGATCGACATGAAGGCCGAAATCTATCTTGACGAGATGGGCCAGAACTTCGAACAAAGCGAGGTCCCGGCCGACATGCTCGACAAGGCCAAGGAATACCGCGCCAAAATGATGGAATCCATCGCCGAGACCGATGAGAACCTCATGAACAAGTACCTCGCGGGCGAGGAGCTGACCCATGAAGAGCTCGTAAAAGGTCTCCGCAAGGCCGTCATCGCGAACCAGATCTACCCGATCTTGTGTGGCTCCGCCCTCAAGAACAAGGGCGTGCAGTTCTTGCTTGACGCCGTGGTCGCGTACCTCCCGAGCCCGCTCGACATCTTGCCGGCCAAGGGACATGACGTGGATGACGAGAATGTCGCCATTGAAGTGAAGCCGTCCGATGAGGAGCCGTTTGCGGCCCTCGCCTTCAAGGTCATGACCGACCCGTTCGTCGGGAAGCTCATTTTCTTCCGTGTTTATGCGGGTCACCTCTCCTCCGGTTCCTACGTGATCAACACCACGACCGGCGAAAAGGAGCGCATCAGCCGTATCGTCCGTATGCACGCCAACGAGCGTGAGGAAGTGTCCGACGTGTACGCGGGTGAAATCGCCGCCGCCGTGGGCTTGAAGGGGACCTTCACAGGCCACACGCTCTGTGAGGAAAAGCGTCCGCTCATCCTCGAATCCATCGTGATTCCGGAGCCGGTCATCTCGCTCGCCATCGAGCCGAAGACGAAGGCCGACCAGGAAAAGATGGGCGTCGCGTTGCAGAAGCTCGCCGAAGAGGACCCGTCGTTCCGTGTGCGCACGGACGAGGAAACTCTCCAGACGATCATCGCCGGCATGGGCGAATTGCACCTCGAGATCATCGTCGACCGCATGAAGCGCGAATTCAAGGTGGAAGCGAACGTCGGCAAGCCGCAGGTCGCCTACCGTGAAGCCATCCGCACCAAGGCCGAAGACATCGAAGGGAAGTACATTCGTCAGTCCGGTGGTCGTGGTCAGTATGGCCACGCGGTCATCACGCTCGAACCGTTGGAACGCGGCAAGGGCTACGAGTTCGTCGATGCGGTCAAGGGTGGCGTCGTGCCGCGCGAATACATCCAGCCGATCAACAAGGGGATCCAGGAAGCCGTCCAGCGCGGCGTGCTTGCCGGGTTCCCGGTGCTCGACGTCAAGGTGACCCTCACCGACGGCAGCTACCACGAGGTCGACTCGTCCGAAGCGGCCTTCAAGGTGGCCGGATCCATGGCCTTCCAGGAAGCCTGCCGCAAGGCCGGGATCTACCTCCTCGAGCCGATCATGAAGGTCGAGGTCGTCACCCCGGAACAGTTCATGGGTGACGTCATCGGCGACCTGAACGCCAAGCGTGGCCAGATCCAGGACATGACCGAGCGCTCCGGCGCCCGTGTCGTGGCCGCCCTCGTCCCGCTCTCCGAAATGTTCGGCTACACCACGAACCTGCGGTCCATGACCCAGGGACGTGCGAGCTCGACGATGGAATTCGCCCACTATGGCGAAGTTCCGAACAACGTGGCGCAGACGGTGATTGAAGGGAAGAAGAAATAAGGCAAACAAAAAAGCCATCCGTCCCAAAGGCGGGTGGTTTTGTGTTTGTGCGGATGAATATTGACCGGAATGGGCCATTTTGTTAGCGTCGGCACAGGTGATGGCATCCAAGAATCAGCCAAGGAAGGGGAATTTCAATGGATACGGACACCCTGCGGCGCTCGCATCTCGATCTCGAGCGGCAGACGCTCGACCGGTTTCTCGGCACCGCTCCCACGTTCGCCGAAGCCTGGAACGGCTGCACCGAGCCGGGACTCCTCCTGCTCGTCCTGATTGAGGCCCTGCGCCTCAGCTCCGCGCTCAGGAGCCCGCTCATGGGGCCGATCGACGTTCTCTGGATCTTCAGCGCCTTGCTGGAGGAGATGGTTGAACCGCTGCTGGTGTGCGGTGGGCAGGAAACGGTCGACCTCGGTAGGCGGATTTCGCGCGCGTATACGGATTTCCTGCTCGCCGACGCCTCCGGGCTTCCCCCGCAGACGAAGGAGATCGAACAGCTCTTCGCCCAGGAGGCGTTGCTGCCGACGGATCCGCGCGCTGAGCTCGTGCGACGCGTCTATGCGGTCCTCGACCGCGTCCGCTGTCTCGGGGGCCAGAGAGGGTATTCGCGCCTGAGGCGTTCGGAGTTCGCCATCCTGCTCGAGACGCTGCGCGACGCCGCCTTGGCGTTCGACCGTCTCTGTCACGATGCTGGTGATGCGTCGTCCTCACCGGAAGCGCTCCGCGCCTGCTACGTGATCCGTTGGGCTCCGGACGGTAGCATCCCTGTCGGTCAGGTGGTCGAACAGGTGCTCGCCTGTGGCCCGCACGTCCGTGGATCCTACCAGGTTACGATCGTGTGTCCGCCGGACGATTCCTCGCTGGGCTGGTGGATCGACATCTGCGAGCGGGCCTCTGGGGCACTCCTCGGTAGGTACCAGATCGGTGCCCGCGCCCCGTCCCTGCAGGCGGCGCGCGACTATTCCGTCAGCCTCCTCGCGATTCGCTCAAGCCGCAGCGCGCGCAGGAGCCTCCCGCCGATGGTTACGATTCGGGCCGACGTGCCCATCACGGCGCGCTTCTCCGCCGAACTCGATCGTTCTGCGGCTCGCGCTGCCTGACGTGGCGGTTCGAGAGCGGTTCCTCCTGACCAGTGGTCAGTTTTTTCTTCCCGTTTTTTAAAGGTTTCCCTTCTCTTGACACCCCTCTCCCTCCTCCGTATCCTGCCATTAGCACTCAGAACGTGAGAGTGCCAATCCTGTCCCATGTCGCCCCCCTCTCTCGAGCCACGACTCCTTAAGCTGCTGCAAGCGGTGGTGGAGGAGCATGTCCAGACGGCTCAGCCGGTGGGGTCGCAGGCGTTGGTGGAACGGCATGGCCTAGGCGTCAGTTCCGCGACCGTTCGAAATTGGTTCGTCGAACTTGACGAGGCGGGCTATCTCGTCCAGCCGCACACCTCCGGCGGGCGTGTTCCGACCGAGGCGGGCTATCGGCTCTATGTCGAGACGGTCGCCCTCACGCGGGCCCTCGCGAAAAAACAGCAGCAGGCGCTTGAGGAGGCGGCAGCGAAAGCGACGGAACCGACCCTACGCCTCAAGCATCTTGCTCGCGCCGTCGCAGATCTGACGGAGCTGGGGGTGTTCGTGAGGTTCGGGACGTTCGACTCGTATTATACGGGCCTCTCCCAACTCTTCGCCCAGCCGGAATTCCGCGATTGGCAGCGGGTCGTGTCGCTTTCGGAAGTCCTCGACCGTCTCGATGAGGCCTTGCAGGTGCTGCCGACACCACCGACGCGCGGGCCGTGCATCCTGATCGGGCAGGAGGGGCCGTTCGGCTCGATCTGCTCGACAGCCTATCTCGATCGGGCGGGGGTCTTCATCGGTGTGCTGGGTCCTTTGCGCATGGATTATGCGCGGGCCCATGCCGCTCTCACGCGCGTCTCTCATCTCGTTTCCTAATTTTCTATGGAAGAATCTACGAATCCGTCCGAAGCTTCGAGCGTAACCGAACCATGTCCCAACTGTGACGAATACCTAACCGGTTGGAAACGGGCACAGGCTGATTACCAAAACCTCAAGCGCGAGACCGATGCCGAACGCATCGAGCGGGCGAAATTTGCAAATGAACGTCTGTTGCGCGATCTCCTGCCGGTCCTTGACCAGTTTGGTCTTGCGCTTTCCTTCGTTCCCTCCACGGCCACCCTTCCGGAAGCCGAAAAGAGCACATGGGACAAATGGCTGGTCGGGATCAAGGCTGTGCAATCCCTTTGGGATCAGGCCGCTGGTCAGGCTGGGCTCGAGCGGGTCGCGACGGACGGGGCGTTTGATCCCCAGATCCATGATGCCGTGGCGGAAGAGCCTTCCGAAAAACCGGAAGGGACGATCCTCCGGGTCGTCCAGCCGGGCTGGCGTCTCCATGGTCGGGTCCTGCAGCCGGCGCGCGTGATCATCGCAAAAGCGGCCTAATTCCCTCACGAACCTTCTATGGCTCTGATCAAATGGTCGCCATTCCTCGTGGAGCCGTTCGCGGAGAGCGACCAATCGCTTGAGGAGGCGCGTTCCTCGCTCGTCCCCACGCAGCAGGGAAGCGCGCTGATCCCTCCCGTCGACGTGTACGAAGAGGATGATGCCTTCATTGTGGAGGCGCCGATGCCGGGGTTGGATCCGAAGAATATCGAGCTCTCGATCAACCAAGGGATTCTTGCGATCAAGGCGGTGCACGAGCGCAAGTTCGAGATCGACGAGAAGAATTACTATCGCAAGGAGGTCCGTCATGGGCTCGTTTTCCGCAAGATCCCTTTACCTGCCCCGGTCCAAGAAGAAACCGCTGAGGGAAATTATGAAAATGGGATCCTCAGGGTCCGCCTGCCGAAACGGTCCGTGACGCAGAAGAGCATTCCTGTTCAAATCACCAAAAACCCTTAAAACTTCATTTATGCCAAAAATTCTCGGAATTGACTTGGGGACGACCAATTCGTGCGTGGCCATCATCGAGGGCGGCCAGCCGAAGGTTCTGGAAAATGCCGAAGGAGCGCGCACCACGCCCTCCGTGGTTGCGATCTCGAAGACGGGCGAACGCCTCGTTGGTCAGATCGCCAAGCGCCAAGGGATGGTGAATGCCGAAAACACCTTGTTTTCGGTGAAACGTCTGATCGGCCGCCGTTGGGATGATGGGGAAGTGCAGCGCGACCAGAAATGGTTGCCGTACAAGCTCGCTAAGGCGGGCGACGGCGTGAAGGTTCTCATGGCCGGCAAGGAATATGCCCCGGAGGAGATCTCCGCGATGGTCCTCCAGAAGCTCAAGGCGGACGCGGAAGCGCGCCTCGGCGAGAAGGTTACCGAAGCCGTCATCACGGTCCCCGCCTATTTCGACGATGCCCAGCGCCAAGCGACCAAGATCGCGGGTGAAATCGCCGGCTTGAACGTCCGCCGTATCATCAACGAGCCGACGGCTGCGGCCTTGGCGTACGGATTTGATCGCAAGAAGGACGAGAAGATTGTGGTGTACGACCTTGGTGGCGGCACGTTCGACGTGTCTGTCCTCGAGGTCGCGTATGACGCCACGACCCAGCAGAACACCATTGAGGTGCGCGCGACGAACGGTGATACCCATTTGGGTGGCGACGACTTTGACCAACGCATCATCGCGTGGGTCGTCGATGAGTTCAAGAAATCCGATGGCATTGACCTCGGTAAGGACCCGCTCGCCTTACAGCGCATCAAGGATGCTGCCGAAAAGGCCAAGATCGAGCTTTCAAGCGCCATGGAGACGGAAATCAACCAACCGTTCATCACGAGCGACGCTTCGGGACCGCGCCACCTGCAACTGAAGCTCAAGCGTTCCGATTTGGAGCGGATCGTTGGCGATCTCGTCGATAAGACGTTGGAACCCTGCAAAAAGGCGTTAGCGGACGCAAAAATCTCCATCTCTGATATCCAGGAAGTCATCATGGTCGGTGGGATGACGCGCATGCCGCTCGTGCAGCAGACCGTCGAGAAATTCTTCAACAAGAAGCCGAACGCTTCGGTGAACCCAGATGAGGTGGTCGCGATTGGCGCGGCGATCCAGGCAGGAAACATGCAGGGCGACATTAAGGGCGAGCTTTTGCTCCTCGACGTGACCCCGCTCTCTCTCGGTATCGAGACGTTGGGCGGCGTCATGACGAAAGTGATCGAACGGAACACGACCATCCCGACTTCGAAAACACAGACCTTTTCGACGGCCGCTGATGGGCAGACCTCTGTTGAAGTCCATGTGTTGCAAGGGGAACGCGAGATGTCTGGGGACAACCGCTCGCTCGGCAAGTTCACCCTTTCCGGCATCCCGCCTGCTCCGCGCGGCGTTCCACAGGTTGAAGTCTCTTTTGACCTCGATGCGAACGGTATCCTGTCCGTGAAGGCGAAGGACAAGGCCACGAACAAGGAGCAGCAGATCACCATCACCGCTTCCACCAGTCTTTCTAAGGACGAGGTCGAACGCATGCGCAAGGAAGCCGAGCTCCATGCCGAGGAAGACAAGAAGAAGCGTGAAGGTATCGAAACCAAGAACATGGCCGAAACCATGATCTACACGACCGAAAAAATGCTCAAGGAGAATGAAGCGAAGGTGAAACCGGAAGATAAAACGTCCATCGAGGCCAAGATCGCGGCCCTGAAACAGATCAAGGATGGCGATGACCTCGATGCGATCAAGAAGGCGGCGGATGAGCTTGCGACGGAGGCGCAAAAAGTCGGTGCCTCCTTGTACCAGCCCGTGACCGAGCGCGAAACCGCTGCTCCTCCTGCCGGAGATGCTCCGTCCCCCGAAGGGGACGCCGGTCCGACGGAGGAACCCAAAGCCTAATTGAACTAACCACGAAATGGGCGGATGACATGGTCGTCCGCCCGGCTCGCTCTTGCTATGACCCCGTATTTTCTCCTGTGTGCGGAACGAGCCGCCCGGACGACCGAAGGCCAGTTCATTCTCCACGGTATTTTAGAGCGCGTCGCCACGAAGGAGGTCCCGACCCCCGAAGCGCCGCTCACGATGCCGACGATGTCGGTCGCCTTCGAGATCCGTGAGGCGGACGCATCGAAGGCTCATGCGCTTCGTGTCCGCCTGACGCATCGCGAGAGCGGGGTCAGCCTGTTCGACCACGCGTTCACGGTCGACGCCAGCAATGACCCTTCCAACAAGATTAGCGGCCTCATGAATTTCCATTTGCTTCCGATCAAGGCTTTGGGGTGCTACGAAGTGAGTGTTGATGTTGATGGGGAAGCGGTCGCGAAAAATTGTTTTTACGTCGTGAAAACGTAGGCGTTTCGAAACGATAGCGGATTCATCGCACCTCCATCCCATGCCTCAAAAAGACTATTACGCCAGCCTTGGCGTGCCGAAGACGGCTTCTGCGGACGAGATCAAAAAAGCATTTCGTCGTTTGGCGCACGAGCACCATCCGGATAAGGGCGGCAATGCCGAACGGTTCAAGGACGTGAATGAGGCGTACCAGGTCCTCGGCGATGAGAAAAAGCGTGCGGCCTACGACCGTTTTGGTTCCGCAGCGTTCGAGCAGGGGGGTCCGGGTCCAGGCGGATTTGAAGGTGGATTTCCCGGTGGATTTAACGTAAATATGGGTGATTTTGGAGATTTCGGAGACATCCTTTCCGAAATGTTTGGGTTTGGGCGGGCAGGAGGTGGTGGTTCCCGTCAAGCGCGTCGCGGGCAAGACATCGCTGTCGATCTCGAGCTTTCATTTAAGGAAGCGGTTTTTGGAGTGCGTAAAGACGTGACTCTCGTCCGTCCTGATAAATGCGAGACCTGTTCCGGTGACGGAGCGAAACCGGGTACAAAGCGCAAGTCCTGTCCGATGTGCAGCGGCTCTGGTCAGGTTCGCCAAGCGCAGCGCACCCTCTTTGGGACGATGCAGGTCGCGGCCGTCTGTCCGACGTGTGAGGGGGTCGGCCAGGTCCCAGAAGAGCCGTGCGGTCCGTGTAAAGGGACGGGTGTACAGCGTCGAGAGGTCAAGCTGCAGGTCGACGTTCCTTCCGGCGTCTCCGAAACGGACACCTTGCAGATGCCTGGCCAAGGGGAGGCGGCTCCGTACGGGGGTCGGTCGGGCGATCTCTATCTGCGTCTTCATGTCGCGAAAGATCCGCGCTTCACGCGCGATGGGGCGCAGATCCATTCGAATATCGACGTCCCATACAGCACGCTCCTCTTGGGCGGTTCCGTGATGGTCGAGACGGTCGATGGTCCCACGGAAGTCTCAATCGAGGCACGAACGCCCGTCGGAACGAAAGTTACGCTCGGCGGGAAGGGCGTACCGGCCCGCCAGAAGGGACGGCGTGGTGATCATATCGCGCACCTGAGCGCGCAGGTCCCCAAGAAACTCACGCGCGAACAGGAAGAGGCTCTTGAGCGGCTGCGCTCCTTGGGTCTTTGACGGGGGCGGACGGTTCTGGCATCATGCCCGTAATGACCTGTTCTGCCCGAACAGGTCACCTTATTTCTTGCATTTCCTATGGCCAGCCCAATTACCTTGGCAATGAAGCAGATCGCCGACGAGAAGAACATCTCTTTCGAGTCCGTCCTCGAGACCGTCGAGACGGCCCTATCGGCAGCGTACCGCAAGGATTTCGGCAACAAGAACCAGAACATCCTGGTCGAGTTTGATTCCGAAAAGTACGACGGGATGACCGGCGGCATCCGCGTGTTCGACGTCAAGACGGTCGCCGAGGACATGAAGCTCGACGAGGATTATTTCGCCCGCTTCGACGCCGCCACGGCCCCGCGCAAGAAGGACGACAAGTCGGCCCCCACCATGACGGCCGAGGATTTTGCCGAGGAATTCAAGTTCAACCCGAAGACGATGATCATGCTGTCCGATGCACGCGACCTTAAGCCAGATGCGCAGATCGGCGAGGAGATCCGCGTCGAGTTGAGCGTGCCCGCCGCCTTCGGACGCATGGCCGCACAGACCGCGAAACAGGTGATCCTGCAGAGGTTGCGCGAAGCCGAGCGTGGCGTGATCTTCAATGATTTCAAGGGCCGCGAGGGCGAGCTGATGAACGTAACCGTGCAACGCCGCGAAGGGCGCGTGGTCCTGATCGACCTTGGCCGCACGACGGGCGTCCTGCTGCCCGAAGACCAGATCGAGACGGAGCGCTATTACCCGGGTACGCGCATCAAGGCCTTGTTGCGCGAAGTCGCCTTGACGACCAAGGGACCGGAAATCCGGCTTTCTCGCAGCAGTCCGCAACTCGTCGCCGCCCTGTTCACGCAAGAGATCCCAGAAATCGCGAATGGCGTGGTCGAGATCAAAGAGATGTCCCGCGAAGCTGGTAGCCGCAGCAAGATCGCCGTCGCGACGACCGATGACGCCATCGACCCGATCGGTTCCTGTATTGGTCAGCGCGGCGTCCGTATCCAGACGATTATCCGCGAGCTTGGGGGAGAGAAGGTTGATATCATCCAGTGGGACGAACGTCCGGAAGCCTTCATCAAGGCCGCTCTCGCTCCAGCGAACGTGCTCGAGGTATCCCTCGATGAGGAGCAACATCTCGCCCTCGTCGCCGTTGCCGCCGACCAGCTTTCGCTCGCGATCGGCAAGGGCGGGCAGAACGTGCGTTTGGCTGCGAAACTTGTCGGCTGGAAGATTACGATCCGCGAACAGGGCGGCGCCGTGGTGGCGGATTCGGATCGCGGGGAAGTCGGGATCATCGAACCGCTTAAGGCCGCAACGGAGCCGGCCGACGAGACGGTGAGCGCGGAAACAGAAGCAAAGACGGAAACGGCAACCGAAACGAAGCCGGAAGGGGAGACCGACCGTCCCGAAACCGCCGCGGAGGCCGATGCGCGTGATGCGGGCCTGGCCGCTGCCTAGTTTAATCTATGTTTACTACGCTTTTTCTCCAGCCGCTCTTTAACCTGTTGATCGGTCTCTATAATGTCCTACCGGGGCATGATTTGGGGCTCGCCATCATTGCGCTCACGTTCCTCGTTAAGCTGATTCTTTGGCCTTTCACGGCTCTGCAGATCAAGCAGCAGCGCGCCCTTCAGGCGATCCAGCCGAAGATCGAAGAGATTCGAAAGACCTACAAGGATAACAAGGAAGAGCAGGGGCGCCAGCTCATGGCGCTCTACGCCCGTGAGAAGGTGAATCCGGCTTCCTCGTGCTTGCCACTCCTGATCCAGATCCCGATTTTCATTGGCCTCTATCGGGCCTTGTCGCAAGGGCTAGGTGTGATCGATCCGGGGCTGCTCTATCCCTTCGTCGACAATCCGGGGACGATCAACCCTGTCTTCTTGGGGATCTTGGAGCTTACGAAAGCGAGTCCGGTCCTCGCGATCGCTGCCGCTCTTGTCCAGTTCCTGCAAAGCCGCCAGATGATGAAGTCGATGCCCGCCGCCGTGAAGCCACCGCCGACTGAGGTCGCAGACAAGCCAGTCGCCCAAGATGAGAATATGGCCGCGATGATGAACAAGCAGATGATGTACACGATGCCGGTCTTGACGGCCTTCATCGGCTTTTCCTTGCCGGCGGGCCTAACCTTGTATTGGTTCGTGATGAGCGTCCTGTCCGTCCTGCAGCAATGGTGGATCATGCGTGCCTTACCGCCGCGGATCTTGCCGCAATTAGAAAATAAGAGCTAAGAATGCGCCCCTCGCGACCCTTTCGGGGTGGCGAGGGGCTTTAAAATCCAGCTTGCGTGTCGGGCTCTCGTTCGTTAGGCTGGGCCTCGACGTTATTTTTATGGCTTCCTCCACCCCTCTTCCCACAAAAATCTCCACCCGCCGTCGCGCGGCTGGATTGTTGGTGTTGTCATTATTGATCGCCCTGTACCTGTTGCCCGCGCCCGCGAATTGGCTCTTGCGTCAAGGCGCCCGCGTCCTCGGTTATGAAACGTCCTTGCAGTTCGCGCCGGGATTCGTCCTTGGTCTCGACCTGCGCGGTGGGACACGCCTCGAATATGAGGCCGATGTCTCCAAGGTCCCGGCGGCGGATCGCCAGGAGGCCCTGAATGGCGTGCGTGACGTCATCGAGCGGCGAGTGAATAGCTTAGGCGTCGCTGAACCGTTGATCCAAACGACCCAGGCCGGCGACAGCTGGCGCGTGAGCGTCGAGCTCGCAGGGATCCGTGACGTCAGCGAGGCGACGACCCTCATCGGGAAGACGCCGATCTTGGAATTTAAAGAACAGAGCAGTGAATCGCCTCGCGAACTGACCGCTGAAGAGCAGGCGCGGATCGACCGCGAGAACGCGGCCGCAAAAACGAAGGCTGAAACGCTCGTCGAGGCATTGCGTGCCCCCGGAGCGGATTTCGCTCTCTTGGCGCGCCAGGCGGCCAGCAGCACCGTTCCGTTGCCTTCGGAATTCCAGCGCGAAAAGAATCTTGACGTCTATAATGCGATCCGCAGCGAGACCGCGTCTGGGACCTTGGTGCGTGTGATCGATACGCCGCTTCGTTACGCCGTGGCGCGGATTGATGAACGGAAGCAGGTCACCAAAGAGGCGATGGGGCATCACCTGCTCATTTCTTATGCGGGGGCGGAAGGTGGCCTCTCGACCCTCACGAAAACCCAGGCAGAAGCGAAGATCCGTGAGCTCAAGGGGCGCATCAATCCTCAGAATTTCGTGCAGCTCGTGAAGGAATTCTCGATGGAACCGTCTGCCAGCACCACCGAAGGCTCCTTGGAATGGACCGAGGAAGCGCCTGTTGATCCGACGGCCGACCGTTTCGTCGAGGCCTTCGCCAAGCCGTTTTTCGCCTTGCCAAAGGGACAGATCTCCGATGTCGTCGAATCCCCGTTCGGGTTCCACCTGATCTATAAGACCGATGAGCGTCCTGTTTATGACATCCGGGCTCAGGTCGCGAGTTTCCCGAAGCTTCTCAAGGAAGACCTCTTGCCGCCCGCAGATGGGTGGAAGGCCACAAAGTTGACGGGAAAGCAATTACAGAACGCCCGCGTCGACTTCAATCAGCAGACGGGCGGGATCCAGGTCGCCTTGCAGTTCAATGACGAGGGACGCGACCTGTTCGCGGAAATCACGCGCCGTAACATTGGAAAACAGGTGGGGATCTTCATCGATAGCCAGCTCATTTCCGCTCCGACCGTCCAGTCTGAGATTCCGGGCGGCCAAGCGGTCATCACGGGGGCTGGTAGTCTCGAAGAGGCTCGTGAATTGGCTCGAAGCCTGCAATCTGGGGCTTTGCCGGTGCCGATCCAGATTGTCGGGCAACAGACTATCGGCGCGAGCTTGGGCACCGATTCCTTGGAAGCATCGCTCAAGGCCGGGCTCATCGGGTTCCTCTTGGTCGCGATCTTTATGATCGCCCTCTATCGCTTGCCGGGTTTGGTTGCGATCGGTGCATTGGCCTTGTATGCGGGGCTTTCGCTGGCGGTCTTCAAGTTCCTACCCGTCACGCTCACGCTTTCCGGGATCGCCGGGTTCATCCTCTCGATCGGGATCGCGGTCGATGCGAATGTGCTTGTCTTCGAGCGTCTTAAGGAGGAGTGGCGGCTTGGGAAGGGGTTGTCGGTCGCCTTGGAGGACGCGTTCCGCCGTGCCTGGCCGTCCATTCGTGATGGGCACGTGACGGTACTGATCTCGTGCGCTGTCCTCTACTGGTTCTCATCTTCCGTTATCCGTGGCTTCAGCCTGACCTTGGCGATCGGTGTCGGTATCTCGCTCTTCACGGCGATCGTGACCTGCCGCGTCTGGTTGCGCGCCCTCGCGAGTACGGGGCTGGCGAAATATGGCTGGTGGTTCCTGCAGCCGCGTGACCTCGACAAGAAATCCTAGCTTTTGCCTCGTATGTCATCTTTCACTATTGTCGGTTGGAGGAAGGTCTGGTTCGTCTGTTCCGCGATCCTGCTCGCGGCCTCGATCGTCGCCGTCGCCGTTTGGGGTCTGCGCTTCGGGATCGACTTCACGGGTGGGTCCCTGATGGGGTTCCGGTTTGAGGGGACGCGTCCGCCGGTCGTCGAGGTCGTTGAGACGATTAAACAGACGGGGGTCGATACGGGGGAACCGGTCGTGCAGCCGGTGGGTGAGCAGGAAGTCCAGGTACGCACGAAGGCCCTTACGCAGGAGCAGTATGCGCAGGTGGTCCAAGGCTTGCGCGCCAAGCATGGCGACCTGACCGAACAGCGTTTCGACGCGATCGGGCCGGTCATCGGGGCGGAATTGCGGCAGAAATCACTCCAAGGGATTATCATTGCGCTGCTCCTCATCATGGCCTACATCGCCTACACCTTCCGTAAGGTGTCCGCGCCGGTGGCCTCATGGAAATATGGGGCGGTGACGATGCTTGCGGCGATCCACGACATCGTCATCCCGCTGGGGGTGTTCGCGGCCTTGGGACATTTTTATGGGGTTGAGATCGGAACTCCGTTCGTGGCGGCTCTTCTCACGATTCTCGGGTATTCGATCACGGACACGATCGTCGTCATGGACCGCGTACGCGAGAACCTGCCGCGGATGAAGGCCTCGTTCGAGGAGGTGGTGAGCTTCTCCCTGAAGCAGACCTACCTGCGCTCGATCTATACCTCGTGCACCACGCTCATCGTCCTCCTCTCGATCTTCCTCTTTGGCGGACGCTCGATGCATGAGTTTACGTTGGCGATGATGCTCGGGATCATTGTTGGGACGTACTCGTCGATCTTCGTCGCGCCGATGGTGCTCGTGAGCTGGAACGAATATACGCAAAAACGCCTAAAGAAATAGGACATTTGGAAGGCGGAAGCGTCCGGGGGCCATCCCCCGGGCGTTTTTTATTGCTTCTAAGGGGATTTTACGGCTCGAAATGCTGCCTTTCGAGGATGATTTCCGTATGCTATCCTAGGTTTCAGCATGTTTGACCTTTCGCTTACTGCCTTCCTCCAGATGTTTGGTGAGGACCCGTTCACCGGGATGTGGATCCTGTTCCGCTCCGGTGGTTGGCTGCTTTTCCTGTGGATCTTCAGCTGGATGGGGCGTCATTTGTGGCTTGAGCACGTGCAAAACAAGGCGGCCGCGAAGAAGGAATTTATTGTGTTGCGCGTGACCGTCCCGCGAACGACCGAACAGACGCCGAAGGCGGCCGAGAACATCTTTTCCGCGTTAGCGGCCGCTGGGGCCGGGGCGAGCTGGACGGGGAAGTGGTTGCGTGGCGAATTCCAATCGCCGCTCTCTGTCGAGATCGTTTCCATTGAGGGCGACGTCAACTATTGCCTGCGACTCGAAAAGCGCCTGCGCGATCTTGCGGAAGCCGCTATTTTCGCTCAATACCCCGATGCTGATATCGATGTGATCGAGGATTATGCGAAGAAGGTCCCAACGCAATATCCCGATGCTGCGTACGACCTGTGGGGGACGGAGATGACCTTCGTCAAATCAGATGCCTTTCCTTTAAAAACCTATAGCGATTTCACCGACCAGGTCTCCGGTGAGATGAAGGATCCGATCGCCGTGATGCTCGAGAACCTCTCGCGCATCGGGCCGGGCGAGCAGTTCTGGTACCAGATCGTGCTCATGCCGACTGACCAGAAGGAGGCGAGGGCGCGCGCCATGGCGGAGATCGCTGTCTTGCGCGGTGAGGTGAAGGCGAAGCCGCCGACCATCGTCGATACCATCCTGCGTCTCCCTGCAGAAATCATTGAAGGGATCATCGGTATTTTCGTTCCGTTTGGTGGCGGGGGTGAGAAGAAGGATGAGAAAAAGAAGGATGGGCCCCCAAAGATCACCATGCTTTCGCCTGGTGAACGGTTAGTGATGGAATGTATCGAGCGCAAGATGTCGAAGATCGGCTTCATGGCGAAGATTCGCGTGATTTATGTCGCCAAGAAAGAGAAGATGCAGCGACCGAAGGTGATCACGCCGTTCATGGGGAGCATGAACCAGTTCAAGACCTTCAATATGCAAGCCCTACGTCCCGACGGCAAGAAGATCGGCATGAACAATGATTTCTGGTGGTTCAAGGACCAGCGTAATAACGTCCGCAAGAATAAAGTCATCCGTGCCTACATTGACCGTTCCGATGGGGTCGGGCTTTCGCCCTTTTTCCTCTCGACGGAGGAGCTGGCGACCCTCTGGCACTTCCCGATCCTGGCCCAGGTGAAGGCACCGCTCTTGCGTCGCACGCAGGCCAAGAAATCTGAACCGCCGTCCAATATCCCGTTCGGTGAGTAACCGCCCCCTATGCCCCCTGCCTACAATCACGACCACGAGAATGAGATCACCCTCTTTGGCGAGGTCAATTTTCGTAATGCTGGCCGTCGCTTCGGGATCAAGACGGATGACCGCCGTCGCCATGTCTACATCATCGGCAAGACGGGCATGGGCAAGTCGACCCTGATGGAAAACATGATCCTGGCCGACATTTATGCCGGTCACGGCTGTTGCTATATCGACCCGCACGGTGACGTCGCCGAGAAGCTGATGGACTTCATCCCCCCGGAACGGATCAACGACGTCGTCTATTTCAATCCTGCGGATACGGCGTTTCCAGTCGGTTTTAATATTCTCGAGACGTCGGGGGACCCCGATCGCAAACACCTCGTCCGCGACGGCCTCATGGGCGTCTTCAAGAAGATCTGGCCAGACGTCTGGAGCGCGCGCATGGAATACATCCTTACCAACTGTATTTCGGCGCTTCTGGACTATCCAGGCGCGACCCTGATGGGCGTGAACCGTCTGCTGGTCGATAAGGAGTATCGCGAGAAAGTGGTTGAGCAGATCCGCGACCCGGTCGTGAAGACCTTCTGGGTAGCCGAATACGCCTCGTGGGATGAGAAATATGCGACGGAAGCGGGGGCCGCCATTCAAAACAAGGTCGGCCAGTTCTTGTCGTCGGGTGTCGTCCGTAACATCGTGGCGCAGGTCAAATCGACGATCGATATTCGTAAGATCATGGATGAGGGGAAGATCCTGATCGTGAACCTTTCCAAGGGACGCATCGGTGAAGATGGGATGCGCCTGTTGGGTGGCATGATCGTGACGAAGATCCAGCTGTCCGCCCAGGAACGGCAGAACATGGAAGAAAAGGACCGTCGCGACTTCTATTTCTATGTCGACGAGTTCCAGAACTTCGCGAACGAGTCGTTCGCGACGATCCTTTCCGAAGCCCGTAAATATCGCCTGAACCTCATCGTTGCCCACCAATACATGGCCCAGCTCGAAGAGGAGGTGCAGGATGCTGTGCTAGGGAACGTTGGAACGATGATCATCATGCGCGTGGGTCCGCAGGATGCCGAGCTCCTTGAGACCGAATTCGCGCCAACCTTCACGCCGGAAGACCTGGTCAGTTTGGCGAAATTCCAGATGTACCTGAAACTCATGGTCGATGGCGTCTCGACCCAGCCTTTTTCCGCAAATAGCCTGCCGCCGATCGCAAAGCGGACGGGGAGCTTCGAAAAGACTGTTCAAATAAGTCGTGAACGCTATGCGGAAGCACGCCACATTATCGAAGGAAAGGTCCTCAAGTGGTCAGGGATGGAGTTCGTGCATCTTCCGCCCGCTGGTACGCCTGCCGGTCAAGCGCCTGTTGGGACGCCTCGAGAGGGATCCTTGGCTGAGGCGATCATCGGAACCGAGCCGCCACCTTCCCCAACCCTCAAGATGAGCCCGGTCGTGCATTATTCAGGCACCGCGACGGAAAGCGAGGCTTCGACCAAAATCCTTGCGGATGAACACGCGGTCGGGATCTCGATGCCGACGCTCGTGATGCGCCCAGAGCGCCTGTCTGCGATCGAGGAAGCGCGCAAGGCGATCAAGGCGGCGTCAAAGATGCGCAAGAAGCCAAGTTTTTCTCATACGTGCCAACGATGTGGGAAGGTCTTCGAATTGGCGGTGCAATTAGATCCCTCGAAGCCCATCTATTGTCCCGAGTGCCGTGACCTCATCAAGGCGGAGCGTGAAGCTCGTCAGCAAGGGCGTCCGTCATCCGGCTCTGGAGCAGGGGGAGGCTCGTCTATCCCGCGACGAGACGGGTCTGGTCCTGCGCGTCCAGGTCGTGAGTCGTCACGTCCGCCACGTCGAGAGGAGGGGGCGGGCTCGTCGCGTCCCGCGGGTGGCCGGCCACGCGATCGGCGCCCAGAGCCATCCAATCCGCAAGAGGCGCCGCGTGAGCCGATCCTGATCACGCCTCGCGTGAAGCCTCCAACGGCTCCCGTGCCAGCGTCCTCCGCATCCGCTCCAGCGGCCGCACCTTCGTCTCGGCTTGACCTCGGGCTTGATGCAGCGCCTTCCACACCGCCCTCCCCAGCGCTTCCCACCGCACGGGGAACGGTCGCGCCCGGAGAGACGATCCGTTTCTAGGTAATATGGCTGCCTCTTCCTGGCGCGCCGCCGTCTTCGTCGCATGTGCGGCTCTACTGCCGTTTGGCGCTTCCGCGGCGGTAGGGGATATGGATGGCGATGGTTTGCTCGATGCCTGGGAGGAGCGTCTCTTCCAGTCTCGTCCTGATCTGGCCGATACCGACGGCGACGGGTTTACGGATGGGGTCGAGGTCCGTTCGGGTTTCGATCCGCTTCAGGCTCGTTCTGGTGCCCGCTTGGTTGAACGCGACACCGATGCGGACGGCCTTGCCGACGCTCTCGAGATCGCCTTCGGCAGCGATCCGCTTGACGGCGACACGGATCGCGATGGGTATCCAGATGGCACGGAAGTGAAAAATGCCTATGATCCGGTCCGTGGTGAAGCGAAGCCGCTTGAGAAGCGGATCCGCGTCGACCTGTCGGAACAAAAACTCTACCAAGAGCTGAATGGCGTCGTCATTGCGACGCATCCCGTCTCGTCAGGGAAAGCCCGTACCCCAACACCCGTCGGCTCCTTCAAGGTCATGACCAAGAGCCCGCGCGCCTGGTCCGGCAGCGCTAAGCTCTGGATGCCGTATTGGATGGGCTTCAAGGGGTGGACCTACGGAATTCACGAGCTACCCGAATGGCCAGGTGGCAAGAAAGAAGGGAAGGACCACCTCGGTACGCCCGTCAGCCACGGCTGCGTCCGCGTCGGCGAAGGTGTCGCGAAACAACTCTATGACTGGACCCCGATCGGCACGACCGTCGTCATCCAGCGCTAAAATCCTTGTTTTAGCCCTATTTTTAGGGTTTTTTGCATGTGTTCCGGCACGCGCATCCGCCGAAGCCGTGTCCTCTTCCATCCCTTTGACGATTCCGGTCATCGAAGTCCCATTTGTTCCAACGTCTTCGCTCCAGCAAGTCGTCCCGACGGTTTCTGGATTCGTGCCCTCGCAATACGGTCTTGCGGCAGCCTACGCGATGACTCCAAAAACAAAGCGAGAGCTCTATGCCTGGAACGCCGAGACCTCATGGCCGATCGCGAGCCTGACCAAGCTTATTTCTGCGCTCGTCTGGAAGAATTATACGGTGCCATGGCAGGCGGCGATCACGCTCAAGAAGGTTGATGAGGTAGGCGGTGGGCGGTTGCGTGTCACCGTCGGCTCAAAGATTCGGTTCGAGGACCTGTGGTATGCGAGCATCACAGCAAGCGCGAACAACGCGTCTATGGCGTTGATGCGCGCCTTGGGCGTCACGAATAAACAGGCGACCTTGCTCATGAACCGCGAAATTCAGCGGGCGGGCGCGAAGGCGGCCGTCGTATTTGAGCCTTCCGGGATGGACGTGCGTAACGTTGCCTCGGCTCGCGAGATGGCCCTCATTGCCGACCGCGCCTTTGCCTGGCGCCCCCTCCAGAAAGCGGCGAGTACGGATACCCGTGTCGTCAAGGTCCTGAGCCCGAATCCGCGTAACCATCCCGTCTATTCCACCAACGATCTCCTCCGTTTTGATGACGATATCTGGGTGATCGCGGGGAAGACGGGCTATTTGGACGAATCCCGCCACAACCTGGTCGCTTGGCTGCGGCCCGTGGGGGTTGACGGCCAGCCCGAATCCGGCAAGGATGTCCTGGTCGTGGTCTATGGCGCGCCCACCCGCGAACGGATGTTCGCCGCCGCCAAGGCCCTCGCCCAATCTCTCTGGACTTCCCATGCAGCATTCCCGACTCGCTGAGCTCCTCGCCCAACACGGCGAACCCGCCTTCCGCTTGAACCAAATCAAGCGGGCCTTTTACGTTGAGCAACGCGCCTCTTGGGACGAGGTTACGGTGCTCGCCAAGCCGCTGCGCACCGCCCTTGCCGAAGCCCTGCCGTGGGATGCCCTCCGCCTGGTCCGTAGCCAAACCGCCGACAATGGGGAGACCGTGAAAACTCTGCTCGCTTGCGCCGACAACAAGAACATCGAAGCCGTCCTCATGCGCCACCAGGACGAGCGCAACACCGTCTGCGTTTCCTCCCAGGTCGGCTGTGCCATGGGCTGCACGTTCTGCGCGACGGGCACCATGGGCTGGATCCGTAACCTCACGCGCGACGAGATCGTCGAGCAGGTGATCCACTACGCCCGTCGCCTCAAGACCGATGGCGACCGCGTCACCAACGTGGTCCTGATGGGGATGGGGGAGCCGCTCAACAATTATGACGAGGTCCTCGGGGCCCTCCGGATGCTCAACGATCCCCAAGGGTTCAATTTGGGGGCCCGCCACATGAGCATTTCCACCTGCGGCATCGTGCCGGGGATCCTGCGTCTCGCCAAGGAGCAATTCCAAGTCAACTTGGCCATTTCTTTGCATTCGGCGATCGACGAGGTCCGCGCCAAGATGATGCCCGTCAACCGCGCCTACCCGCTCGCCAAGCTCATGGAGGCCATCCGCACCTACATGGAAGAAACCAACCGCAAGGTCATGTTTGAATACCTCCTCCTCTCCGGCGTCAACGACCGTCCTCAGGACGCGCTCGCCCTGAAGCGCCTCTTTGGCGACGACATGCGCCTCATCCACGTCAACTTGATTAAATACCACAACACGCAAGCCTTCGCCGGTACCCCGAAAGACCGTCGCGTGGCCTTTTTGCGTGAATTGCATGAGCTCGGCATTCCCGCCACGCACCGCATCACGTTTGGCGAAGACATCGACGCCGCCTGCGGCCAATTGGCGGTGAACGAGGCGACGGGCAACGTCCTCCAAGGCCAAGACGCCATCCGCGCCAACAAGCAGCGGGCCTGATTCTTTATGAGCCTCCGTCCGCCCCTGCCCCCCGGGTCCAAGATCCTCGTCGGCATGTCCGGCGGGGTGGATTCGAGCGTTGCCGCGGCTCTTTTGTTGGAGCAGGGCTACGAGGTCGTCGGCGGGTTCATCAAGAACTGGTCCGACAGCAAGGACCTTTGGACCGGCGAATGCCAATGGCGGGCGGAGCGCCGCGATGCCCTGCGCGTGGCCGCCCAGTTGGGGATTTCCCTCCTGACGTTTGATTTCGAGGAGCGCTACCGGGCCCGTGTCCTCGATCGCATGTTCGCCGAATACCAGGCCGGCCGCACCCCAAATCCCGACATTTTATGCAACGAGGAGATCAAGTTCGGCCTCTTCTATCAGGAGGCCCGCCGGCTCGGTTTTGATGGCGTCGCCACGGGCCATTACGCCCGCGTTAGCCTCGATACCGAAGGTCCCCATCTCTGGAAGGGGATCGATCCCGCCAAGGACCAGAGCTATTTCCTGCAGCGCATCGATCGCGAAGCTTTGGCCCGCAGCCTGTTTCCGATCGGCCATCTCCATAAGCCCCAGGTTCGCGAAGAAGCGCGCCGTTTTGGCCTGCCGGTTGCCGCCAAGCCGGACAGCCAAGGGATCTGCTTCGTCGGAAAGCTCGATTTTCACGCCTTTTTGCGTCAGCGCTTGCCGTCCAAGCCCGGGCCGATCCTGTCCGCAGACGGAACCGTCCTCGGCCAGCACGATGGTCTCGATGGGTATACGATCGGCCAGCGCCATGGCCTGCGCGTCAATGCGGGGCAGCGCGCTTGGTATGTCGCCGCCAAAAATCGCCCGGCGAACGCCCTCATCATGGTCCCAGATGCCCAGGACCCCTTGCTGCAGCGCACTGAATTACGCATCGACGACGTCCATTGGCTCAACGTCTCGGCCGAAGCCATGCCGATCATCGAGGGGGACGTGATGGTCCGCTATCACCAGCCCCCCGTTTCGGCCACCATCGAGCGTATTGGGGAAGCCTCCTGCCGCATCCGTTGCGCCGTTTCCGTCTGGGCTCCGGCCCCTGGCCAGTCGGTCGCGATCTACCGTGGCGAGGAGTGCCTCGGCGGTGGTGTTCTGGCGGAAGATGGGGTAGGGTAGTCGCCGTATGGAGTCGTCCCCGCGTCGGATCGAGTGGATTTCGTTTCTTTACCTGGTCTTTTTTGTGCTCGCGGTCCTCTCGCCCTCGATCTACCAACGGGGCTACTTCGGCATTTCCGAGATTGTCCTCGAAGAGGCGACGATCTTCCTCTTCGGCCTGGCCGGAATCTTTACCTTCACTTGGTACGAACGCCATATCGAGCGCCGTGAAGCCGAAACGACCCGCATTCAGAACGACGTCGAGCGCACGAAGGGCGAATTGCTCGATTCTTACAGCTACATCGGTTCCGTCAACCGCAAGATCGAACTCCTGAAGCGCCTCGTCAACGATACCTCCCTCACCCTTGTCGACCGCAAACGCCTGCCACGCGAACTCCTTCAGGCTATCACGCAGAACGCTCTTGCCGCCGTTGGGGCCGAATCGGTTTTATTGCGCATCATGGACCGCGCCTCATTGCGGACCGAGGCCGAAATCCAAGTTGATAGTAAGCAAAAACAGGTCTTTCGCGTTTCGAATCGTGAGCTGAAATCCATCGACGAATCCCACGTTTCCCATGCCTCGCTTTTAACGGAAGATAAGCGTGACGTTTTAGTGGTCCCGTCTGATGCGTACGCGCCCAACAGTAAGGCCTACCTGCTTCTTTTTCTGCCTACCCAGCACATTGCCGAAATCGACATTTCTTTGCTGAAAGTCCTCGTGAACCAGGCCGAAATGGTCCAGCAGGCCCACCTCATTGCGAAAAAGGAAGCGAGCACGGTATCCTAGAAGCGGGAATATTCCCACCAAGGAGGCGAGTATGCCAAGCCCACTATTCATGGATTCTCGGATTGCCCGTATTCACGAGGCGCGTGTCGCCGAACGTTGGTTGGCGAGAGAGCGTGAAGCCTTGGCTTGGCTGTGCGAGTCGGAAGTGTTTGCCGAGATCTTTGAGCCCTTTTCCGGTTCGCCGGCGGCCGTACCGCTGATCCCGTCGACGCTGTTTCCCTATTCGCACCATGCAGCCACGCCCGCTCCTGAATATGTCCATCCGTTCGCGCCACCTCCGCCCCCTCCGCCGCCGCAGGCATTCGAGGTCTGTCAGCTCCCTCGCAACTGCTTCGCAACGGATGAGGAGGTCGTCACCGCCCTTCAAGTGTTTTGCCTGCCCGGGGAAGAGAAGAAGCGTTCCTCAACCGCCCAGCCCGCCTCGTTCTATCATCTGGCGAAGGACCTTTCTTGGGAGGGGTTTACCGACGCGCGCGGCCGCCTACCGAGACTCCTCATCCCTGGGGTTTCGCTGGGCCATCCGGACCGCCCCTTTTTTCCTGTCATCGATGGGATCCCAGAACAAGGCTGGGGTCACGCGAATGATGCCGGCCTGATCCTGCGGGTGGCTTCCTTGCGTGAACTGCGGATGACCGGTGCGCAAGCCCTCTTCATCGCGCCCGTTCCGCCTCAACCGAAGTCCTAACGTTTTCGCCTTCCCGATCCCTCGGGATTTTTCGTCCCTTGATTTTTTTCGCTCATTTCCGCTATTCTTTGCCCATATGGAGCTCTCCCGCCTACGCCAGACCTTTCTCGATTTCTTCCGTGCCAAAGGCCACGCGATTTTGCCGTCCGCATCTTTGCTGCCGGAAAACGATCCGACCGTCCTTTTCACGACCGCCGGCATGCACCCGCTTGTCCCGTATCTCTTGGGCCAGCCGCATCCGATGGGGACGCGTCTCGCGAGCAGCCAAAAGTGTTTACGCACCGACGATATCGAAGAAGTCGGCGACAACCGCCACCTCACCTTTTTCGAGATGCTCGGCAACTGGTCGCTCGGCGATTATTTCAAAACCGAATCGATCGCCTGGTCCTTCGAGTTCTTGACGGGTGCCTCGGGCCTCAAGCTCGATCCGAAACGCATCTACGTCACCGTGTTCGAAGGCGATGCGGACGCCCCACGTGATCAGGAATCCATTGACCTGTGGCGTGCCCAATTCGCGAGCCTCGGCGTGACGGCGGATCTGGGTGTCGCCGATCAAGACGAGCCTACGCGTACTGATGCCGGTCCGCGCATCTATGCTTACCCGAAAAAGAAGAACTGGTGGGGCCCCGCCGGCCAAACGGGTCCCTGCGGTCCGGATACCGAGATCTTTTTCGATACCGGCACGGCGCATGACGCCTCCTTCGGTCCCGTCTGTCATCCCAACTGCGACTGCGGCCGCTTCGTCGAGATCTGGAACAACGTCTTCATGCAGTTCGAAAAGCAGGCTGACGGCTCGTTTGTTCCGCTCGCTCAAAAGAACGTCGATACCGGCATGGGTCTTGAGCGCATGGCGGCGATTATGCAGGGGAAGCAGACCGTTTTTGAGACGGACGCGTTTTTTCCGCTGATCGAGATCATCGCCAACCGTTCCGGCAAGCCGTACCGGCCCGAAGATTCTGCTGCCGCACGCCCGTTCCGTATCATTGGGGAGCATATCCGGGCTGCGACCTTCGTCATTGGTGATGCCCGTGGCGTCGCCCCGTCCAACGTCGGTCAGGGCTACATCGTCCGACGCCTCTTGCGCCGCGCCATGAGGGAAGGGAAGCGTCTCGGCCTCGAAGGCTCCTTCCTGCCGGAACTTGCCGCGCAAATTATTTCCCAATACGGCGCCGCCTATCCCGAACTCGAGACCAATCGCGAGCGTGTCCTCCAGGAATGCCAAAAAGAAGAAGAGAAGTTCGGCAAGACATTGGAAAAAGGCCTCCGCGAACTCGAGAAGATGCTCGTCAAGGAGCCGCTCAACGGCGAGCAGGCATTCCAACTCTTTTCGACGTACGGGTTTCCGCTGGAGCTGACCGAAGAACTTCTCCGCGAACGTGGGCAAGCCGTCGATCGTGCCGCCTTCCAGGCCGAATTCAAAAAGCACCAGGACCTCTCCCGTGCCTCGGCCGGGACGTTCAAGGGGGGATTGGCCGACCATTCCGTCGAATCAACGCGCCTGCATACGGCGACGCATCTCCTCCAGCAGGCCCTCCGACAGGTCCTCGGCACGCACGTTGAGCAGCGCGGCTCGAACATCACCGCCGAACGCCTCCGCTTCGATTTCCCGCATCCGCAAAAGATGACGGATGATGAACTTCGTCAGGTCGAGCAGATCGTTAACGATGTCATTGCCCGCGACCTGCCTGTGCACGCCGAAACAATGACCGAAGACGAGGCGAAGGCGCGCGGAGCCATCGGTGTTTTTACGGACAAGTACGCCCAACTTGGCGGCAAGATCAACGTCTATTTCGTGGGGGATTTTTCCAGCGAAGTCTGTGGCGGTCCCCACGTCGCGCGAACGGGGGAGTTGGGCGGGTTCAAGATCATTAAGGAAGAAGCTGTTTCGGCCGGGGTCCGGCGGATCAAGGCGGTGGTGGGGAAATAGCTGCTTGAGATGAGCAAAAACCGTCTTTCCACTTGACAGAATGACGGTTTTTTACTACATTGTGCCGTCAAAGGGAGGAATCGTCCATCATGAGCAAGAAGCCTGCGTCGCCGCCGTCTGCTGGTACCACACTCGTCGTCGCCGTCAACTGGTCCCACGATGAGCCGATCGATGCCCGCCGCCTCAACGAGGCGTACGCCCGGGTCGATCGGGCCCGGTCGCACCACCCGCTCGACGTCCTCACGGGGGGAGGCCTGCCCCAGGTCACCAACCTCGAGCGGTCGCCCAACGACGACGGCTGGACCATCCTCGTCGCCGAGTCCCAGGTCACTGAGGCCCAGCAGGACTGGGTTCGCCGGCACTGGCGCGAGGCCGAGGAAGAGCTGGGTACCTACAACCGCATCTTCCAGGTGCCCCCGACCGAGGTCGCCACGGGTTCGGTTGATGGCTCGTTTCAGGTCAAGGGGTTGGCCCGTATGTATGGGATGGAGCAGATGCTCCTCCTGATCAGTCACCTGGCCGAGGCCGTTGACACCGTGTCGAAGATCGTAGACCTCTGCGATGCGATCTCTCCAATGGTCGCGCGTAACGCGGCGTACGGGAATGGTTCCTACGGAACCTGGATGATCGTTTTCGGCAGCGTCCCCGCTGCGGAGCCTCACGTCCTCGACCGGATCGTCACCCGCGCCTACAACGAATTCGCGTCTCCCGCGCAACGTACGCAGCTCCTCGCCTTCCTCGACCCTGCCTGACCGTTCACACCGCCCCGTCCTGCGGCGCATCCGCCTCGCTGGGCGGTTTTTTCTTGTCTGGGGACTCGCTCCCTTGACCATGAAACCGTTTTTTGCTACAGATCCACGACGAAAGCGAGACAAGAAATGACCCAGGATGCCGCATCTTCCCACCCTCCGAGCTTCCGCGTGATCCTCCTCGACTGGGATTCGAGCGACGAGGCCTGCGCCCGTTCCGTCGATGCCGCCATGCTCGTGATCCAGAAGAAGAGGAAGGTGGCGCGCCTCACCCGCTTCGATGACGGGACCGGAACGCGGATGGTGGCCGTCGCGGATCGGCCGCTCTTGAGCAGGTACAGGTGCTGGCTACGTGAGCAGCGTTCCGGCGGGGTCGACTGCGGAAAGCGGACCGTCTTCGGGATGGAATACCGGGTTCCTGTTCGGATCCCGCTGCGGATCACGATCAATCCCCATCCGTTCCGCCACGTCACCCTCAAGCGTGGGATCGGCGCGCTCACGCAAGCCTCGACGAATCGGCTGCTCGGCCTGCTGATCCTCACGGTCTCTGATTCGGAGCGCTTGAGGGGACTGTGTGTCCGCGTGTCGCCGCCGCTCGCTGCCAAGGTCGATTTCGATCGCGGTGCGGCCTACGCCTGGCACGAGATCTTCCGGCACGGTCGTGCCCCGTACCGCCGTCAGGCTCAGCTCGTCGCGCTCGTGTATAACGAATGCGTGTCGGGTGACCAGATCCGTCTGTTCGACGAGTTCCTCGAGCCCTGAGCCGCTTGTCGGAATTCCAGTGCCCGTACCCGGTGATTCAGCGAGCCTATCCGCCTTCCTCGGCGGTTTTTTCTCGCCCTCCTTCTTGACGAAATGATCCTTTTTTGCTATGCTCGACCGTCACCAACGGAGGACTTCCATGCCCCAGCCCGCCATCGCCACCACGCTCGTCGTCGCCGTCACCGGATCCTTCCTTGACCCGGCCTATCCGGCCAAGCTCGATGAGGCGGTCGACCTGGTCATCACCGCGTTGGGCGTCAAACCCAAGTTCACCCCGGACGATCTCCAGGGGGTCGCGCCGGTCCTGCTGGTCTCCGGCCGCAAGCTCGACGAAGCCGACGTGGCGTGGGTCTGCGCTCACTGGACCGACGCGCCCCTGCTCCCGTCCGGCAACCGTCAGTTCCACCTGCCTGTGACGACCGGGCCTCGTGCGTACCGCCTCAAGCGGCAGCCCAGGTCGAATGAGCTTGCGCTCGATGTTCGGCAGAAGCTGGACCTCGGCAAGCGCCTGGCCGTCGTCGTCTGCCTTCTGCCCGATGTGATGGCTCTCTGTCGGGAGGTCTCGCCCGCCTTCACCTCCTTGGTCGCGTTCAGCGATCCCGCCTATCCGGCGAGCGCCAACGCGCAGACGGGCTGGGGGAACGTGGTCGATCGGGCCCTGTCCATGAAGAGCTATGACGTCCTTGACCGGATCGTTACCTTCGTTCTCAACCGGTATGGGGAGCGTGCCGAGCCGGCCGCCCTGAACGCGATCCTCGCGTTCCTCGACCCGGTCTAAGCTCGTCCTGCCGCGGAGGGCGCCCCCTGCCTCTTTGGCAGTCTTTTTTTGCTTGAGCTTCGAGAGCTTTTTTCACTAAATATAGGCAAATGCATTGTTTTATACTTGACGGCCGGTGTTTTTTCTGCTACAATAATCCGTCGCCCCTCCTTCTTCAGGGTGAAATGCTCCGCACAGGGGCAGAAAGGCCATTGCGCCATGACGATTCCGTTGACTGGCAGTGTTCTCGGAGATCCCGCCCTCGATCACCTCCGGGCGACCCTCATTCCGTGCCCTCCGCACGGCCTGTTCGCCATGATCGAGCAGTTCAACGCGTCCCTCGGACGGTCTCGCGAGATGAGGTGCCCGCCCCCCGTGGCCGAGCACGCGCCACTCCTTCATCCGGATGGCACGCCCTTCCTGGCTCTCGTCTCCCGGCAGCTCTCCGCCTACGAGCGCGCTTGGCTCGAGCGTGCCATCGCCGACCTCCCGGACGCCTACGGGTTCTCGGTCCTGATTCCGCTCGCTGTGAACCTGGCGAAGCCGGTCGACTCCGGCTACCTGCGGGTCCGTATCGTGCCCCACGGTTCCCGGTTCGATGGGGTTCCCACTCAGGAGGACTGGGACTGGGCCGGTGAGCCGATCCGCCTTGCTCATCCCGGCTGTGATCCGAAGTTCACGGTCCCCGTTTGGGGTGCCAACGTTGGCTACCTGGCACCTCGCGAGTTGACGCAGGTTGACATGGCGAGGATTGGCCGTTTCCGTTCGAGTCCTTCCTCTTGCGCCGATCCCCACGTTCGGCCGGTCACGGGGCTTTCGAGCGTCTTCGTGGACATCCGCGATGACCAGTCCCTCAGTCCCGTCTCCTGACCGCGGCGGCCCCGATCCCCATCGGAGCTGCCGTGTCTTTTTTTGCAGACCCTTGCCAATTTCCCCGTCTTTCGCTACACTCCCCGCACTTATTCATCTTTGACGTTTCCTAGGCATTTTGCTCCCTTTCCGCCCTTTTCCTCGGATTCCGAGGCAAGGAAGGGGAAAACGTCGAGAAAAAAGGGAATTCTCATATGGCACAAACGCCTTCGTTGGTGGACTTGTTGAAGGCGGGCGCCCATTTCGGCCACCAGGCCTCGAAATGGCACCCGCGCATGAAGAAATACATTTTTGGCGAACGCAACGGGGTTCACATTTTGAACCTCGAGGCGACGCAGACGGCTCTTGACGAGGCGACCTCGTTCGCGAAGAAGACGGCCGCGCGTGGGGGAGTCATCCTCTTCGTCGGCACCAAGAAGCAGGCGTCCGCGCTCGTCGAACAGGCCGCCCAGGCCTGCTCGATGCCGTACGTCCACAACCGCTGGCTCGGGGGCACGCTCACCAACTTCTCGAGCATCGCCCAGACCGTCCGCCGCTTCAAGGATCTCAAGCGCAAGCAGGAAAAGGGCGAGCTTGCCAAGTACACCAAGTTCGAGCAGCTCAAGATGAACGAACAGATCAAGCTCATGGACCAGAGCGTCGGCGGGATCCAGGACATGGCCCGCATCCCGGAAGCGGTCATCATCTTCGACATCCGCAAGGATAAGACGGCCCTCGCCGAAGCCGCCCGCCGTGGCGTCAAGGTGATCGCCCTCTGCGACTCGAACGTGAACCCGACCCAGGTCGACTACCCGGTCCCGGGCAACGACGACGCCGTCAAGACCATCGAGCTCATCGCCCAGGCCTTCTCGGCCGCCATCAAGGAAGGGCATGACGAATGGGAAAGCGCCCGCGCCCGCTTGGGCACGTCCCTCGTCCAGCCCGCCACCCCGAAGGCCTAAGCGTCTTCTGTCCGCTCATTTTTCTCCCTTTGTTTTTTCCCCTATGATTACCGCCCAATTGGTCGCTGACCTGCGCGCCCGTACCGGGGCTGGGATGATGGACTGCAAGGTTGCCCTGGAAGAAGCCAACGGCAACCTCGAGACGGCCATCGAGGTCCTCAAGAAGCGCGGCGCCATCAAGGCCGCCAAGAAACAGGCCGAACGGACCGCTTCCGAAGGCCTCATCGTCACCTACGTCCACCACAACGGCAAGCTCGCGGCCATGCTCGAGCTCGCCTGCGAGACCGACTTCGTGGCCCGCAACGAGGAGTTCCGCGCCTTGGCCAACGACTTGGCCCTCCAGGTCGCCGCCTGCGATCCGCAGTACGTGAGCCCGGACACGATCCCGGCCGAAGAGGTCGAGAAGAAGCGCAACGAGTTCCTCGCCGAACTAGCCGAGGACAAGAAGCCGGAAGAGATCAAGCAGAAGATCGTCGAAGGCAAGCTGAACAAGTGGTACAGCGACGTCTGCCTCACCAAGCAGGCCTTCATCAAGGACGAGGAGCAGGTGGTCGAAAAGCTGATCGAGGCGCTCGTCGCCAAAATCGGTGAGAAAATCGTCCCAACCCGCTTCACGCGCATGGTGATGAATGCGGTCAATAAGAATACGTGCTAACCACATCAAAAACACTTGCTTCGGCGAGTGTTTTTGGTTTTATCTCTTGACAGGAATGCCAAAAATTGTTAAGCAGCGCAGGTCTGAACGCGCTCATTCAAGACGCGAAAGGTAAGGGATGTCATGCGAAAAGAAGAGAGACCCAAGACGCTCACCGAGTTCGTTCTCGACAGGCTCCTTCTCGTCGGGGGATCGAGCGACGGTATCTCGCTTCTTCTCGAAAAGTACTTCGAGGGGAAGCCTGAGGCGGAGGTGCGTGAAGGGCTCGCGTGCCTGCTGTTGATCGCGAAGGAGAACATCGGGCCTCGCTCGGTGATCCTCGAGTACGTGATCGCAGCAGCCGAACGAGTTGGTTTTCGCCTGGAGCCGAACGAATCGCTCTTCGGGGTGTTCCTGGATGAGGCGAGCCAGTTTCTTTCGTCCGATCCGGTGAAGCAACTGGAAGAGGGGCTGGTCGCTTTCGGCAGGATCGCTCGTCTGTTCCGTGCAACCACGGAGTCCGGTGCCGCGTTCGGTCCCGCGATCATTCGATGGCTTCAGGCTTGCGTCGAGAAGCCGTTCATGTGGATGGCGGCAGTCGCCCACTTCGATCAAGGTGGGCTGGCGCGGCACGGTCTGACGTCGGAAGATGCGCGCCCGATGGCGACGGGAAATGTCGGCCTGGGTGCGTTGTATCGGGAGCACTGCCGAGAAGCAGTGTCCCGCTACGAGCGTCGAGAGGAACCTGGTTTCTTGGCTGCGGTGCGTACGCTGTCTGGAGAGGGGAAGGGCCCCAGCCTTCAATCGGCCTATCATCGGGCGCGTGAGGCGGGGTGTTATATTCCGATCGATCTGCCTCACTTGTGGGGTCAGGACCCGACCCCGAACGCGTTTCTGTTCAGGCCGTGTCCTACCAGGGAGGCGATTCTCACGCAGCTCTTCGGTGATCGGGCAAGGGACCCGGACTTCGTCCTGCCAATGCGCGCGGAGATCAAGGATCAGCACGGTTATCCCGACAAGATCCGCTTCTATGACGCGGTTAAACTGACTCCTGAAGGGGATGTGCACTACGTGAATGATCCCGAAGCTCAGCGAGTCGCAGAGGTCTTTCTTTCGCGCGGACACTGGCAAGAGGCGATGTATGCCATGTATCTCCTGACTCCCTCCCCGCCCAAGCAGAACCGGCATTTGAGTGAGTATCGGGTCAGGCGTCTGTCCGGTGCGCTCCTGCCCGCCATGTGCATCGCTGAGCGGGAGGGTCGATTGGCAGTCGCTGCCGCGCTCGGCCAGGCAATCCTCGCACGCGACAGTCTGGCCAAGCGGGAATCACACGAATTCCTGACGCTCGAGGCGACGTGTAGGGATATCTACAGCAAGCCGCTGTGGAAAGAGCTCGGGGCGCTTGAGGCGGAGATCCACAGGTTCGAGCATCCCGAGTCATTCGATGATCAGCTGTACCACAGCGCGCCGAAGGAGATGTACGAGCGCCGTGATGCGCTCAACGAGCGGCTGCAAGATCGGACCGAGCCCGAGCGCCTCTTCAACGTGTTCGTGGCCCGCATCGGGGCTCTGCTTGATGGCGTCATTGAGCGGGGCGAGTGTCTCGAACTCGACGTGCTCTAAGCTTCCGACGGGTAACCGGCCCACACGTTCTTGTGTGGGTTTTTCATATGTATTAGGTGCACGTGCCGCGTGTGTCTGCTATAGTGTCAGCGAGTTATGTCTGCCCCTTCCTTTTCTGGAGCCTCCTTCCAACCAACCGAACCGTCCTGGACGGGTCCGCGCCCCTCGTTTAATCCCGTTGAAGGGCCGAAGCATTTGCAACGTTGGATTTGCGATGATAGCAACCGTTGCACGCCCTATGTCCAAGAGAGCTTCACCGACAACATCAACTGGCGCATCTTCCGCATCATGGCCGAATTCGTGGAGGGATTCGAATTCTTGTCGAAGCTGAAAAAGGAGGTCACATTTTTTGGGAGTGCCCGGGCCATCGTCGGGTCGAAGCCGTATGAGCTGGCGAAGAAATTGGCCTTTTTATTAGGAAAACAGGGATTCACGGTCGTCACGGGCGGTGGGCCGGGGATCATGGAGGCCGCGAATTGGGGGGCGTATGAGGCGGGCGGCGAATCGGTGGGCCTCGATATCGCCTTGCCGATGGAGCAACGGCGCAACCAATATGTCCGCCGCGCGATGGCCTTTAACTATTTCTTTACGCGCAAGGTGATGCTGTCGGCGTCGGCGCAGGCGTATGTCTTTATGCCAGGTGGGTTCGGCACGCTGGATGAGCTCTTCGAGGTTGTAACCCTCATCCAGACGCAGAAGATGTCGCGGAGTGTGCCGGTCGTGCTGGTGGGGAGCGCCTTTTGGGCCCCCATGCTCGCCTGGATCAAGGAGTCTATGTGGCAAGAGGACCGGTACATCTCGAAGGAGGACCTCGCCATCTTCCAGGTCGTCGATACGCCGGAGGAGGCCTGCGCGATCATCGCGAAGACGAAGGAACGGACGTTGTAAGGAGCCCATGGAGGCTCTTTATGTTTGTTCATCCCACCGTTCGCCGTCGGATCGCGATACTCTCTGCCAATCCAATGCAGACCGACAGCGAGAGCAAGGAAGACGCGGCCGCGCTCAGGAACGGCATCGGGATCCCCGTGATCGGGAGGATCCCCAGGTTCATCCCGCCGTTCACGAAGACGTGAATAACGAGGATGCCAGCTGTCCCGACGAGGAAGAGGGCGGCGAAATCATCTTCCGAGCTATAGCCGATCCAGAGCAAACGACTGATGACGAGGGCGTACAGGGTAAGGGTGAGGGCGGTCCCGAGGAAGCCGAGTTCTTCGCCAAGGACGGAGAAGATGAAGTCGGTTGAGGCTTCGGGGAGGAAGCGAAGCCGGGCCTGTGAGCCCTCTCCCAGTCCTTTTCCGAACCAGCCGCCCGAGCCGATCGCGATGCGGGCTTGGCGCGCGTTGTAGCCGACGTCTTGGGTGTCGCGTTCGGTCTGGAAGAAGGTCAAGATGCGGTCGCGCTGATAGGGCTGCAGGGCGAATTGCCAAGAGAGGCCTCCAACCAGGGCCCCGGCGAGGGGGAGGATGAGCCAGGCGCGTCGTGGCAGGCCTAAAAAGAGGCACAGGATGAGCCAGGTGCCCACCATGACCATGGCGGAACCTAAGTCTGGCTGCAGCAAAACCAGGCCCAAATAGAGCCCCGTGGCGAGCCCGCTGAGGCCGAACATCCGCCAAGTGAGCTGCCCTCGGGCCCTACGGGAGAAAAACGCGGCCAAATAGAGAACGAGCAAGACTTTCGCGGCTTCGACAGGCTGAAATGAGAACGAGCCGAACTGGAACCAGCCGGCCGTGCCATTCACGCGCGTCCCGAAGATGAGGACGGCGCCCAGTAATCCTAGACCGAACAGGTACCCGATGAAGCCAAATGAGCGGGCGTGGCGATAGTCCATCCAGACCAGTCCCGCACCCACGCAGAGGCCTAGGAACCCCGCGACGAGTTGCTTCTCGAGGCGTAGGGACGAAGTCTGCTCCTGTGAGATGCCAATGCTGTAGATCAGGAGGCAGCCGAACGCACTCAACCCCAGCACCCCGAAGAAGAGGAGCCAGTCGAAACGTTCGAAAAAGGCAAGCCAGCGGCGCATGGAAGGAGTGTAGCGGAGTGGGGGATGGGTTGCGAATAGTAACGGGAAACGATCCTTCAGGCCTTGACAAAGACGGAAAGATCCGGTAGGACGGACGCGAAAAGCGTTCCCAATGCGGAGGTGAACCGTGTTCAGAGAATATGTCATCACGTTCGCGACCCCCGGACCTGCCGTCGCAGAGATCCTGATCGGGCTCTTTCGACGTCTTGGCTGCCACATCGTCGAAAGAGGGTTCGATTATCTGGTCTCGCATGACGCCGTTCGCCATGACGACGGCCGTCCCCGTGTCATTCCGTTCCCGAAGCCAGAACACCAGGACTACGAACGGCAAATGACGTACTTCCTCACGGGCGCCATTGTCGGGTATGTCGGCACGACGAGAGACCTCAACCCTCCGTTCTTCGCCTTCCTCGCGGCGCTGAATGCGGCGGTCCCGTTGCCGCCGATGCCCGACTCACCCCCTCAAGATCCGCCGATCTCGGATCCTCCAAGGCGGGGCTGAAGCCTCCCCATTCGTCCATGTTGCCACCGCCGGGCACGTGGGCTCTTTTTTCAACCACCCATTTCAAAAAAGCATCTCGGAAGAGGGTCTTCTTTCGTGTTCGGCTGATGCCTCGCTAGGTTCCGGGCAGCGTCCGAAACGTTTCCGGATCCAGGAGCGAAATGAACGGCCGTACCTCAACCGAGTTCACGCCAATGGGATTTTCCGGCCAAACAAGGGCAATGGTCTGACTTGCGCCGGCAGATACGGAGGGGAGCGTAAGTCGGTTGATCCCGACGACAAGATCGCCACGCTTGAGGAGGGTCAACAGTTCGACGTTGCGGTAGGAGAAGCCCGATGGATTACGCAGCGTATAAGTGCTTTGCCCCAGCGTCTTCCCTTCCAATTCAAGGTTGCTCGTATAGCTCGCCCGATCCGCGACGATCGCGGAATGGCGTTCTTTGAAGGCGGGATAGTTCCCCTCCGTCACGTAGGGATCGATGCGTTTCCATTCGGTTGTCTCGATCGAGAGGGAAGGGGTACGCAAGGAAGCGCCTTCCCAGCCCAGTTCGGTGAGGAGGCGGGCTTCTCCCGGAAGGACGGCGGCGCGCCGGAGCGGCGTTTCGGTCGACCCATCTCGGAAACGATATTGAATGACCGCCCACCACAAGGGATTCGGATTATTGACGGGCGCGAACACCTGTTGGCGCGTTCCGCCAAGGGGAAGGATCGTTGTCCCGCCGGGCTCGAGCGGGGCCGGAGCGCTCAGCCGGTTCGCCTCTTCGGTGACGGCGGTTTCAGCCATGCGTTGCACGTAACGCTGCTCTTTCGGATACGAGAGCGCGTACGCATCGAACAACGTCCAGAGGCCGTACCCCCACGTTAAAACAGACCAGCCAATCAGCGCGCCATACCCAAGCGTTCGCAGGGTTAGGCGATTCTTGACCCACCAGCGGGCGGCATTCAATTCCTGCTGGCTGTGGCCGCTGCCGATTCGGTCTGAAGCGTCGTAGGGCATAGGTGGGGAATGAGGGAAGTGTAGCAGAGAAGCGCCCTCATTGGCGATGCCGTCTAGGCGTGTTTTCCACACCGACATCCCCTTGACGCGCCCCTCCTCCTCGGCGTGCCGTTCTGCTAAGCTTGGCTCGAATTCTATGTCAGACAAAGACCTTTCCGCCAAAAAAGACGCCTACGGCGCCGACCAGATTTCCGTCCTCGAAGGGCTCGAACCGGTGCGCAAGCGTCCCGGCATGTACATCGGTTCCACGGGTCCCGATGGCTTGTTCCATTTGCTCCGCGAGATCGTCGACAACTCGTTCGACGAGGCCATGGCGGGCCGGTGCGACACCATCACGATCTCGCTCCTCCCGAACGATTACGTGTCAGTTTCCGATAACGGCGCCGGTATCCCTGTCACGATCCACAAACAATATGGCGTCTCTGCCCTCGAGCTGGTTCTTACGAAGCTGCACGCCGGTGGCAAGTTCGGCGGGGAAGGGAGCAGCTACAAGATTTCCGGTGGGTTGCACGGGGTGGGCGCGTCCGTCGTGAACGCCCTTTCCGACCATCTCGAGGCCGTCGTCGAACGCGACGGCGAGATGTGGAAGCAGGAATTTGAACGCGGCATCGCCAAATACAAGGCCAAGAAGATCGGCACCAGCCGCCGTCACGGCACGACGATCATGTTCAAGCCGGATGCGACGATCTTTACGCAGGGCACGTCCTTCGATTACCAACGCGTCATCGACCACTATCGCCAGCAGTGCTACCTCACGAAAGGCATCCGCCTGATCGTCGAGGACCATCGCAACGAGGGCGGCAAGAGCGTGTACGGCTTCTATTTTGAAGGGGGAACCGCCTCGTACGTCGGCTTCCTGAACTACAACAAGCAACCGAAGCACGAGAACATCTTCCTCGTCGAGAAGCAGGAGGGACAATCCGAAGTTTCCGTCGCTATTCAGTATACCGACGACTACCAGGAGACCCTCTATGCGTTCACCAACAACATCATCAACCCAGAAGGCGGCACGCACGTGCAAGGCTTCCGCGCCGCGCTTACCCGGGTCCTGAACAACTACGCTCGCAGCAAGGGATTTCTCAAGGAAAAAGAGGATAACCTTTCCGGTGAGGACGTTCGCGAAGGGTTGACGGCCGTGATTTCCATCCGTTTCCCCGAACCGCAGTTCGAAGGGCAGACCAAGGCCAAGCTCGGCACGCCGGAGGTCCGCGGCGCCGTCGAATCCATCATGAGCGAGCATTTCGCGATGTTCCTTGAAGAGCATCCGCGTGATGCCGAAGCGATCATCGGGAAGTGCGTCCTGGCCCAGCGCGCTCGTGCCGCTGCCCGTGCCGCTCGTGACACGGTATTGCGTAAAGGCGCTCTCGAAGGCCTGACACTTCCGGGTAAGTTGGCCGACTGTTCGTCAAAAGACCCTGCCTCCAGCGAGCTCTTCATCGTTGAGGGAGACTCCGCAGGCGGGTCCGCCAAACAGGGTCGCCATCGCGAAACGCAAGCCATCCTCCCGCTCAAGGGAAAGATCCTCAACGTCGAACGCGCACGTCTCGACAAGATGCTGGCGAACAACGAGATCAAGAACATCCTCATCGCCCTCGGGACGAACATTGGCGAGATGTTCGACATCGCCAAGCTCCGCTACCACCGCATCATCATCATGACCGACGCCGACGTGGACGGGGCGCATATCCGGACGCTGCTCCTCACTCTGTTCTATCGATATTTCCCGCAGCTGATCCACAATGGGCATGTGCTCATCGCCCAGCCGCCGCTCTATCGCCTCGCTTCCGGGAAAGATGTCCGCTACGCCTACAGCGACGAAGAGCGTGACCGTGTCCTCACCGATCTCCTGAAAGCGAAGGAGGAGCGCGCCAAAAAGCGCGGCAAGAAAGACGAGAAGGAGGAAGAGACCGAATCCACGGAAGGGATCCTTGAGGAGGCGGCGAACGAAGAGGGGACAAAGAAAATCGGCGGCATCGAGGTCCAGCGTTATAAGGGTCTCGGTGAGATGAATGCCGAACAGCTCTGGGAGACCACCATGGACCCGCAGACCCGCCTCATGAAGGTCGTAACGGTCGAAGACGCGGTCAGCGCTAACGAAGTCTTCGAGGTCTTGATGGGTGCCGACGTGGCCCCTCGCAAGAAGTTCATCCAGACGAACGCGAAGAACGTGCAGAACTTGGACGTGTAAGGGTGACAAAGAACGAGCCACCAGGCAGCTTGCCGGGCGGCTCGTTTTGCTTCTGGGGGTTTTGCCCCTTCCTTCGTTCCGTGTTACCTTGGGTTTATGGAGGCGAAAGATGTCCTGCAGCGGTGCCCGCTGTGCCATGAGTCGTACCAATCCAGTGCGGTTTTTGCGCTTGATGGGCAAAAGCGCAAGGTCTACCACTGCTATTGCCACGCCTGCAAACGGGCCATGCTGGCCGTCCTCTTCGAGGCTTCCGGCTGGCTGAGCTCGATCGGGATGCTGACCGAATTCACGGCCGCCGAGGCCCGGCGGGCCGCCAAATTGGGGGTCGTGGACGGGGACGTCTGCCTGCAGGCCCACCGCTATTTCGCCGAGGAGAGCCAGGCCTTTTGCGCGTTTTTGCAAAAACAGGCGAAAAACCCGTCCTCCTTTGGCTCTTGACGAACCACGGGATTTCCTCTAACCTAACGGCACTTTCCGTATTTGTATGAACTACACGTTATCTGCCACCAAGCGCACGAGCCTCGGCCGCCGCGCCAAGGACGAACTCGCGAAGATGCGCATCCCGGGCGTCCTCTATGGGCAAGGGATCGAATCCCAAGCCGTCTCCTTCCCGAAGACGGAGTTTAACCGTGTCTACGCCGCCGCTGGCCGTTCCAGCCTCGTCGACGTCAGCATCGAGGGTGCGAGCGCCGTTAAGGCCGTCATCAAGGCGATCCAGGTGGACCCGCTTACGATGCAGCCGATGCACATCGACCTTTACCAGGTGCGCATGGACAAGATGATGACCGTCGAGGTCCCGCTCAAGTTCGTCGGCGAATCCGCTGCCGTCAAGGTCGCGGCCGGGACGCTCATCAAGTCGATGGACAAGGTCACGGTTGACTGTTTGCCGGGTGACCTCCCGCACGAGATCGAGGTCGACCTCTCCAAGCTCGCGACGTTCGACGACGCGATCACGGTTGGGACGCTCCCGCTGCCGAAGGGGGTCACGGTCCGGGGCGAAGCGGGGGCGACCATCGCCACCGTCGCCGCGCCGCTCACCGAAGAGCAGCTCAAGAAGCTCGAGGAATCTGCGGTCGGAGACGTCACCGCCGTCAAGAGCGATGTGGACGAGAAGCGCGCCGCCAAGGAAGCGGCCGCCAAGGAAGCCGAAACCAAGAAAGACGGCAAGAAATAAGATCAAGGAAGGCAGGCCGCGTGGCCTGCCTTTTGTTTTGTGGAGCCCATTGCTAGAATCCCTCCATGCGCCCCACCTCTCCTGCGCGGACCCGTTCCCTGCGCCTTATCGCTTTAGCCGTCGGTTCCTTTGCCGTTCTTGCCGTTGCCTTGGGTTTCATCATTCATGCAATCCTGACCGGGCAGACGCGCCAGTTTTCTGATGGGGTGACGCCGACCTCTACGGTTCCGGATGTTTCCGGAACGAATTCTTCGACGGCCGCCCTCGTGCCGCGGCGTTTGGATGGGGTAATGGTGAGCCCCTCGGTGGCGATGCTGCGTCCGTGGGCCTTCACGATCGATATCCAGAGCGATGCGCGTCCCACAGAGGGGTTGCCGGATGCCTCCGTGGTGATCGAAGCGCCGGTCGAAGGGGGAATCACGCGTTTGCTGGCCTTGTTCGATCCGATGACGACGACCACGCGGATCGGGGCGGTCCGGAGCGCGCGGCCGTATTTCGTCGAGTGGGCGGGGGCGTGGAGGGCTGTCTTTGGGCATGTCGGTGGGAGTCCGGAGGCTCTTGAGCGGTTAGCGCGTACGCCGAGCAGCACGGTTCTTGATCTGAATGAGATGACCCGTGGTGCCAATGCCTTCCGACGGGATCCGGCGCGTGTGGCTCCGCATCAGGTGTTCACGACCCCGGAACGGTTTTCGGGTTTCTTGGGGCCGGTGGCGACTTCGACCGTCCAGATCGCTTCTTGGCGGTATACGTCGGAACCGGTGCCGACCTCCACGGCGGTTGGCGTTTCACCGCGCGTGCCGTATGGAGGATCGTATTCGGTGCGTTGGGTCCATGAGCCGGCCCGGAACGCGTATCGCCGTGTCCAGGCGGGGAAGGCGCTTTCCGCTCAACCGATCTATGCGACGAACGTTGTTGTCTTGAAGACGGATGCCGCGATCTTGGATGATGTTGGTCGTTTGCAATTGCGGACAACGGGCGGTGGGGAAGCGGTGATCTATCGAGACGGCAAGAAGATCATCGGCCGTTGGCGCCGGGCGACGGGCGACCAGCTCTCGTTCGTGGGGACCGATGGGGTTGACCTTACGCTGCGTGCTGGGAATACGTGGATCGAGGTGACGACCGATGACCGGGTTTTTGCGGGGCTCGACCTATAGCCCGTGGCTTTGGTATGGTGGGAGCGTATTTTTATTCTTTTGCTTGCCGTATGAAACGTGACAAGATCCTCTTTTGGGTGACGACGGGGCTGATTTTTCTCTTTCAGGGGGTGTTGGAGGTGGTCTTTTCCCAATCGGAGATGGCGAAGGAGTCGATCCGCGCGCTGGGATATCCTGACTATTTTGGGGTGATGCTGATGGTCTTTAAGGTGTTGGGCGTGTTGGCGCTCGTGATCCCTTCTGTCCCGGCGCGGGTGAAGGAGTGGGCGTACGCGGGGTTTGGGATCGATTTTATCGCGGCGTTCGTGAGCATCCTGGCGGTGAATGGACTCACGGGAGACGTGATCGCTCCAGTGGTGTTTATGGGCCTCTTGGTCGGGTCGTATACGGCGTACCATCGGTTGCAGGGGAAGAAGGCTTGATGAGAAGAAAAAGACAGCCGCTGGGGCTGTCTTTTTGTTTTTCTGTGGGCCCACGGATGCGTATGAACTATCGTAGGCCATGCCCCGCGTTTCCTGGTCGGGCGTATCTTGAGGGGCGGCGCACGAGGTGTTGCAAGATGGTGGCGAGCATCTGTTCGCTTGGGTTGCTGTCGCGCCCGATTCTTGCCAGACGCCTTTCCGCCTGTCGAATCGCCTGATGTTGGATATGATCGCGTGCCCTTCCATTCCAGGGGAGATCTGTCAGGTGATTGGGGGCGCTGCGGTCATTAGGGGGATTTAGATCGCCGTCAATCTCGGTGAGAGACCGTTGACGAGCGCCTCAAAAAATGCTAGGTTCAGGACGCAAAAGGAGGGATCTGATGAACCCTACGACGATCTGCATCCTGCTCGGCATCGGCGAGACGGTTCTGTTCCTGGCCTTGTGCTGGTTCGTCCGGCGGGGGTATCGGGAGGCTCTGGCCGACCTTCGTGACTCCCATCGGCGCTCTTCCATGCCTCCTCCGGTGACCGTTCCGTTGCCTTCATCCGATGATGACGTGGATGACCTGCCCACGGCGCTTGAGGGGAGGGTGAGCAAGCTGGGCCTCGTCTATTCTAAGCCGCTGAACGGTGATGCGGCCCTCTGTCTCGATAAGGACGCGCATCCGGGTTTCAGCTACGTCAAGGGGCGCCCCTTGGCATTGGCTACCTGCAACCGGTGCATCGCCGCGGACCTGCGGATGGTCTATGGGGGGAAGGCGGATTTCTTTGAAGGGTGTCTCGGCTGCTACTGCTTCACCTGCGGCAAAGGCATCGTTTCTAACCATCGCCTGCCGCAGGAGATCACGCCGCAAGAGCGTTCAGACCTGTTCCTGCTGCTCAGGCGCTGGGAGCGGCCGCGGCCGGCCCTGGCTCTGGTGGTGAGCCTGCCCATGGTCGCGCGGAATACCGTGGAGCCTAGGGAATCTCCGGATTCCTCTGCTGAGACCCCGCCGACAGGCTGAGGACTTCTGTACGGAGGCTGTGTGTGCTGACGGCGTTCACCCCCTACGGGTTGGAGGCCGTTTTTTATGCGCAAGCGTATGCCGCGAAAAAAAGTCGTTTCGGGAAGGATGAAAAATCTGGCCGTGCCACGGCCGGTCGCTCGCGAACGACGTGCTACGTAAAAACTCGCTTGGGTAAGCGAGTTTTTACGTGGTGGACGTTGCTGGGATCGAACCAGCGACCTTTCGAATGTGAATCGAACGCTCTAACCAGCTGAGCTAAACGTCCGGAAAGCCCCCCGAGCATAGCCAATCGGTCGCCGTTTGGCAAGCGCTTGGGAGGTCGGTATGCTCGAGGCATGTCACGCGTCTTGCTGGCGGAACGAATTCGAGAAACGGAGCTTATCTTAGGGAAGAATATGGCCAAAGAGGCGGTTCGGACAGCGAGTCGTGAACTCTGGGCCTGGCTCATGAATGAGTCCCCGGTTTGGGTGGCGAGCCATGGAGCCGAAATCATTCCGACGAGCGTAAACCGGCGGTTCTTGCGGCTGCGGACGCGTTTGGAGACGGGAGAGCCGATAGCGTATGTGATCGGCTTCGCGCCGTTTTGCGGACGGAGGTTTCGGGTTTCGCGGGCGACGCTGATCCCGCGTCCGGAAACCGAGGAGCTGGTGGATCTGGTACTTGCGTTGCCGAACGATACGCTCTTTGTCGATATCGGGACGGGTTCCGGGTGCATTGGGGTGAGCTTGGCGTTGGCGCGTGGCCCGGAGCGAGTCATCCTGACCGATCGGAGCCGGCGGGCGTTGCGCATTGCGGAGGGAAATGCCCAATCGCATTTAGGGGCGGCCGTTAAGCGCCTGGCGCGTCTGCAAGGCTCGCTATTTTTTCGGGTCTTACAGCGGGAGATTCTGAGGCGCGCACCGAAGCGTCTCGTGATCGTTGCGAACTTGCCGTACTTGCCGTTATCCGACCGAAAGACGCTTGCGCGCGGCGTGACGGCGTTTGAGCCGTCGTTGGCCTTGTATGGTGGTCCGCGGGGGGATGAGCTCGTGCGGCGGTTGTTGAAGCAGGTGCGGCGGTTTCAGAACGCGCATCCCGCGATGTTGACCAGCGTCTTTTTGGAGATCGATCCACCGCAGGCAGAGTTGCTATTAAAAGAAGCGGCGTCCCTTTTTCCGACCCATCGATCGGAAATCGTGCGCGATGGGTTTGGGCGAGAACGGTTTTTGGTGATTCGGTAAAAAAGAGATCGCCGAAGGCGGCGATCAGGAGGATGGGAGGCCCATCCTCGTTTTGTTGGGTTTGTTAGCGCCCCTCGTCGGCCATGGGGTCGTCTTCCGCGATGACCAGCCACCACCAGCCGGCCTCACTGCTCGGGACCTCGTTGAGGCTCGGGTGCAGGTGCGTGGCCTGTTCCACGCCGTCCGTGCGTGCGGTACCGATTTGATACCAGCGTTCCGAGGTGCGGTCGCCGAGCCGTCCGAGGCCGATCCATACGGCCATTCCTCGCCCGGCCTGCGTCGTTCGCCACGTGACGGCGAACGACGATGCGTCCCAAACACAACGCGCCTGGACCCTTGTGGAGGCTGTCTCGCCAAACGTCTCCTCCGCTGTCGCTCCTGTGTCCCCTCCGCACGAGGCCTCGTGGGCGCGGAGCGGGGGATACGGCGGGGGCTCCCATCCTCCTCTTCCGGGTACGGAGACGTCGGGTCATCATTGATCCATGCCTCCAGGAGGTGGCGGCGCATTTCCGCCTCCCTTTCTCCCCAGGTCTGGGTCGCGGTACCGGTCGTGTCGTTCTGTTCCTGCATGGCCGTTCTCCGTCGGTCTTCCCCAAAGCGATTTTGGGCAAGATGTTAGGCTAACAGAGGATTCCCATCGTGTCAAGGGGTGGGATTAAAGATATTGGGCGGTCTATTTTTTTCCTCGCTGGGCGCGGCGATTGTTTTTTCTTGCCTTGGTTGACGGATTTCTTGGCAAGGGTTAGCGTAAAATTACGGCTTCGGCCACCCTTATTTTTCTATGTCTCCCGTCCTCCTGGCCCCGGTCGTCCTGCTCACCATGTTGGTGCTGATTGCGGCCTTCAACTACCGTTCTCGGAAACGGATTGAGCGCTACCGGCTCTCCCCTAAATGCGTCCTCGGGGATCCGCAGTTTTGTCGTTCGATGACGGGGATCCTGGGTGATCCGTTCACGGAGGGGAATCGTATCGATACGCTCCAAGATGGGCGCGAGATCTTCCCTGCGATGATTGAGGCGATCCTGGCCGCGCAACGGACGATCACGCTCGAGAGCTTTGTATTCTCATCGGGCGAGGTCTGTTCTTCTATTATTGCAGCGCTGAAGGAGCGGGCCGCTGCTGGCGTGCGGGTGCATGTCACGCTCGATTGGATGGGGAGTTTGGCTCTCAAGGTCCGTCAGTATCGCGACCTGAAGCGGGCGGGGATCCAGGTGGTCGTGCATCGGCGGCTCCATTGGTACAACCTCATGCGGCTGAATAATCGCTCGCACCGGAAGATTTTGGTGATCGACGGCAAGGTCGGGTTCACGGGCGGGGTCGGGATTGCAGACCAATGGCTTCATGCGAGGGATGGAATGCCTCCCTGGCGCGATACGCACTATTGCGTCCAAGGGCCCGCCGTCGCGAAGATGCAAGGCGTATTTTTGGATAACTGGCTGAAGGGGCACGCGCGCGTTTTGGAGGGGGAGCGGTATTTCCCGGCCCTTGAGCCCGTAGGCGACCTGAAGGCGCAGGTATTCTGTAGCTCACCAGTGGATGGACCCGAGACGGTGCGGCTTATGTACCTGTTCAGCATGGCGTGTGCGCAACGGACGATCCGTATCCTTAATGCTTATTTTGTGCCCGACCGGGCCTGTATCGAAGCGATCCTGCGCGCACGGCGGCGCGGGGTGGATGTCCAGATCATCGTTCCTGGGAAGAAGACGGATCAGCGGTTCTTGCGCTCGGTTTCGCGGGCTGGATGGCGTGACCTGTTGAGGGCGGGGGTGAAGATCTATGAGTACCAGCCTACGATGCATCACGGCAAGTTGTTCATTGTAGATGACTTGTTTGTGAGTATCGGTTCCGCGAACTTCGATGGTCGTTCATTCCTCTTGAACGACGAGATGAACGTGAACGTGTTGGATGAAGGGTTCGCGCGCGAACAGGCCGCCTCTTTCGAGAGGGACAAGGCGGATTCGATTCTGATGACGTGGGAGCGCTGGCAGGCGCGGTCGCTGCTTGACCGCATGCTGGGGTCGATCGGGCAGGTCATCCTCTCGCAGTTTTAAGGGGGATTTGAGCGTGCGCGTGCGTCTGCTATCCTACGGGCATGGTCTCGTCCTTTTTTACGCATCCTGGGTTCGTGTTTGGGGCCGCCGCAGGTCTCTCGTGGCTGGCTCATCGGGTCCGTGCCCCGCATGCGCTTTTCTTGTTAGTGTTCGGGGCGATCCTTGGACGGGATGGGTTAGGTATTTGGGTTGATCTTGCCTCCTTGGACGGATTCATTTCCGTGGGGATCGCGACCCTGCTGTTTTTGGTGGGACTTGAGCTGTCGCCAGGGTTTTTTCGTGAGGTTGGGGCACGTCCCGTTCGCCTTTTTTTGACGACGCTGCTTGTCTTGGGTGGGTTTGGGGTGATTTGGGCCTCCTCGTTCGCGATTCCGGTGACGATGGCGGTTCTGGTTGGTGCGCTGTTCGCGTTCAATAGCACGATGTTGACGTTAAAAGTCTTGGGGGATCGTGAGGAGCTGGGGAAGGCGCACGGTCGGGTCGTGACATCGGTTTTGATCCTGCAGGACGTTGCGGCGAGCTTGCTGCTTGTCTGTGTCGCGGTGTGGGAAGCGATGCAGCATGACGCCGCCTGGACGACGGTCGCGGCCATTTATCTGGCGAAAGTCGCCGTCCTTGGCTTCTGTTCGTGGGCGTTCGCAAAATATCTCTTGAATCGCGTCTGGCGGCAGATCGCGAAGCAGCACGAGGTGTTCGTGTTGGCGGGGTTCGCGTATCCGTTGTTCGTGGGGGCGCTGTTCACTCTTTTTGGCCTATCCGTGGAATTGGGGGCATTGGTTGCAGGCCTATCCTTGGCACATTCGGAATATCGTTTCGAGCTGATGACGCGCATGAAGCCGCTGAAGGAGATCTTTCTGGCGCCATTCTTCTTGGCGATCGGGGCAGGATGGGCCTGGCGATCGTTGGCTGATCTGTGGCCGGCCGTGCTGATCGGGTTGGCACTCTTATGCGTCGTCGGTCCCTTGGTGGTGACGTTCATAATGCGTGGAAGCGGCTATCCGCGCTTGACGGCATTCGCGTCCGCCTTACACCTGGCACAGGGGAGCGAATTCACCTTCCTCTTCCTGACGGTGGCCGCGGTTCCGCTCGCGCTCCCAAGTTCGCTACAGTCTGCTTTATTGTCCGTGGTCATCCTATCCATGGTTGTGGGTTCATTAATCCTCCAGGCGGCCCCGCGTATGCTCTTGTTGGCTCGCCGACGCTGGCCGGAGCGGATGATTATGCGGACGGGTGCGTTTCCGCGTTCGGAAAGCATCCTATTTGGTTGCCATCGGGTCGGAACGGACTTCTTGCCCGTCCTGAAGCGTGCCCGGCGCTCATTTGCGGTTGTGGATATGGATCCGCAAGTCGTCGAACATCTGCAAGCGCAGGGCATTCGAGCCATTTTCGGCGATATGGGTAACCGCGATCTGCTCGAGAAGATCGGCCTGTCCCACGCGAAGCTCGTCATCTCGACCGTCCCTGAAATGGAAGCCCAGATTATGCTCCTGAAACAGCTCAAACGGCACCGGGCCAAGCCGATCGTGATCCTGGTCGCGCATCAGATCGAGGAGGCCTTGCTGCTTTACAAGCAAGGGGCGACGTATGTCATTTTGCCCCATTTTTTGGGCGGAAATTACGCGTCCCAACTGATTGATGCGCATGGATACGAGGATCCAGAACCGTTTGAGGTCGAACGCTTGCGCCATGTCGAGCATCTGAAGCGGCGCGGGCAGGGGTTGTCCGCGATCGCGCCGAAGACGCGACAAAAAGCCTAGTTTGTTGCCCTTGCTGCGCCGCCTCGGGAGCGCTACACTCGAAGGCGTCTGTTATGGCGCGCCTCATTTCCATCGTGAACCAAAAAGGCGGGGTGGGAAAAACCACCACAGCCATTAATGTTGGTGCGTATTTAGCTGAGCGGGGGAAGTTCGTACTGATCGTGGACCTTGATCCGCAAGCGAACGCGACGTCGGGGTTGGGCATCGACCATCGTTCGCTCGAACGCGGCGTATACGAATCCATCTTATCGCAAGCCTCATTGCGTGAAGTGGTCCTGCCGACTGGCCATGAGCTTTTGAAGGTCGCTCCGGCCACGACGGCCCTTGCTGGCTTGAATATCGAGCTCGTTGACCTCGAGCGGCGCGAATTCCGCTTGCGCGAGGCCCTTCTCGAGATCCGCAACGACTATGACTTCATCCTCATCGATTGCCCGCCGACGTTGGGCCTGATCACCTTGAACGGGCTGGTGGCTGGGGATGAGATCCTGATCCCGGTCCAAGCCGAATATTTCGCCTTGGAGGGGTTGGGGCAGCTGCTTGAGACCGTGCGCCTCGTGAAGGAGGGCTTGCGTCCCGACCTAGGGATTCTCGGGGCGGTCATAACCATGTATGATGGTCGCACCAAGCTTTCGGATGACGTGCTGCAAGAACTCTATAAATACTTCCCGAATACGATCTTCCAGGCCGTGATCCCGCGCAATGTGCGGTTGGCGGAAGCCCCTTCCTTCGGCCGGACGATCGCACAGTTCGATCCCGGGTCGAAAGGAGCCAAGGCCTACGAGCGCCTGGCCCAAGAGATCGTCGAACGGGAACTTGATGGCTTTACCATACGCGCCTTATGATGATGGGAAAACAATCGGGACTCGGTCGCGGCCTCGGCGCGCTCATCCCCGGGAAGACAGTAGCTTCTCCTACGGATGCGGCGGCTCCGGCCGTTGCCCCGAAGCCTGTCGTGCAGGACGAGGCTTCTCCGGCTTCGACGACCGCAAGGCCCGTGGTTTCTGGTCCTCCGCGCCGCACCCTCGCTTCCGGTCTCACAAATCCTCCCGTTGCCGAAGCGAAAACCGGTCCCCTCGAGATTGCCATCGCCTCGATTGAGATGAATCCACGCCAGCCCCGCCGCCATTTCGACCACGGGCAGATGGATGACCTCATCGTGAGCATCAAGGCCCACGGGATCCTGCAGCCGGTCCTTGTGAGCAAAAAGGCCGACGGGAAATACCAGCTGATCGCCGGTGAGCGTCGTCTCCGTGCCGCGACCATGGCGGGCCTGCTCCAGGTTCCCGCCGTCGTCCGTGAGACGAGCGATCAGGAGCGTCTCGAGCTCGCCCTCATCGAAAACATCCAACGCCAAGACCTCAGCCCGCTTGAAGAAGCTCAGGCCTACGAGGAATTGCACCGCTCCTTCCATCTGACTCAAGATGAGATCGCGAAGAAGGTGGGGAAGAGCCGGTCCCAGGTTTCCAACACGATCCGTTTATTGCAACTTCCGGAACAGATGCAGCAAGCCCTGCTGGAAGGCCGCTTGTCCGCCTCCAACGCGCGGACTCTCCTCGCTCTCGAGGTCGATCACGAACGCGAGAAGCTGTTTGAAGCAATGATTGCCGGTCGCTACACGGTCCGTGAGGCCGAAGAACAGGTCGGCGCGAAAGGGCGCGCCCGTCCACGCCGCCTCATTGACAGCAATATCCGCGCCGCGGAAGAACAGATTCGTTCCTACCTCCAATGCAAGGTGAAGATTCGCCGCCAGGAAAAAGGGGATGGGGAGATCAAGCTTCGGTTCTATTCGGAGGAGGAATTACGGGCAATTTTGGAGAAGTTGCGTGAAGAATAGCGTGAATCATGAAGAAAATGAGAAAACCCGGGAAACCGGGTTTTATCGTGCCGTTTTCTTCCCCGGCATCATCCCCTCGATCCAGGAGCGGATCCCCGTCTTCGCGTATTGCCGGATCTTCTGTTTGGCGTGGCGGGTCTTGGCGTATTTCATCCAGTCCGCATTCGGGCTCTTGCGGGATTTGTCGACCATGATCTCAACCATGTCGCCGTTTCGGAGTGGATGTTCGAGAGTGACGCGTTCCTCATTGATTTTTGCGGCGATGGCTGTGTTGCCGATGTCTGAGTGGATGGCGTAGGCGAAATCGATGCAGGTGCTGTCTTCTGGTAGGTCGATGACGTCGCCTTGGGGGGTGAAGATGAAGATGCGATCGCGGAAAACGTCGATCTTGAGGTCTTCGAGGGAGCGCACATACTCTTTCTTGTCCGCCAGTTCCTGCTGGATGTCGGCGAGTTCGCGGACCCAGACGGGCACGTCCTTTTGCCCCTTCTTGAGCTTCGCCTCATCGTACGACCAGTGGGCTGCGATGCCATATTCGTTCTCCGCGTGCATCTCGCGGGTGCGGATCTGGAATTCGACGATTTGTCCATCATCGCAAAACACGGTGGTGTGGAGGGAGCGGTAGCCGTTCGGTTTGGGCTGGGCGATGTAATCCTTGATGCGGCCCTTGAGCGGGCTCCAGGTGCTATGGATGGCGCCGAGGGTCGCGTAGCAGTCGCCGATGGAACGCACGATCACACGCACAGCGATGATATCGTACACGCGGCTGATGTTGCGGTCGTTCTTGATGAGTTTCTTGTAGAGGGAGTAGAGATGCTTGGCTCGGCCCTGGACCTCGGCATCATGTACGCCCATCTCCTTTACGACACGGCGCGTCTCGTCCATGACGCGTTCGAGGTAGGCCTCTTTCGATTCGATGGTCGAGGTCGAGAGGTTGCGGACCCATTCGTATTCTTTCGGGAGGATATATTTGAAGCAGATGTCTTCCATTTCACCCTTGATGCTGCCCATGCCGAGCCGGTTGGCGATGGGGGCGTAAATCTCGAGCGATTCAAGGGCGATGCGCTCCTGCTTCTTAGGCGGCACGTTCCCGAGCGTCTGGAGATTGTGCAGGCGGTCCGCGAACTTGATGAATACCACGCGCACGTCGGCGGCCATGGCCAGGAACATCTTGCGGAGGTTCTCGATGTAGCGGTCCATCCCACGGTACTTGATTTTGCCGAGCTTGGTGATGCCCCCGACCATTGCGGCGATGTCGGCGCCAAAGGCGGCCTCAATATCTTCGAGGGTACGTTCGGTGTCTTCCGGGACGTCGTGCAGCAAGGCCGCAGCCACGATCGGTTCTTCCAGGTGCATTTCCGCCAGGGTATAGGCGGCTGCGAGTGGGTGGATGATATAGGGTTCCCCGCTGGCACGTTTTTGGCCGCGGTGAGCCTCTTCGGCGAACACGTAGGCACGGCGCACGAGATCGACGTTCGCTTGCGGGTGCAATGTCTGTAGGAGTCCGCACAGCCCGTCAATGCTTTGTTCGGAAGGGGGGATCATAAGAGGGGGAGGATACATTTGTTGTAGCAAGGATCCGCAAAAATACGCAAGTCGGAGCGCAAGAGGGCCGTTGCATGCCCCGCTCCCGCTTGTTAGACTGGGGCCGTGATCACCATCATCTTTCTTGCGCTCGTCATCCTCCTTATCTTGGGAGGCGCCATTTTTATCGCCAAGGCGGGAATTTTCTTTTGCGAGGACAGCCGGATGCTAAAGATCCTGCTGGGCGGGTACCTGAGCCTTTATCTAATGGCGGCCTTGCTCGTTGCGGTTGCCTTGCCGCCGGTGGGTGGAACGATGGTGAACGTCGACAGCGTGACGCGCCCTTGGGCAGACGTTGCTGCGGATATCCCGATTTCTTTAGGGATCCCGTCGATCATCAAGACGGCCTTTGGGGCGAAGCTTTAGGATCTGTTCGAAGAAAAAAACAGGCTCGTTACGGAGCCTGTTTTTTATGATCGTGACGGTTTCTGCTTGGCGCTGTGCCGTTCTAGGACGCGGTCACAGGATTCGCCGTCCTCGTGGCCGGGGAGCTGGATCTCACGGACGTAGCGCTCGAATCGTTCCTTGTAGCGAGCTTCGGTAGCCTGGTCTAATTCTTCTTCTGAAAGTCGCTTGACGGCGCGCTTGCCGAGTTCCTTGCGGATGTCCTGCTTGGCACGGTGCCAGGCCCATTCGTCGGTGAAGGCGAGCCAGGCGTGTTGCCAGAGCTCGTCCTCGACGCCTTCTCCCTGTTTGGCTGCCTGCTCACCACCGAGACCCAGGGCCTGCTCGAGGCAGTCCATATAGGGCGGGGCGTCGATCCCTTCGAGGCCCTGTTCACGGCGCAGAGTCTCCTGCACCAAGAGCCGGGTCATCATGGCTCGGTAGAGTTCGCGTGCGTCGTCGAGGGAGAGGGTGAGGGTGACGATTGGCTGCATAAAAGGGGTTGTAGCAGGAACGGGCGGACGGTTCAAGGGGTGGTGCTGGAGGCCGCATTGGCACGCCGCTCGGCGGCCTCGTTGCTGATATATGCTGAGATCCTGGCCGAAAAGCAGGTCCGTTCGCCAAGATGGCTGTAGAAATCGGGGAACTCCTCGCTCTGTTTGAGATCACGGGGGTACTGCTGTGGAACCCGCGTGTTTGTCTCGAAGTCACCACAGAGCTCATATGTCTCTGCACCGGTCGGTCGATAGGCGGTCAAAAGCTCGTCCCAGATCTCGGTCTCCTTGAAGCGGTCCCTGATGTAGCCGATGCCTTCGAGCCGTTGGCGGTACTCGGTTACATCTGGGAGACGATTGTTTTGCGTGTACAGGCTTACGATCTCCCCGTTGGCGTTCATGAGAGCTTCGGTTCGTCGCTGGTCACGTGCCTGCTTGCGGGCGTATCCGGGACCGCCACCCAGGGCGAGGCCAACGATGAGGGTCACGAGACCGATTGCGGCGAGCCCAAGCCCAAGATAGAAACGAGGAATATTGCACATAGCGAGAGGGGCCTAGGCGGATCCGATCTTTTTCATCCCAAGTTCGCGGCGTTCGCGTCCCGAGCGCAGTTCACGCCAGGTGATGTAGGCGGTGATCGCACAGACGAGGAGGATCGCGAAGATCTTGAGGAAGAACTTGCTGGTCGCCTCGCCACTGAGGCCTTCGTAGACCGTAACCATGAGCGTGATCGCGGCGGTCACCGAAGCGACGATCGCGCCAAGATAGACGAAGCCTTGCTTGAGGGCGTTCTGCGGGGCATCGACCTGCGTGGCCTCATGGCGACCGATGAGCCAACTTACGCCCAAAAAGACGGGGAGGGAGACGATCAGCATCGACAGGCCTGTACGGATGAGGGAGCGGACGCTGGCGATCATGTAGGAATCCGCATTCTGTGGGTCCGGGAGCCAGAGGTTGATGTATTGGAACCAGAGAATCAGGAAAGCGACGGCCGTGATCGTATAAAACGCGACCTGCATGAAATAGAGGTAGCTTTCCTTGGGGAGGGTCAACGGCGAGCGTTTTGGGATCGCGAGATGATGAGGGGTGTCGATGAAGGCGTCAAGGGCCTCATCACGCTCCTTTTCACTCCAACCTGCCTTGCCGAGGAGGGTCCGGAGGTCTTCACGGGAAATGCCTTGTTCTAAGGCGTGCGCCACGGAAGCACGGAGGTCTTTATTCATATAAACCCATCGTACGACCATTCCGGGGCCCTGTCCATGAGACTAGGCGGCCAGCTGTTGGCGGAGGCTCGCGAGGCCTTCTTTGGTTTTTGCGGAGCAGAAAACCAGCGTTTCGGCAGGAAGGAGGGAAGTGCGGTAGGATTTCTCTTGGGCTGAGCGTTCCTTTTGCGTCAGCTTGTCGCATTTGTTGGCGATCACGACGAACGTGCGGGCTTCTGTGCGTAAAAAATCGAGCATCTCCTTGTCGAGATCGGTCAGGCCGACCGCGCTGTCGGTGATGAGCCAGATGGGGCGTTCTGGGCCGGTGACAGCCATAACGGTCTCGTGGATGCGGGTTTCTAGTTCGTCGCGGCTGCTTTTGGCGTGTTTGGCGAAGCCGTAGCCGGGCAGGTCGAGGAGGTATTGGCGATCGGCGAGCTGGAAGAGGTTTAGGAGTTGCGTTCGTCCTGGCGTACGGGACGTGCGGCTGATCGAGGTCCCGGCAAGCGCGTTGATGAGGCTGGATTTGCCGACGTTCGAGCGGCCCACGACCGTCACCAAGCGATCCTGCGCGCGGACGGGGATGAGGGTTGGATCGACGTAGGAGCGCACGAAGGCGGGGAGAGTGGGCATAGGGGGAGTAAAGCAGGATTTTCCTTTAAATGCAAGGAATTATCGACCTCTTGCACCTAAGAAAAACCCCTGCTACGGGGTCTAGTAGGGGAGGAGCTCGGCGATGAGCGGGATGAGCTGGGCCTCCACCTGCGAGAGGGGGAGGAGGATGTGTCCGCCGGGACCGCAGTAGGGCGGGGGAGGTTGATCGTGCCCGTCCGGACGGTCGTCGATGACGAGGAGGCGCGGCCGTTGTCGGAGGGCATCTTCGGCCTGGGAGAGGAGATGCAGGCGCGCGCGGACGTTGGCTGTCGCAGGATCGCGACGCAGGCGGTCGTGATGGCGCGAAGCGGCGATGATCCGTTCGACCGTTTCCGCGATCGCGGCGCTGCGCGCGTCGCGGCCGACGAAGAGGATCTCGAGGCCGGGGAGCGGGCGTTCTCTGGGTCGATGCCCTTCCTTTTGTTGCGGGTGGGGATGTTGGCTCGGGAGAAGATCACGCAGGCTCATGCGTCCTCTGCTGAATCGTGCCGATTCGATTCAGGAGTTCCAGTATCCGGCGTCCGCGCGCGTTTGCCAAGTGGGTGTCGCCTCGTCAAGATAGCCTCGATCTATGAAATACCGCTGGCACCTTGCCGAACCGCTGCCGGAGCAGGCGCTCCAGGATGTGGAGACGCGTTCGCCGTACACGCGCCAGCTTTTATGGACGCGCGGGATTCGCGATGGGGTGCAGGCGCAAGCATTTTTGGCGCCGTCGTGGGAGGAGGGCTTGCATGATCCGCGCCAGTTTCGTCATCTCGATGCCGCGGCGGAACGAATTTTTACGGCGATCACGAACGCGGAGCGGATCACGGTGCATGGCGACTATGATGCGGACGGCGTGACGGGCTCGACGCTCCTCATCACGGTCCTACGTGAACTGGAGCGGCGCCTGACGGGCCGGATCGGGACGGATTCGCTGGTTGATTCGTATATTCCGCACCGGGATGCGGAGGGGTATGGCTTGCATGTCGCGACCGTCCAAACTTTAAAAGAACGGGGGACGAGGCTGATCATGACGGTTGACTGTGGGATTGCCTGCGTTTCTGAGATTGCGACGGCTCGTCAGCAGGGGATCGATGTGATTGTGGTTGACCACCACCAGTTTGGCGAGACCTTGCCGGACGCGTTCCTTATCCATCCTGGATTGCCGGAGGAGACGTACCCCTTCAAGAAGCTTGCGGCCGTGGGGGTAGCCTTTAAGTTCGCGACGGCCCTGCTGGGCGTGGCCCGGGAGCGGAAGATTGAGATTCCGGCGGGCTGGGAAAAGTGGCTCCTGGATTTGGTTGCTATTGCGACCGTCACCGACATGGTTGGATTGGTGGGGGAGAATCGAGTTCTGGAGCATTTTGGGTTGCGCGTGCTGCGAAAGACGCGCCGACCCGGGCTTTTGGCTCTCTTTGAGGCGGCGCGCATCGAGGCGGCGAATATTGATGCGGAGACAGTGGGATTTATGATCGGCCCTCGTCTGAATGCGGCGGGGCGGATGGACCACGCGAGTTTGGCCTTGCGGTTGCTGTTGGCCGAATCGCCGGAAGAAGCGCGTACCTTGGCGCTGGAGCTGGAGCGCTGCAATCGCCAACGCCAAGACGTCACGCGCAAGATGATGGACCAGGCCGATATTTTAATGAAGGAAACGGTCATGGATGATTGGCCGATGCGGGTGCTGTGGCATGAGGATTGGTCGCCTTCGCTGGTTGGATTGGTCGCGGGGCGGATCATGGAGCGGACGGGTCGGCCGGTGATCGCCATCGGTCGTCATGGGTCGACCTGGATCGGGTCGGGACGCTCGCCCGCCTGTTTTGATGTGACCGCGGCCATGCGTACCGCTGGGGAGGGGATTCTCACGCGTGTTGGCGGGCACGTGCAGGCCTGTGGGTTTGCCTTGGAGTCCCCGGACCGCTTGTTAGAACTGCGCGAACGCCTCTTGAAGCATGCCGAAACGGCCCTGAACGGAGTATTGCTGCAGCCAGAATTGAGGATCGATGCGGAAGTGCCTTTAGAAGCGATCGATTGGAACTTGTGGGAGGATCTCGTGCGCTGTGAACCGTTTGGTCAGGAGAATGCGCGTCCCGTCTTCTGCGTGCGGCGGGCCTTCGTCTCGAAAGCGGAACGGATCAGTGAGGGGAAACATCTGCGCGTCCAGATCGTTGCGCCAACGGGCAAGAGCCTGAAGCTCATGGCTTTCAGCTATCCGGCGGATGCCTGGCTGCCCGCCTCCGGAACGTGGGCGGATATCGCTTTCCATGTCGGCGTGAACGAGTGGCAAGGGGTGCGGACGCTCGAGGGGCGGTTGGTGGATATGCAACCGGCGGCGGAATCCGTATCATAGCCCACGTATGCCACATGAGCGACGCTTGCGCCTGCGGACGGATGGGGGGTCACGGGGCAATCCCGGCCCTTCGGGGATCGGGGCGGTGATTGAGGATTTGGATACGGGTGAGGTGTTAGAGGAGCATAGCAAGTTCTTAGGGACGACGACGAATAACCAGGCCGAATATCAGGCCGTGATCTTGGGGTTGCAGCGGTGCAAGGAACTGGGAGCGACGCTTGTGGAAGTCTTGGCGGATAGCGAACTGTTGATTCGGCAGGCAAAAGGAGAATATCGGGTCAAGAATCCCGACCTGCAAGTGCGTTTTCAGGAAATGCGTATGCTGGTGACACAAATCGGGCAGGTCGTGTTCAAGCATGTGTATCGTGAAGCGAACAAGCATGCGGACCTATTGGCGAATCAGGCGATGGATCGGGGGAGATAGCGTGGGATTATTGGATCGTTTATCCGCTCTTTTTTCATATGAAGCAGGCTTCGCGACGGGTTCCATTGATGATCGTTATTTGCGGGGTATTTGGGGTTTTTCTCGCTTTTTCGGGCGTATTGATGTGGCGGGCGCGGCTGGCGGCGGAGAGGGTAGCGCCGGTTGTTTCGGATCTGGCGCCTTCCGCTTCGTCTACCGCGGTTCTGGCGCCTAGGGCGGAATATTCGGTTGAGGGAGGGAGGCTTTACGATGGCGACGGGAAGCTCTTGCTTTCAAGTGTGCGTCAAGCCGGATTTGTGCCGACCGAATGCGGTGACGACGGCTTAAGATTTTATGCGCTGATCGAGGGAAGGGTCTTTTTCGTAGAGTCCTGTTCGGTTGACCAGATCGGCGGTCCTCTCTGGATGTACGACCCCTCGACCTTGCGATTTACGCGTCGAACGTTGGTGCCGGGAATATTGAGCGTCGCCACTTCTCCGGATCGCCGGTACGATTTGTCGCTTGTTGACTTAAGGGGGGAGCTCGAGTCGCGCCAGCTGCTTGTGAGGGACCTGCTACGCGACACGGAAACCCGGGTCGCTTCCTTGCCGAAGAAATGGTCCTATTCCGCCGCCGTCTCTGAATTTATCGGTGCGCCGATCGGAAGCGGTCGTTGGGAGGACGGGAAGTTTGTGGTTTCCGTTTATGATGTCTCCACGCGTTTGCCGTACGCTGGCGAGGAAGGGGATATCCGTCCCGTCCTTTTTGAAAAGACGATCACGCTCCCGTAAGGATTTTTCTCCCTCAGTCATCCCTTCCGCGGATGTGCTATCATACCGAAGACTATGGGTCTTTTCTCTTCCACTCCTGCTTCGACAGGATTCGTCGGGGTTGATATCGGCTACGGCGGCATGAAGCTGGTCGAATTAAAAATGGAAAAAGGGCGCTTGCGGCTGGTGACGTACGCGTACGTGAACCTGCCTTCGGAGAGTCTCGAGCAGTCGCTGTTGCAGGATACGCAAGGGACGGGTGACCTCCTCAAGAAGATGGTTGAAAAGGCGCGCATTACGACGCGCCGCGCGGTCGCGGCGTTGCCGATTTCCGGAACGTTTTCTTCGATTCTGCATGTCCCAACGACGGATGAGAAAGCCGTGAAAGAGGCGGTCCAGATCCAGGCGAAGAAGCTGGTCCCGTTGCCGTTAGAAGAGGTTGCGCTCGATACGGTCGTGATCGACAAGACCGGCAAGACCGAGGCGGAACGGGCGGCGACGCGGGTGCTCATGACGGCGGCGCCGAAGACGTTGGTTAATCGGTATACCGACATCTGCAAGCGTGCGGGTCTTGATCTTGCATATCTCGAGACGGAGGCTTTTGCGGAGATCCGGGCGCTCGTGGGGAAGGATCGTGCAACGATCATGATCGTAGACATCGGGACCTTGCGGACGAACATCCTGATCGTCGAGCAGGGGATCCCCTTCGTGATGCGCTCGATCGCGAGCGGCGGTTCGGCGATGACGCAGACGATCGCGAAGACCTTAGGGATCCCTGTCGAACAGGCGGAAACCATGAAGCGGGATATCGCCGGTCTGCAGAAATTCGCCCCGACGGGCGATGTGGCGCCGGTCTTACAAGTCCTCGTCAAACCGATTCTCGAAGAGATCCGCTATGCGACGTCGCTCTATGAGACCCAATCGAATGGGAACGAGGCGAAGCGGATCGATAAGATCATCTTGACGGGTGGTGCGTCGCTCTTGCCTCACCTGGGCGAATTCCTGACTCAGCAGACGGGTGTGAACGCGTTCTTGGGGAATCCGTGGGCTCGGGTCATCTATCCGCCGGAACTGAAATCCGTCGTACAGGAGTTGGGGCCGCGTTTCTCAGTTGTTCTTGGGTGTGCCATGCATGATGCGAACGCCTAGCGTATGTCGGTCCTCGTTCCTCGACTCGCCTTATCCGATGCGGCCTATCGTCGCGGGTGGTTATTGCGTGCGACGGAGCAGAAGGCGCGCTTCTTGATTGAACAAGGTCTGCATCCGGAACAGGTTCTGCTGGGAACGGGGCTATTGACCCTGTCGCAATACGCCGAGCTGGTTAAAGCGGTGTTCGGCCTAACCCTTGAACGATTGGATCAGGACCGTTGGTCGCTGCGTGGCGTAAGCGGAGAGCTTCCCGAGGGGGTCGAGGCGGCGGTGTCTGAAGAGGGGGAGGCCGGCTGGCTCGTCAGCGATCCTTGGGAAGACGTCGTTTCTGTTTGGCGTACGAGCGTTTCTGGGCCGATGTGTTTCGTTTTTCGTTCTGATCTCTTGCGTTGGCGTCGGCGGCCGGAGCCGACGGATTTTGCTGTATCTGCGTGGTGGCGGACGTGGCAAGGGGTTAGAGCCACCGAAGCACGCATTTGCGTTGAGCAAGGGGTGGGTCATGTGTGGGTGGGTCCAGATGCGGAACCGGCACCGATGCTCGCGCTCGTGAAGGAGGAGGTTCCTGCCTTGCAGACGTGGTTTGAGGCCGGATTTCCGTGCCAGGCCTGGAAGGGCACGCGTATTTCAGGAGTGGAAGGGGACCTGCTTGAAGTGGTGGCCCACGAGGCCGCGCATCCGTTGGCGCGCTTAGTGGGTTGGCAGGAGTTTTTGCGGCAACCGCGAGGCGTACTGCTCTGTCTTGCGCCCGATGCCTGGCTGGAAGCGCGCTTGGCGAGCGTTCAGGAAGTTGCGCAGGCGCAGCACCTGTTTGAGCGCGAGGACTTGCAGCGCATCCATCCCCGTGATCCGCAGGGACGCGAGCTCGCTTCGCAGGCGGCTCTTGCCGGGATTTCCTTCTGCTGGATCGAGGACGCTCCGGAGGAAACGGGTTGGATCCGGCCGTTGGCGCAGGCGGGCGTGCCGGTCCTCGTCGTGCGGCGTCGCGAGACGCTTCACGGGAGCGCGTGGGAAGCGTATCATCTCTCGTATGAGCCGACGCGTCCTGCTGCACGTCGATGATGATGGATTATTCCGTCGGGCGTTACGGCGCGTTTTCGAACGGGCCGGTTGGGACGTCCGTGAGGCCGAACATGGTGAAGAAGGTGTGCGTTTTGCTCACCAGGACCCGCCAGAAGCCATCCTTCTCGATATCAAGATGCCTATCCAGGACGGGTTCCAGGCCTTACGAGCCCTGAAGCGCTCCGAGACGACCCGTGATATCCCCGTGATCATGTGTTCGAGCCTAGGATCGAAAGAGGATATCCTCTTTTGCCTCGGGGCGGGAGCGAGCGGGTATCTCGTCAAGGCCCACCACCATCCCGAAGAGATGCAACGGTACGTCGATCGTTTGTTGGGGCCGACTCCTGATCCTCATTCCGATTAATTTTTCTATGCGTCCTCTCACTTGGCGTGCCGGATTCTCTGCTCTCGAAGGATTGATCGTTCTCGCGTTTTTTGGCTTGCTGGTCACGCTTGGGGCCCTTTCCATCAACCACGCGCGTGCCCGCGCCCGCGATGCGGTCCGTGTTTCCGATGTGAACGCGTTGCGTGCCGCCTTGAGCGTGTATTGGCAACAGAAGGCGACCTATCCTGTCAGCCCCGGGATGGCGATCGGCGAACCGGGCGTCACGGATACGCTGACGCTCGATGGGTTTGTCCCCTCCAGTCAGGCGAAATCGCCGGTCTTGCTTCAGCCCGTTCCGGCCGGACCCGGTTCCAATGAATTCTATTGGTACAAGGGCGGACCTGGCGGCTACACCATCCGTTTCGAGACCGAACGGGATTCCTCTTTGGGTGAGGCGAATGTCTACTATCTCCACAGCACCGGTTTCGATGCGAGCGAGGACTTGAAATAGCTATGTTTTGGGTCGGCCTGTTCGTCTCGGGGGCAGTCGGGGCCAGTTTAGGGCTCTGGTTCGTGATTCTTGTTGATTGGGTACGATGTCATGCCGTCGGGGTTCCGGACGTGCGCGAAGCCCGCACATGTCCCGTTTTTACGGGGCCGTACGCCTGGGCGCGGATCCCGTGGGACCATTTGGCGGATGGGCATCCGGAGCAAGCTTTTTCCCTTTGTTCGGCTTTTTTTGGAGCGCTTACTTGGATCTATCCTTGGTTCTATCTGTTTACGCGGGAAGGTTCGCTGCTGCTTTGGAGTTGGAATGTGCTTTTTTTAATGGGATTGCTTTTTATCGCCCTGTTGGATGCGCGTTGGCGGATCCTGCCGATCGAGCCGCTCATTGCCGCCGCCGTGCTTTTTGGGACGGGGCGCGTCTGGTTGGGCGCTCCCATCTCATCCGTTTTGCTTGGGGCGGGAATCTTGGGCCTGTTTTTTGGCCTGCAGGCTTGGCTCTCCCGTGGACGTTGGTTGGGTGGGGGTGATCCGGTCCTTGCGCTCGCCATCGGGGCCGCCTTAGGGTGGCCGCGTGCTGCCGTGGCCGTGTATGTGACGTATCTGGCCGTGATCCCGCTCCTCGTCGTTCAGCTCATTCGCTTCAAGACGTGGCGGCGCGTGCGCTGGCCGTTTGGCCCTTTATTGGCGATCGGTGCGACGGTGGCCCTCGTGTGTGGAGACGTGATCTGGCGGTGGCTGATGGGAACGTGAGGCATGCGAACGAAAAGAAGCCCATCAGGCTCCTTTTCGTGTCAGCGCATGGACGACCTCCACGTGCGGCGTCTGCGGGAAGAGGTCAAGCGGTTCGACTCGTTCGAGGCGATAGGCCTTTTCGATGATCGGCCATTCGCGCAGGAAGGAATGGTAATTGCAGGAAATGTACACGACCCGTTCCGGCCCATGGGCGCATAGCGCTTCCAAGGCCTTCGGATGCAGTCCCGCGCGCGGCGGATCGATGAGGGCGGCAGCTGCTTTCCAGGCGGAGGCTTCCAGTCGTTCCACGGGTCCGCTCGCGAAGGTGCAGCGCTCGGCAACCTGGTTCTGTTCCGCGTTCTTTTGCGCCTCCGAGACCGCGAAGGCGTCTAATTCTTGGCCGAACACCGTTGCGCCCCGTTTCGCCGCCGCTACCCCAAAGAATCCGATTCCCCCGTATAAATCCAGAATGTGCCGTCCTTCGAGTGGTCCTAACGCTTCTAGCCCTTTCGCCTGGAGCGCTTCTGCCATGCGCGTATTCGTCTGGAAAAAGGCGTTCGGATGGATGCGATAGCGTGTCCCGTTTACCTCCTCTTCAAGATGGAGCGGGCCTTGGAGCGCGACGCAGCGTTCGGCGTACGAGATGTCGGTCGGCTTGGTGTTTTCTCCCAGGATGAGGGAAGTGCAATGCGGGCCCAATCGTTCAATGAGGGCTTGTCGTTGTCCCGTCGTCACCTGTTCAAGATCTCGCACGAGGAGGTGGATCAGTCGCTGTCCCGTGTTTTTTCCCAGACGGATGATCGCGTAACGAAACTGTCCGGTGTGCTCACGGGCGTCCCATGGTTGCCATTCAAGCGCTTGTGCGGTCTCACGGATCGCTTGCAGGATCGTGGGCGTTTCCTCATCAAGCAATAGGCAGGTTGTCAGGTCGAGATAGCGGTTCCAGTGGCCGTAAGCCTTGAGCCCGAGCTCGCCTTTCCAGCCGATCGCGTAGTCCATGCGGTTGCGATAGTGGAACGGGTCCGGACAGGGGATGATCGGTTCGAGCGGGAGGTTGATGCCGGCGGCCTCGTAGCTCGTCTTCAGGGCCTTCGTCTTGAGCGTGAGTTGCGCATCGTAGCTCAGGTGCTGCCACAGACAGCCTCCGCACGTACCCGCGTGCGGGCAGGGAGTCGATTTTCGATCGGGGCTCGCTTCGATAATCCGATCCAGCGTAGCGATCCAAGCCCCCTGGTCGCGCTTGCGGAATGTGGCCTCGATCTGGTCCCCGGGGCTGGTGAAGGGGACGACAACGCGACGTGTTTCTCCGTTTTGGAGCGTCACCGAAAAGGTCCCGCGTCCTTTTTGGTCGAGCTCGTCAATCGTTCCTTCTAAGCGATCGCCATATTTCATGGCGGGAGTGTAGAGGATTTCGCGTCGGTTGACTAGGGCTAGACGGTTTTTCTGAGGGCGTTCATAGATCTTGCCTTTTTCCCTTATTTTTGCTAAAAAATCGTCATGTCGCGCGAGATCCACCTCATCGCCCATGACCTCCGTTCCCGCGAGAACGTGGGGGCGTTGTTTCGGATGGCGGATGCCTTTGGTGTGGCGAAGATCTGGCTGTCCGGTTACACGCCCCGTCCGCCGGATGACAAAATCGCCAAGACCGCGCTCGGCGCGCAAGACTGGGTCCCGTTTGCCTCGTGCGTGTCCATCGATGAGGTGTTCAGCGCGCTGATGCGGGAAGGTATCCCGTGTTTCGCCCTTGAGCGCGTGCCGGGGGCGATCTCGTTACCTTCTGCGCCTTCACACGAGCGTCTAGCTCTTCTGCTCGGTACCGAAACCACCGGCATTCCGCCCAGCCTGCTCGAGCGATGTGCGGGGACCATCCAGATCCCACAAGTCGGCCGCAAGGAATCCCTCAACGTCGCGATGGCGGCTGCCGTGGCCGTGTGGGAATTGCGGCGTGAGGATCTGGCTCGCCAAGCCGGCGGAGCTCGCGTAGGATAGGGGTATTCTTGTATGAAACTCAGCATCGTGATTCCCGCCAAAAACGAAGCCCGCCAGATCCCGCGGCTGCTTCAGGCGCTGCAAGCGCAAACCGGGGTCGAACTCGAAGTGATCGTCGCCGACGCCCATTCGACGGATGGGACGCCGCTCGTTGTCCAATCGTTCGGGGCGAAGGTCGTTCCAGGTGGCATGCCCGGTCCGGGGCGCAACGCTGGCGCGAAACACGCGACGGGGGAGTGGATCTGTTTCCATGATGCCGACGTCCTGCCGCAGGGGGCAGATTTTTACCAGCGTGCCTTAACGGCCTTCATCCAGCGGAACGCCGATTTTGGGACGGCGCATATGATCCCGGACGGCGATCGCAAACGGGATCGCCTTTGGCATTGGCTCTATCATCTGTACGTTTGGGCGACGGCCCGTTTCTTGCCGCATGCCCCGGGCGGCTGCATTTTTGTGAAGCGCGCGCTCCATGAGCGGGTCGGTGGCTTCGACGAGACCGTCGTGTTCGCGGAAGACATGGAATATGTCCAGCGCCTGAAGAAGGCGGGCGGGAAATTTGCGTATTTAGCCGACCTGCCGCTCGAGATGTCCGTCCGCCGCCTACGCAAGGAGGGGTATCTTGGCATCGCTTGGAAGTATATTGTCGCCGAGGCCTACATGCGTTTCGTCGGCCCGATCCGCAAGGAGATCTTCACATACGAGTTCGGCTATTCGAAGGAACCGAAAGCGGAATGATATGCCGCGGACGTTCATCGGTCCGGTCGCGGCCCTTGCGGAGGGGGAGGGGCGTTCGGTGAAGCTCTTGCCCGGGCTCGAAGCGTACGTCTTTCGCTATCACGGGACGGTTCGCGCCTTCATCAACCGCTGCACCCACATGGGTGGGCCGCTGACGCTCGATCCGTCCGAAGAGCGCCTGGTCTGCGGCTGGCATGAGGCCGCGTTCGACCCGGACACGGGGGAACGGTGCCTCGGCCAGGCCGCGCCAGGCTCCTGCCTCACCAAGGTCACCGTCGAAACCGATGCCCAGGGTCATTGGCTTGTCTGGAGCCGTCCGGCGGACCCGTTCGATTTCTGATATCATGCCGAGCGTAATCCGGCTTTTCTTTTTCTTGCTATGTTGCAGCGTTGGCGCGCCGTGTGGTCGGTCGAGCACGGGACGGTGGGGATGATGGCCTTCTGGCTCGCCGCGGCCTCGGTGTGTTCACGTTTGTTGGGCGTGTTGCGGGACCGGTTGCTGGCGACGAATTATGGGGCCGGTTGGCAGCTCGACGCGTATTATGCCGCCTTTCGCCTCCCGGACACGCTCTACAGCCTGCTGATCTTGGGGGCTCTGAGTGCGGGCTTCATCCCGCTCTTTTCTGAGCTGCGCGCCAAAAAAGGGGAGAAGGAGGCGTTCGCGTTTTCTTCCATCGTCCTCCTGTGGGTCGCCGCGGCGTTAGGGGTGTTGTCGCTGTTGGGGATTGCCTTCGCGCCATATCTTGTCCCGCTCATTGCGCCGGGGTTCGATGCGCAGCGGTTGGAGCTGGCCGTCTCGCTGACCCGCATCCTCTTTCTTTCCCCCCTGTTCTTGGGGATCTCGGCCGTCTTTGGCGGCGTCTTGCAGGCTTCGAAGCGGGTCCTGGCGTTCGCGTTCGCGCCCGTGTGGTACAACTTCGGGATTCTCTTGGGGATTGTCTGCTTTTCGCGGTGGCTTGGGATCGCGGGGGTCGCGCTTGGGGTGGTATTTGGGGCCATGATGCATGCCCTCACGCAAGGGATCGTCGCGGTTGGTTTGGGCGTGTCGCGGCCCACTTCCTTTCGCTGGAGCCCTGAGCTGACGCGCCTCCTGAAGCTGACCGCCCCACGCTTGGCGGCCCTCGGGGCCTCGCAAGTCAGCCTGGTGATCCTCCTTTCGCTGGCGTCGACGTTACGCGCCGGCTCGGTGTCCGTGTTCCAGTTGGGGAACAACTTGCAGAGTTTCCCGTTGGGCGTCATCGGCATTTCCTTTGCCGTGGCGGCGTTTCCCCTGCTGTCGGAAGCCGCGAGCGCCAACAAGTTCGATGCGTATCATCTGGCCCTCGGCAAGGCAGGCCGGACAATCGTATTCTGCCTATTGCCGGTGAGCCTGCTGTTTATCCTACTACGTGCGCAACTGGTCCGGTTGGTCTTAGGCGACGGCCAATTCGACTGGTTGGCCACGATTGATACCGCATCCGTGGTCGGCTGGCTGTCCGTATCGCTGGTCGCCCAGGCCCTGATCCCGCTCCTGGCGCGCGCGTTCTATGCGATCCAGTCCACATGGACCCCGTTTTGGATCACGCTGTTTGGGGAGGTGTTGAATCTTGGCCTCGCCTGGTCCCTGAAAGGATCGTATGGCGTTACGGGGCTGGCGATCGCGTTTTCGGTGTCGACGTTCCTCCAGCTCTGCCTCTTGTGGTTGGCCCTGCGACGGAAGGTCGGTCCGGAGAGCCAAGGGCCGTTCTTGCGCCTGATGGGCATGGCGGCGGTCGCCTGCGTTCCGGCCCTCTGTTTCGCCTATGGCGTGCGGCATGCGGTCGGAACGATCGTCCCGTTGCGGACGTTTTGGCAGGTATTGGTGCAGTTTGGGGCGGCGGCCGGGGTTGGGGGCGCAACGTACCTGATCGTTCTATGGCTATGTGGGGTGAAGGAGGCGGAAGAGTGGGTGGGGAGGGGGATTCGTCTCGTTCGTCGAAGACGCCTCGTGTAGTTTGACATTTCCGCAAAAGGCTGCTAGAATCGTGCGTCGATTTGTTTTTACAAAACGCTAGGATGGGGGTGGTTGAGGATGGCTTCTTGCCGCTAAAAATTGGCTTTAATGAGCCGTTTTCAACCATAGGCAGGTTCGGATTTCCGCAGGTGGCGGAATCCGGGCTCGTCGGCGGCATCAAGAAAGGGCGGGTCCATCATGGCCAGTCAATTCAATCTCGGTTCGGTCATCAGCCTCTCTCAGGCTGTGGAGTTCTTCGGCCGCGCGGGTCGGTTCGGGCTCAAGCTCGATGCGGTCAGGAGGCTGCTCGGGGACGACGAGCTGATGCGGTGCTGGATCGCCGCGCTCGACCCTCTGCTGTCGAACAGCCGGCCGGTCCACGGCCGTTTCACCGATCCCCAGTCGCAGATCGAAATCGTCCGCGGGTGGAACCGCGGGTGTGGTTGGGGCATCCCCGAGGAGGAGTTCACCAAGGCGGCGCGTTCCATCCCGATGTGGCCCGAGGGCAGGCTCGTGGCGGTCACGCTGGTCCCCTACCTCCGCGCGCCGGCGGGCTCGTGCTTGCCGGGGATCGCCCACACGGTCCGTGAGCTGCTCATCCGCGCCCGGGTGGCCCAGGGCGCGACCGTCACCCTCACCCGGGAGGAAGAACTCTTCCTCTCCGCGGTCAACCTGATCCCCGGTCATGAGCGCGTCTTCGGCGGTCAGCTCTGTTGGGAGGTGGTGGATTTCGGTTCCTTCCTCGCAACGAGCGTCGAGCAGGTGTTCGACGCGGACGTCGATCTCACGGCGGGCCGCTTTCTGCCGGGGGCCGCCGTGTTCGCGGCGGCCGCCCTGCACCCTGCCTGGATCAGGCAGATGGCTGCCACGGGCGGTGCCCCGTTCGTCTGCGTTCCCGGGCTCCGTGCCAGCCCCCTGCTCTGCTCGTCGGTCTTTGTCCTCGACTTCACGGCGGAATCCGAGGTCAAGCTCCGCACGGGCACGCGATCCCTGAGCTTCTCGGATCCGCGCTGCTCGGTTCCCACCTACGTCCGCACGTCGAGGTAGGGCGCGCCACCCGCTGGCGGCGCGTTCCCCTTCCTCTGCATTCCCTAGACGGTCATTCGTGCCGCAGCGCCCAGCGTTCGCGTGTCTCGGAGGCGGTCTTTTTTTGTTTATCGCAGGCTTGGAGCCTGTTTCCACCTCTTGCCCCCAACCCACATTTCCGCTACGCTCAGCGCAAATATGGACCAGTCCCACATCCGCAATTTCTGCATCATCGCCCACATCGACCATGGGAAGTCCACGCTTTCGGACCGTCTTTTGGAGATCACGGGGACCGTCGAGAAGCGCAAGATGAAGGAGCAGCTGCTCGACACCATGGACCTCGAGCGCGAGCGCGGCATCACCATCAAGCTCCAGCCGGCGCGCATGGCCTACACCGCCCATGACGGCGAAACCTACGAGCTCAACCTCATCGACACGCCTGGCCACGTGGATTTTACGTATGAGGTGTCGCGCTCCCTTGCCGCCGTGGAGGGCGCGATCTTGTTGGTCGATTCTACGCAAGGCGTCCAGGCGCAGACCATCGCGAACCTGTACCTCGCCGTTGAGCAGAACCTGACGATCATCCCGGTCCTGAACAAGATCGACCTGCCGAATGCCGATGTCGAGCGCCGCGCGGCCGAGATCATGCAGCTCATCGGGTGCAAGCGGGAGGAGGTCCTCACGGCTTCCGGCAAGACCGGGGAGGGCGTGTCCGC
>CAZURG010000001.1:0-1639 GCA_964623645.1 uncultured Gammaproteobacteria bacterium | reverse complement strand
TGGCCAAACTCTTCATCGCCGAGAACGCGAAAGACATCGTGCTCTCGTGCCAGCAGTACGTGATGGGCGCCTACGGCTATGCCGAGGGCTTCAGCATGGAGCGCATCGTCCGCGACGTGCCGCCGCCATCTGGTGATCCCGAAAAGCCCCTCCGGGCGATCATTTTCGATTCGAAATACGACGATTACCAGGGGGTCGTGGCCTATATCCGGTGCGTCGACGGTTCCTTGAAGAAAAACGCCGCCCTCCACTTCATCGCTACGGATGGCGACGGCCAGGCGCTGGACGTCGGGGCCCTCAAGCCGCAGTACGAACCCCTTCCGGAACTCCAGACGGGCGAGATCGGCTATATCGTGAGCGGCCTGAAGGACATTTCCCTGGTGCGCGTCGGCGATACCGTGACCGCGCGCGAATCCACGGGCCAGGTCGAGATGCTGCCGGGCTACAAGGAGGTCCGCCCGATGGTCTATGCCGGCATTTTCCCCAGCGAGGGGAACGAGTACGAGCGGTTGCGCGACGCCATCTTGAAATTGAAGCTCAATGATGCGGCCCTCGCGTTCGAGCCGGAGCATTCCGCCGCATTAGGATTCGGGTTCCGCTGCGGCCTGCTCGGCATGCTGCACCTCGAGATCGTCCAGGAGCGCCTGATGCGCGAATTCGACATGGACGTGGTCGTGACGACCCCGTCCGTGGGGTACGAGGTCACCCTCACGAACGGGACCGAGAAGATGATCAAGTCACCCGCCGAATTCCCCGACCCGTCGGTCATCCAGGAGACGCGCGAGCCGTGGGCGAAGGTCGACATCGTCTGCCCGAAGGAATATCTGGGCAACGTGATGCAGCTGGTGCAGGATCGGCGCGGCGTGTACCTGACGACCGAATACCTTGACCTGGAGCGCGCGATCTTGCACTACGAGATGCCGCTCGCGTCGGTGATCGTGGATTTTTATGATAAGCTCAAGGGCGTGACGGCGGGGTACGCGTCGCTGAACTACGAGTTCTTCGGCTATCGCGCGTCGGAGTTGGTCTGCCTAACGATCCTGGTGGCGGAAGAGCCGGTCGAGGCGCTCGCCACGCTCCTCCACGAATCCGAGGCCTATCGCCGCGGCAAGGAGATCGTCGAGACGCTGAAGGAAGAGCTGCCGAACCAGCAGTTCGTGGTGAAGCTGCAGGCCGCCATCGGCGCGAAGATCATCGCCTCGGAACGGCTGTCCGCCTTCCGCAAGGACGTTCTCGCGAAAATGTCGGGTGGCGACTACAGCCGCAAGTCGAAACTCCTGCAGAAGCAAAAGAAAGGGAAACAGCGCATGATGGAGCACGGGAAAGGCGGGGTCGAGATTCCGCCGGATACGTTTATTAAAGTCTTGCGACGATCCTAAAATCCTCACTATGGAACATCTTCCGCGGAAAAAAAGAATCTTTCTCAAGATATTGGCGGTTTTGATGGTGGTTTCCACGGTGTTGTTATTGTTGGCGCCATTGGCGGCGGGGTTTTAGCCTCCCGGCAGAGGGGGTGGGGCTGCGCCCCACGAAGGCCCGCCCTTTCCCACGAGGGCGGGCCGGTCCCCGGGCGGGGTGGCCTCTTTTTTCGGTTCGAGAACTCGCCTCTTGTTCCCGGGATGGAAGCTCACACACTCTC